>CAJJDD010000015.1 GCA_905182895.1 Flavobacteriales bacterium UBA4466
CTATAGTGAACAGTGCTTCTAGTGGCGGGTGATCTAAATCTTTAGAAGAAAGAAGGGCCCATAATCATAGCTACACCTATTCCATTATCAGACCCGAGGGTAGTTCCGTTCGCTCTTACCCAGTCACCTTCAACTATCATGTCTATTCCCTGCGTTGCAAAATCAAATTCTACATCAGCATTCTTTTGATGAACCATATCGATATGTCCTTGGAGAATAACCTTGGTCGATCCTCGAAACCTTTAGAGCCTGGCTTCAAAATGAAAACATTTCCTACTTCATCATTGAAAGTCTTAAAGCCTAATTTGTTTCCGAGTCCATCATAAAACTGAATAACTTCTTCTTCTTTTTTACTAGGTCTGGGAATTGCATTTAAATCAGCAAAGTGATTCCACACTGCTTTTGGTTCTAGGTTTCTTACAAATATAATTTATTTATTTTTTCTAGGGTCAAAAGTATCATCTTACTTAAGAAAATGATCAAGATTCTGTACTTGATTTTTGTTAGTTGAATCTACAGAGATTACAGAGAACTTTGGATGTGAATATGCATCCATAGTTACCATGATAAAAACTATCGTTTACACCATCACCCATTCCGCTAGCTATAAGATGTATCTGTTAATATCGCTGGTGTATGAAATATCAGAAGCCCATGATCCTGCACCTACATCTCCAGCAAAAAGTAAACTCTCCTTCAACCAGGTTTAAAAGGGGTAATATTTCAGTTTGAAAATTCGAATCAGGGTTTCTTTCCCGTTCAGAATTGACATGCAGGTATCGAGGACGGTCAGCTGGATTAAACCAGATAACCTGATGTGTATATAGATAGATGTTTTTGCTGATCATTTTCTCGTTCCAGTTCGTCTTTTAAAGAAGAGAAGCTGCTCACCGCTAATATTCCATCCGTCAATGTTAGCGTCTAGTATAATATGTAATCAGCAACCTTGTTTAAAAGAGTAATATTTCTAGGAAAATATTTATCTAGATTTTTTTCATTTTCATAATCGTGATTTCCTCTGGCAAGATGACAATTAACGGATAAGTTCTCTATATCTGATACTAAGGCTTTCCATTGTTCGTCTTTTCGTCCCTTACTACATCTCCAGTCATTACACCGAACCTTAGGTTTTTATGAGATTTTATGAAATCAAATTTCTCCTTAAAATTGGTATAAACACCTAAATCACTTGTGCCTGGTTTGCCATAAAGATGTCCTGCTACGAAGAGGAATAAGGCTTCTCTTTTTTTGCGCAGCTAACCAAGATGGAAACAAACAGAAATTACCAGAATAATATTTTTCATGACGTCAAATTTAACGAAGTACATCATATTCTATTTAATTTGTGCAAATGTCCACAACACTTTTAATTTGGCAAAACCATCTTTCGAAAATAGCTCTACTTCTATGCTGCGTATTTATTATAGGCCAGAGATGTAGTAATATCACCAATAAAGAGATATCATGGGACGTTTTAGGTTACTACACTTATTTGCCAGCTACCTTAATTCATGATGACTTTTTACTGGAGGATATTTCGTGGCTAAAAAAAGAAGTGGCGGAGAGGGATTTAACGGGGACACTTTATTTTATTAGTGAAAATAAAGAAGGAAAACCCATGTACTTTTTTATGATGGGATGGCGCTGTTCTTTCTTCCTTGGTTTTTAATTGGTCACGCTATTGCTTTAGGTTTTGATTTTCCGCCTAATGGGTTTAGTCCTCCTTATGTTTATGCGCTTGTCACGGGAGCGCTGTTTACACTTTAGCCGGAGCTTATGTTTTAAGGGAGATCTTAAAGAAATTTTTTAAAGATCAATTAGTAGCCTTATTACTGTTATAATTTATTTGGGGACTAATACAGTCCATCACTTGATAGCTAAAAATTTAGAGACGGTAATTGTGTTATTTCTACTTTCTGCTATAGTAATATGGAACACCTTAAAATGGCACGAGACTTTAAAGCAAAAAACCTCTTCGCTATCGGAGTGTCCATTGGGCTCATGATTTTAGTTAAACAAGTGAAATACTGATTGGTTTATTCCCTCTGCTTTATGGCGTAACGAGTATAAGGTCGCTTAAAGAGAAAGCATCGCTCATAGCAAGATACAGAATTGGTTTTCTAGCTACCATCGCTATAGGTGTGTTGATTTTTGTTTGCCCCAGATGTTCTACTGGCATCAGTTAACAGGGCAATTCATTTATGACTCCTATAATAACCCTGGAGTTGGTTTAGATTGGTCTAATCCCTATGTAACAGAGGTGCTGTTCAGTTTTAAGAAAGGATGGCTGATCTATACTCCAGTAATGATTCTTTCGTTATTCGGATTTATTTGGATGTATAGAGAGAATAAGAAGTTATTTTGGCCATCTTTCATTTACTTTTTACTCTCGTTTTATCTAATGAGTTCGTGGACAGAATGGTGGTATGGCTCTAGTTATTCCTGCAGACCTATCATTACGCTCTATCCCCTGTTGGCTATTTCCTTAGGTTATTTTTTTAAGTCTTTAGCTAACACAAAACATGTTGTAAAGTGCGGCTCATTAATGTTTGTAGGGCTTTGTCTAGTCCTCAATCATTCCAATGGTGGCAGTTTAGAAGTTACATACTTCACGATTTTAGAATGACTAAAGAGTATTACCAAAAAGTCTTTCTTAAAACTACAGTAAGTATTGAAGATAGAATAGCTACTCGATTATGAGTCTGATTTTTCTGGTGGAATAGGAATGATAGAAGAGTTTAAAAGAAAAGACTGGTTAACTATAGATTTCTCTAATCTACCTGAGCAAATCAGTTCGCCGAAAATTGTAAATAAAAATAAGGTGCCTCTGTTTTTTATAGATAGCACTGAACAATGGGCTTTCAGCTTGGAGCATAGTGTGTCAGATGTAACAGATGCTGATCACTCTTTCTAGAGTATAGGGTTACTTACAGATATTCTTCTGATATTCCAGATAATGGTTTTCCTTTGTTGTCCAGTTTTATAAAAAGAAGTAATGGAACTTATGGATACGCTGGGTTCGATTTAAAGGCAGCAAAAAAAGGTGAGTGGGTTACAGAAACATTTAGGTACAGCGCTCCATCCATTAGAAACCAAAACGACCGTATTTCTTCACATATATGGAATCGTTCGAGTTCTGCTATTGAAATTAAACATTTTCAAGTAGATGTCTATGAATGGGAAAGGAGTCTAAATTAAGATTGAATTTTTTTGTGGCTCTTACCATAGAACCAAAATATGAGTAGCGGAAGCAAAAACAAATCTGCCAGCACAGCCATAAGAAGAGTGATACTGATTAAAAGACCAATATAAAACACGCTTAAAAAGTCAGAACCTATAAGTGTTAGAAACCCACCGCATAAGATAAGGCTAGTGACTATAATGGCTTTTCCTGTACCTATAAACGTCCTTTTGATAGCATAAGGCAGACTTTTCCCCTTGGCCAATTCTAGCCTGAGTTTAGTAAGGAAATGAATGGTGTCATCTACGGCTATTCCGAATGCTATAGTAAAAATGATAGAAGTACTTACTTTTAGTCCTATGCCCGACCATCCCATAACTCCAGCTATCATTAACAGCGGGAATATGTTAGGAATAAGCGAAATAAAAATCATTTTTATAGACTTAAACATAAACCCTACAATTAAAGCAATCACCGCAAACGCGATGGCCAACCCGCCTAGCAATTCGTGGCTAAGGTTCTGTTATTTAAGTCGATTAGCCGTGCTGTCCCCGTTATTCTGGCATCGAAATAGGGGTTGTCTAAATTCAGAAGTTAAAAAGATGTTTAAGCTATCTTCTTTCTCAAAGAAGATCGTACTACCTAGATCAGGAACCTTACCATTAATCCTTCCCCACTTTTTCTTTGAGCCTTCGAATAGCGTGCTGTCTATATCCGAGCTGTCTTTATAAATATCATGAAGAGACTCTAGCTCATCATAATAAAAAAGGGCTATGAATTTATCAGAACCGAACTTGCCTAAGTTTTTAGTTATTTTTTTTAATCCAGCCTCATCTTCGGGTATTTTATAGAACTCCTTTTTACCGCCATTAAGAGATCTGTTAGCGCCTTTTACTATGGCCACAGGAGACATGAGGTTTCCTGCTCCATAAGTATTCTTTAAATAATCATCTAATTTCTCCTGGTAAAGTAAAGACTGAAGTTCCCATGGAGAAGCATTTTCTTTAAACTCTAAGGCCATCTCGAATGGTCTAGCTCCAGCAAAAGCATCTTCGAAGTAATCAAACTCCTGCTTAAAAGGATCAGAGTCACTAAGGTCTTCTAACAGAAAATTATTCACCGTAATTTTACTCATTCCCAGAGAGCTCACTATAACTAGTATGATGCTTAAAACTATAACAGTACCTTTATTACGTAGCAAAAAACCAAATGCTCTGTGTAGGTGTTTAGTCCAGAAAGTACTCGAGTAGACGTTGTTGTTTACCTTAGGAGCAGGAGTTAAGACCAAAACGGCAGGCAATAAAGTGTACGCTAATATGAACGCTAAAATCACTCCAGTTGCTGAGTATAATCCGAAATCACAGATAGGGTCTATGCTTGCGGTTAATAGCGTAAGGAACCCAATAGCAGTAGTTATCGAAGTAAGAAGAGTTGCAAGTCCGATTTCCTTAAAAGCAATTTTAAGTGCAGGTATTTTTCAGTTCCTAGTCTGAGTTCATCGAAATACTTACTTAGAATATGAACTACATCACTCATGCCTACTACGAATAATATAGTAGGCAGAATCATCACCATTAAGTCTATTTCCTTACCGGTGACTTGCATTAATCCAAGAACCCAAACTATAGCTAAAAGAACCACGGTAATAGGAACCCATATTCCCCACCAACTTCTAAACGCAATGAATAAAAACACTATAATAAGAATCACAGAAAGAACTACGAATGTAATAGTCTCTCTTTGCATAAGACCTATGTAGTAGACCTGACCTATGGCCCGCCCTACAGCGTGTGATTCATTGAAAGAATACTCGGCTATCAAGTCAGTAACATCATGGCTTAGACTATCACAGAGCTGTTTAGAAAGAAATTTAGTATGAATTACCTGAAGCATAATGGCCTTTCCGTTTTTTGAAAAAAGAGAGCCTACTAATTCAGGTCTTTCGAATATTTTTAGAGAATCGTAAGAATACACCTCCGGATTGTCTATTCTCATCAGAGGCGCTTGAATAAAACCGAAAGCAGTTTTTATAGGTTCTTTTATTTGAGTAGGAGAAATAACCTCTTCTACATTTGGTAACTTCTTTAACTCTTCAGTAAGAGAATCAGCTCTTAGCAAGAAGTCCTTTTGGAATATGCCTTTCTCATTTTCTAAGGCGACAACTATAAAGTCGTTATCTGTTTCGAATTTATCTCTAAAGTCTTTGTAGAATTCAGTTTCAGGGTCTCCCTGAGGAAAAAACGACTCGAAATCGTAATCAATTCTATAAAGGTTATAGAGAAAATACAGGCTATGGAAACCAGCCTAGACCTAAGATTACTCTTTACTTAATTTTTCTAAATTCTTCAAAATCAGTTTTTCTTAAAAGTGCAGCTGATAACAATCTTATAAAATCACTATTCTGCACCTACCAGTTACTTAATTCCTCAAAAACTCTGTGAACCGGTAATCCCATCACGTTAAAATAAGATCCTTCCAACTTTTCTATAGCTATATAGCCCATAAACTCTTGGGCTCCGTATGCACCTGCTTTATCCAGAGGCTTAAATTTTTCTACGTAATAATCTATCTCCTCCCCAGACAATTCTCTGAAAGTAACTTCAGTTTCATCATGAAGGTTACGCATTTTTCTGTATCGGTAATCGTAACTGCTGTTATCACGGTGTGAGTTTTACCAGATAGTGTTTGAAGCATGAGTTTGGCTTCATTGAGGTCTTTAGGCTTGTTAAGAATGGCGTTATTTAAACAGACTGTGGTGTCACTAGTAATTAACAAATCCGCAGGGATTAAGGTCGTGTTCGAATGAGTTTGCCTTTAGTTCTGATAAAAATCTAGGAACTTCTTCGCGTTGCAATTTTTCATCATAGACCTCCTCCACATTTTTGGTTCTTACTGAAAAGCAGATACCCAAACCTTCTAATAGTAATTTTCTTCTAGGTGAGCCGCTCCCGAGAATAATATTTCTATCTGATAAATTAGCTAAAATCATGGGACAAAACTACGTGGACAAAATGGCAAAACTGTGTGAAAAATTAAATTTATTTCTGATGGTTTTAGAACTAGGTGAAACTACCTTTGTATCATGGAAGAAATGATACTAATATTGGACTTTGGAAGCCAATATACTCAGCTTATAGCTAGAAGAGTAAGAGAGTTAAATGTGTATTCCGAGATTCACCCTTGGAATAAAATCCCACCTCTTGGAGACCACGTAAAAGGAGTCATTCTTTCGGGGAGTCCGTTTTCGGTTAGGCAAGAAGATGCTCCGAGGCCTGATCTTTCTGAGATTCGTGGGAAGTATCCACTTCTAGGAGTGTGCTATGGAGCTCAATATTTGGCGCAGTCAAATGGAGGGAGAGTAGATGCAAGTGAAACCAGAGAGTATGGAAGGGCTATGCTTGAATCTGTTAATAATTCTAATGAGTTATTAGAAGGGATAGATGCACCTACTCAAGTGTGGATGAGTCATGGAGATTCTATTAAAGAACTTCCTTCAGACACTACTCTTATATGCAGTACTTCTTCTGTAGAAAATGCTGGCTATGCATTTAACAATGAGAAAACTTATGGGATACAGTTTCATCCTGAAGTGTACCACACTTCAGATGGGAAAAAACTCATAGAGAATTTTAATGGTGAAGAACAGCATTATACCAACCGTATAGATAATTCTTTTGTAGATGCTTCTGGCTTTTTAAATATTGTAGCAAAACCGGGAATGATAAAGTAGTCCTAGGATTAAGTGGTGGAGTAGATAGCTCGGTGGCAGCAGTTTTATTGCAACGCGCCATAGGAGACAATCTTTACTGTGTATTCGTAAATAATGGACTCCTAAGAAAAAACGAATACGATGAAGTGCTGGAGAGTTATAAGCACATGGGTTTAAATGTAAAAGGAGTGGATGCTTCGGAGGCATTTTATAGCGAGTTAAAAGGACTTTCAGATCCAGAAGCTAAGAGAAAAGCTATAGGTAAAGTATTTATTGATGTTTTCGATGCCGAGATAAAAAGCATAGAAAATGTAAAATGGCTCGCACAAGGAACTATATATCCGGATGTAATAGAATCTGTAAGTGGAACAGGAGGTCCTTCTCTAAAATTAAATCTCACCATAATGTGGGAGGTCTGCCAGACTTCATGAAGTTAGAAGTAGTGGAACCTTTGAGGCTTCTATTTAAGGATGAAGTGAGAAGAGTAGGAAAAGCACTTGGAATTAATCATTCTATCTTAGGAAGACATCCTTTTCCAGGCCCAGGCTTGGCTATTCGGATTTTGGGAGATATTACTCCTGAAAAAGTAAGGCTTCTTCAAGAGGCTGATTATGTGTGGATTTCTCTCTTGAAAGAGCATAATTTATATGATGAAGTATGGCAGGCAGGAACTATTCTCCTACCAGTGCAAACCGTAGGCGTTATGGGTGATGAAAGAACTTATGAGCAAGCTGTGGCTCTAAGGGCGGTTTCTTCTACCGATGGAATGACTGCTGATTGGTGTCATCTTCCTTTTGAGTTTTTAGCAGAGGTGAGTAATTCTATTATTAATAAAGTTAAAGGAATTAATAGAGTAGTATATGATATTAGTTCTAAGCCACCTGCTACTATTGAGTGGGAATAGTTACAAATAGCACTAACCCTGTTCTAAATTATCTTCGCTCTGGTGGAAGAGGTGTATTAAGAATATTTTAGTGAGCTTCTCTCTTTTGTTTTTGTCGATTATTAGCTATAGTCAAAGCTTTACTATAGTAGAAAAAGAAGGCGAAAAATACCCAAGGCCATGAAGTTGTGGCTTCCAACTCTATATGCCATAGCTACGCTCTATGATTCTGATGAGGAAATTATTAGAAGTTATAATGAGGAGCTCCTAACTGGAGGGTTAAATGTAGGCCAGACTATATATATACCTGTTAGTCGAAACATTAAGCCCGGAGAAATAACCAATCCGATAAGAATAGAGGATGGATTTTTAATTCACAGAGTATTGAAAAAAGAGACCTTATTCTCTATATGCAGAAGATATACTGTAGATATAAACGATGTTCTAGAGTTAAACCATGAAGCTAACTCGGGAATAAAAAAAGGGAATGAACTAAAAATCCCAGTTAATGACGTGAACTCAGTGGTAAGCGTAGCTCCGCCTGTTAATTTCAGTATATCTAAATGGAAAACACATCAAGTTCTAATTGGAGAAACCCTGTATGGAGTGAGTAAAAAGTATGCCGTAAAGATTAAGGGCATATTAGATATAAATGACGGCCTGCCAGAAGGGTTAAAAGCTGGACAAGTAATTAATATCCCTATTTCACTTGATGAAGCGAATAATAAAGAGAAAAGCTCTGTTAATGATGTCATTAACTCGTGGAAACCAAAAATGAAAGGAGATAATCCTTTTAGAGCTGAATACAATGTGGCTTTAGCTTTGCCGTTGTACTCTAGCAGGTTAGGTGAAGATAAACTGTCCAGTAAAGAAATGAGAATTCAGAATGTAGCGCTGAGCTTTTATAGAGGAAGTTTCTTAGCCGCACAGAAGCTTAAAGAAGATGGGCTTGCCATGAACTTACATGTTCTTAATATTACTGATGATAAAGAAGAGGTTAAGCTGTTGGCTAGTGATGAAAAGCTTCACCAAATAGATTTGTTTATAGGGCCATTCCAAAAAGAATCTTTAGCTAGGGTGATCGAAATAGCCTCGGGAAGTGATGCTCATGTAGTTTGTCCTACTCCACAAAGCGGAAAGATATTATTAAGTAACTCTCATGTGAGTAAGGTGACTCCAGCTGGAAGTACGATGATGGGAGAAGCAGGGAAGTACATAGCTCATCTTGGTACTAACCCAAACGTAATACTAGTTAATACTAAATGGTTGAAGGATAAAAGAAACATTCAAGTATTTAAAAGAGAGTATTATTCGAATCTAGCTGACAGCACAGAGATGGAGAAGAGAAAGCTGAGTGAAATAGAGGTGGATAAGCTCACTGTGGCTAGTTTAAAAGCAGCTATGTCTGACTCTAGGGAGAATATATTGGTAATGCCTTCGGAGGAGAAAATTTCTTTAGGGACATTGGTAAATATCCTGCCATTTATAAGCGAAGACCAGAATTTAACTATCTACTTAACAGATAAATGGATTGATAATGATTATGTGGACGCCTCAGTTAGAAATAGGTTTAACGTGCATATTCCTTCGTCATTCACGAATAATTATAATTCTGAAGAAATGATAGAGTTTCAGGAGTTGTACTCTATTGAATACAATGAGGTTATAGATGAATATAGCGTTCTTGGCCATGATATAATGCTTTACTATGGGAGAGGCTTAATTGATTACGGCTTGGACTTCCCATTCTACTTTGGTGAGATGAACACTGATGACTTAGTTGATTTAGTATTCAATTTTCAAGCTGTTGGTCCAGATTCCGGATTTGAGAATCACGGCATTCACATGTTGTATTTTGAAGACTTTGAGCTTAAAGAGAAAAAGTGATTATGTAACCTTTAAGATGGTTTAAGAGTAAGATAAAGGTGCCAAATTTATTAGCATCACTTATATGAAACCCACTTTCATCCTCAGTTCTGGAAAAGTATTTGTAGTCATTTTTTTAGGGCTAGTGTTTCTTACGTCTTACTTCATTGGTTTTAATTACTTCAATAGTATAGATCAAGCAAAGGCTATAGAGATGAGTAAGCTACAGGCTGTGTCTAATGCTCTTGTTTCAGGAATCGACCCTGTTGAATTAGAATTCATAATGCTTTCTAATCCCAATAAAGACCAAATTCAAAGAGATAATCAGCCTGAGTTATATTCAACTGCAGCTGCTAGTATTATAGGGTTTTGAGAATAATCATTTAGTTGAGCTGCCATTGCCCTGTCCACAAGAATAATAGTACTGGAGGGTATGAATTTGGATTAACCTCAAATGAAAGTCCATATTTCAGACATGATTATCCAGGATTTTCTGAAGAATTTCAAAATTTGTACCATATTGGAGGTCAATTAGAGGGACATGAAACTACAAATGGCAAATGGTTATCGGTTATTTCTCCAATTCGAACACCAGATGGCAGAGTGATCGGTGCGTTAGAAATGGACATGCCTTTTAATGAGTTTTTACTTAGCTCAAGAGCATCGCTAGTTAGTGATGCCATGTATGGTGTGGTTTTTTATCTTCTTATAGGATTGGTTGTGTTTCGATTTATAGCTAAAGTAATAGCTGTAGAGAAAAAGCAAAATGAGTTTGAGTTTGAGAAATCAAAGCAGGCTAGCTATAGACAGCAGGAGATAAATAGCAGCATTAATTATGCTAGAAGAATTCAGAAAGCTCTATGGCCAGATAATAAAAAGCTTAAAAACGATTTTAGCGACTTCTTTATTATTAACCTACCCAAAGATACTGTGAGTGGGGATTTCTACTGGCATCATAAGGTGAAAGGCACTGAGAAGTATGTACTGATTCATGCAGATTGCACAGGTCACGGAGTACCGGGCGCTATGATGTCTGTGCTGGGAAATACTATATTCAATGAGATTGTGGTTAATTATGGGATTACAAGGCCAAATGAGATCTTAAATCTAACCAATAAAAAGCTGATAAATCTATTGCAGCAGGAGAAAGAAGAAAATTTGGATGATGGAATGGCAGTATCTATAGCACTTTTGGATCGAGAGAATTTAACATTACAGTTTGCAGGAGCCAATCAAAATTCGCTCATAGTAAGGAACAGACAAACCATAGCTCTTAAGGGAGATAAATATCCTGTAGGGGGAGCTCATTACGATCCAAATAGGACCTATAATTGCCAAACAGTACTTCTTGAACCAGAAGATATCATGTACTCATTCAGTGATGGATTTAGGGATCAATTTGGAGGGCCTAAAAATAAAAAGTTCTTAGGGGCTAATTTTTATGAAATGCTTCTCGAAAACAGCAGAAAATCAATGGAGATACAAAAAGAAGTTATACTGGGTGTCTTTAACAACTGGAGAGGAGAATGTGAGCAAATAGACGATGTCAGTATAGTAGGGCTTAAGGTATAAAGTTATTTGAATAACCCAACCAGTTCATAACCAGAAAAAAAGGCTTTCAAATTTGAAAGCCTTTTTTTATCTTTATCCTGATAACGGTTAATTCTATTAAAACCGTTGATCGTCAATCTCTACCCCCGGATAATCTAATGAACTAAACTTGAAAGTATTCTCTGTAATGTCAGGGTTAGGAGTGAATGTTTTTATGTTATAAATCATTTCCTGTCCATCCCTGCTTTTCATTTGAGCTTTCTTAATTTGAGAAGTTCTCTCGTCTATGTACATGACAATAGTGTGAAAAGGATTTTCGCTATCAGTAGGGTAGAGGTTGATTTGAGTTAATCCACTTTTCACTCCTTTATGTTCGTGTTTAAATCCTGTTTCCCATATAGTAAATAAGTCTGAGGGACTGAATCCTTTGTCTTCCTGTATTTCGGCATAGTCATTAATAGTGCAAGCATTGTCAGCTTTAGAATAAGCCCAAAATGCATTCCCATCAGTATAAATATGGAAGTCAGGAGTTTCTATTTTGAACTTTTCTCCATTTATCCATGCCTTCCCTTGTTCACTGGCTATAGCTCCTCCTGCTTTCTCATCATTCAGTTGCATTTCGTACTCTACATACATGGCAGAATATCCTTTTACGTTCTTGCTAACTTTATCTAGAACCGCTTTAGCGTCTTGAGCCATAACTATACCTCCTATGAGTACAGAAGCAGAGAATAGTATTCCTTTAAACATGTTCATTTTTTCTTAATTTCTAATTATTACCCAATAACTGTTCCAAACTATAGTCGTCTGGCACTAATACTTTTCGGGCTTTACTTCCTTCGAAAGGGCCGACTATTCCTGCAGCTTCTAATTGATCTATTATTCTTCCTGCTCGGTTGTACCCTAGCTTTAGTTTTCTTTGAATAAGAGAAGTAGAACCCTGCTGATGCATTACTATCAATCGAGCAGCTTCGTCAAACATAGAGTCTCTGTCTTCCGCGGCCATAGTCCCAACTTCTGCCGCATTTTCATCTATAAATTCAGGAAGAATAAAAGCAGTAGGATAGCCTTGCTGGCTACCGATAAAGTCGCATATTTCATCTACTTCAGGAGTATCCACAAAACCACACTGAAGACGTATTAATTCGCTTCCTGTAGAGTAAAGCATATCTCCACGCCCTATTAGCTGGTCTGCTCCTGAGGAATCCAAAATTGTTCTAGAATCTATTTTAGAGGTAACTCTAAAGGCTATTCTAGTTGGAAAATTAGCTTTTATTGTTCCTGTTATAATATTTACAGATGGTCTTTGAGTAGCTATGATTAAATGAATACCTATAGCTCGAGCTAGCTGAGCTAAACGCGCTATGGGAGTTTCTACTTCCTTACCAGCAGTCATAATTAAATCGGCAAACTCATCTACTACCAGCACGATATAAGGCATGTACTTATGTCCGTTTTCAGGATTTAGCTTACGCTGAACGAACTTAACATTGTACTCCTTAATATTTCTAACCATGGCGTTTTTGAGAAGCTCATAACGCTGATCCATTTCTATACATAAAGAGTTAAGGGTTTTCACCACCTTGCTTACATCTGTAATAATAGCTTCTTCTTCATCCGGAAGTTTAGCTAAGTAGTGTCTTTCGATTTTATTAAATAGTGTAAGCTCTACTTTCTTAGGGTCTACTAAAACAAACTTAATCTGAGCAGGATGTTTTTTATAAAGGAGAGATACTAGAATAGCATTAAGTCCTACAGATTTACCCTGGCCCGTAGCACCGGCCATTAATAGGTGAGGCATCTTAGGTAAGATCTGCAATTAATGATTCGTTAGAAATAGTTTTACCTAACGCTATTGGAAGTTCCATTTTTGAGTTTTGGAACTTGTCTGATGCTATAAGTTTCTTCATAGAAACTATTTGAGGGTCAGAGTTTGGAACCTCTATTCCTATGGTTCCTTTACCAGGGGATAGGAGCTATGATTCTAATTCCTAAGGCAGCTAAACTTAAAGCGATATCATCTTCTAGATTTTTAATCTTACTTATTCTCACCCCAGGTGCAGGGATAATTTCATAGAGAGTTACTGTAGGCCCTATGGTAGCTTTAATCTTGGAGATTTCTATTTTATAATTATTAAGTGTCTCTACAATTTTATTTTTGTTTACCTCTAGCTCCTCCTTATTTATTTGGACCTGACTAGAACCATGCTCTGCAAGAATATCGATGCTAGGTAGTTCATATCGACTTAAGTCAAGTTTAGGGTCGTATTCTCCAAACTCCTGAACCTTTTTGTCTATTTGTACTTCAGATAATATCACCTCTTCTCGCTCAATAGCTATTTCTACGTCTAATTCTGAATCTGTCTCAGAAGTCGTTGAAGCTAAAGGTTTTGTTACTGTTTCGAAATCATCTTCTTTCTTCTCTTCCGCAACAGAAGCTAATTCTGGCTCTATAGTGGTTTCCGATTCAGGTGTTTCTTCTGTATCATCAGAACTTATGTCATTTATGAGATTGTCTAATTCATCAGGGTCCTCGTTTTCTGCTAAGATGTCATCTATTAAATCCGACTCAGTACTTACTTCTTCTGTGTTCTCATCGATCAGATTTCTACTTCTTAAAGAGTTTGAAGAATTAGTCTCTTCTGTGTCATCATACGCTGGTCCGGAATTTCCGCGTTGCAACGCAGAAAAACGAACCAATTAGTCTAAGAGACCATCATAACTAACGATTAAGAAAACACCCATAGAGAGTAACAGCAAAAGTGCCGTGCCTAGAGTCCCCATAATGTTTTTTAACCAAAGACTTAAGCCAAAACCGACACCACCACCCAAAAGTTGCGAGTCCTGAATAATGGTATCTCCACTAGGCATTAAAACTTCAGATAGGAATGGAAAAGAGGCCGCTATGCAAATCCAGAATGATAGAAAAGCTCCCTTAATCCACAGAGAATACATTTTAAAAGTAAGTGCAGGTTTTAGCACTTTAGCACCCCAAGCGCCCAAGAGTGCAATAGGAATGAAAACAGCGAAACCAAATCCTTTTTTTACGAAAAAGTCTCCTACCAATGCACCAAGCTTACCTAGATAGTTTTGATATTGTCTAGCGGCATTGTCTAACGAGAACTCAACAGTTCCTTCCATTAGAACTGCATCATGCGCATAGGAAAAGTAATGACTAACCGCAGAAACCAGCAGAAATAACGAAGTCATAATTAATCCAAGCCCTAAAACTTTAGGAGTGCGTGAATCAGCCATTAACGTTAGTTATTGCGTTAGGGCCTTTAGTACTTGGAGTAGCTTTCACTTTTTTAGTTTTAGAAGTAGACTTAATAGCTGGGTCAGCTGATTTGTTCTTGTTCTTTAACACTGGTTTTCTTCTAGCCATTTCTGAAGCGAGTTAACGATGATCTCAATCTATCAAATTTAATTGATCGTGCCGTTTAGACTATTTTTTGTGTAAGGTTTTCTGAACAAATGATGGTTTAAAATACACAGCTTAAATTTGACTAAGAAAGGTTTGGTTATATAGCGAATAAAGTAGTATCTTTGCCGACCCGAAAAGCACGTTATGGCAAAAAAAAGTAAAGGAAATAGAATACAGGTTATCTTAGAGTGCACAGAGCACAAGGAATCTGGACAACCAGGAACTTCTCGTTATATTACTACGAAGAACAGAAAGAACACTCCAGAAAGAATGGAGGTAAAAAAGTACAACCCAATCCTTAGAAAGCACACTGTGCACAAGGAGATAAAATAATAAGACATGGCTAAGAAGACAGTAGCATCATTGCAGAAAGGTGGAGGTAAGCAACACACCAGAGTTATTAAAATGATTAAAAATGCTGACACTGGAGCTTATGGCTTTAGGTCTGCTATCGTTTTAAATGTTGAAGTAAAAGAGTGGTTCGCAGCCAATTCTTAATTTCAAATAAAAGATATTTTTTGAGAGGGCTTTTGCTATATTCGCAAGAGCCCTTTTTATTTACTCTAAAAAATCGCACATGTTCTCATTCTTTAAGAAAAAAGAGAATAAAGAAAATCTCGATAAAGGATTAGAAAAAACAAAACAAAGTGTCTTTTCGAAACTGACCAAAGCAGTAGCGGGTAAAAACACAGTAGATGTAGAAGTTCTAGATAATTTAGAGGAAGTTCTTGTAACTAGTGATGTAGGAGTAGACACGACTCTAAAGATTATAAAACGAATCGAAGAAAGAGTAAAAAAAGATAAATACACCAGTACTTCAGAGTTAGATGGGATATTAAAAGAAGAAGTAGCAGCTCTTTTAGAAGAATCTAACGCACTAAACCAAGATGATTTTATTATACCGGAAACTAAAGATGGAAATCCATACGTAGTAATGGTAGTAGGAGTGAATGGAGTAGGTAAAACCACGACCATAGGTAAACTAGCCTATCAGTTTAAGTCAAGAGGAAAGAAAGTAGTTCTAGGAGCAGCAGACACATTTAGAGCAGCAGCTGTGGAACAATTAAAAATCTGGGCAGACCGTAGCAGAAGTGGATATAGTAGAGCAAGGTATGAATGCTGATCCTGCAAGTGTAGCCTATGATACATTAGAAAGCGCAAAAGCACAGGGAGCAGATATAGTAATAATAGATACAGCCGGTAGACTGCATAATAAAGTGAACTTAATGAACGAGCTCACTAAAATCAAGCGTGTAACGCAGAAAGTTAGTTCCGGATGCTCCACATGATGTAATATTAGTATTAGATGGTTCTACTGGTCAGAATGCTGTAGAACAGGCCAAGCAGTTTACTTTAGCTACAGAAGTCTCATCTTTAGCATTGACTAAAATAGACGGAACAGCCAAAGGTGGTGTAGTTATAGGGATATCGGATACATTCAAAATACCTGTGCGTTACATAGGTGTGGGTGAAGGTATAGACGACCTCCAAGTGTTTAATAGAACAGAATTTGTAGACTCTCTTTTCGGAAAATAAGAACTCATGAAAGCTAGAACTCTTAAGAAAAATAAGGTCAACGTAGTGACTCTAGGTTGTGCTAAGAATATATATGATTCTGAGGTGCTTATGGCTCAGTTAAAGGCTAATGAGTTTGAGGTAAAACATGAGGAAGAAAATTCAGATGCTGAAATAGTCATTATCAATACCTGTGGATTTATAGAAAGTGCCAAACAAGAATCTATAGACATGATTCTTCAGTATGCAGATGCTAAAGATCAGGGTAAGGTAGATAAACTTTATGTCACAGGATGCCTTTCTCAAAGGTATGGAGGAGATTTAGGAAAAGAAATTCCCCAGGTAGATTCGTTCTTCGGAACTAGAGATTTACCTCGGTTATTAAAAACACTAAAAGCAGACTATAAAAGTGAACTCCTGGGTGAGCGTCTGTTGACCACACCTAGTCATTTTGCGTATCTAAAAATAGCTGAAGGATGTGATAGACCCTGTTCTTTCTGTGCTATTCCTCTTATGAGAGGTAAACACAGAAGCACGCCCATGGAACAGTTGGTAACTCAGGCAGAAGGGTTGGCGGCTAAAGGAGTTAAAGAGCTGCTTTTGATAGCTCAAGACTTGACCTATTACGGATTAGATATTTATAAAAAGAGAAACTTAGACGAGCTAGTAAATAAGTTAGCAGATGTAGAAGGAATTGAGTGGGTAAGACTGCATTATGCATACCCTTCAGGTTTTCCTATGGAAGTGATAGATACTATAAAGAATCACCCGAATGTAGCTAACTATTTAGATATACCACTTCAGCATGGTTCTACTAAAATGCTGAAGTCTATGCGAAGAGGAATAACTAGAGAAAAAACGACAGAACTCATTAGGGCCATCAGAGAGATTTCTCCTGAAATAGCTATTAGAACTACGCTAATCGCAGGTTATCCTGGAGAAACCCAAGAAGACTTCGAAGAAATGAGAGATTGGGTAGAAGAAATGCAGTTCGAAAGATTGGGAATCTTCACCTATTCTCATGAAGAAAATACACATGCCTTTACATTGGAAGACGATGTTCCAGAAGAAGTAAAGCACGCTAGAGCTGAAGAAATAATGGCCTTGCAAAGCCAAATTAGCTACAATAAGAATCAAACCTTAGTGGGTAAAACACTAAAAGTATTGATAGATAAGGTAGAAGGAGGAGAGTTCATAGGAAGAACCGAATACGATTCACCTGAAGTAGACAACGAAGTTAGAATCTCCTCAGAAAATGAGTATGTACGTATCGGAGACTTTGTAAATATTAAGATTACTTCCGCAGATTTCTATGATTTGTTTGGAGAGGTGGCGGAGTAGAAAAATGTTTTTGTTTTATCGTTATTCCACCTTAATGTTTCTTGCAGCATGCCACTCAATAAATAAAGGTGGAAAAAATAAATTCCTGTGCTTAAATCTTCTTTCTGAAAAATAAATTCATCACTTCTTATATCAGATGTCGTTCGAACGATTGCACCTTGGGTGTTATAGACTTCCAAGGAAAATTGTGATTGCTCAGGATTTTCAAACTTAAACAGTGTGGAACTTGAAAATGGATTTGGATAAAGGCTAAGACCTTTACTGAAATTCATTTCATTGATCCATTTATCGTTAAGTCTAATGTGATTATACTATCACAGCCCACACTATTTTCTATGGAGTAGGAGTATATGCCATCCTGCGAGTAATACTCCAAGCCAATTAGAACACTATCACCAGCAGTAAGGTTCAAAGTCTCGAGGGAATATGAATTTGAAAGTAATTCTAATTCCGTTACTAGAATATCTTCAATGTAGGTTGAGTCAGAAACTGTTGTTATATAAACACCTGAAGTAGATTCGTAATCTCCATTGACTAAAACACTATCTCCCTCACAAATAGTTAATTGTTGAGGTTCGAATTTAAGAACATATAAGCCTGTCATTACATCTGAAACTAAGATGTTTCCGGAAGGGAGGTCGGTGTAAATCCCCCATGCTCCTGCATATCCTTGGTGAGAATTAGGGAGGTAAGTGTCATAGTATCCAGATTTTATTGGAGTTGTTGGGTCTGAGATGTCGAATATTTGTAAGCCATCATGATAGTACGAAATGAAGGCGTAATTATCTCGAATAATCAGGTTATGAGGTATAGATTGAGGGTCTACACCACTATTGAATGTATTTTCAATAGTGATATCTGTCAAGTCAGAAACATCGCATACTTTTAAATCAAAGCCATGATTTTCATCTGCAAAAACGTAAACATCTCGTTCGTTGTCTAGCCAGCCAGAATGGTTTATCCCTTGAGATGGGTAATCATCCAATGCTCCAATTATCTGTGGCTCTGCGCCACTAAAATCATAGACTAACAGACCTAATCCAGCAGCATTAACAAATGCCGTATCATTTTCAACATAGATATCATGTGAACTTGTGAAGTCGCTGTCCATGTCATGGAGAAGGACTGGATTTGTCTCATTGGAAATATCATAGACAAGAAGAGGTGAAGAGAATAAGTTTCCGCTTGCCGATACTGCATAAAGCTTACTCGTTAAAGTATCAATGAAAATGTTATGTGTTCTAGAGAATAATTCGTCAGAGTCGTATACCACTGTTGCCGATTCTGGAAGGTTACTGATGTCAATTATTTGAAGTGTACTCGACCCCTGATCACATACCGTATATAGAAAGTTATTGTGGGTGTGGTAATCTCTGTGAACGACAGAGGTCCCGTTGACGGCACCTGGTATAAAGACAACTTCTGAGCTCAATTCTGGCGTTGTTACATCTACAATGTGAGTACCTGCAGTAGAACCAATAATTCCATATTCCCTATCGTTAATGACTGTCCCGTATACTTCCGTATAACTGCCACCTAGACTATTAAGAACAAGTGAATCTTTCGACCAGTGTCCAAGAAGTGACACATTATCTGAAACTAATGAGCAGCTTCCATCATTGTAATTGGCTATTGGATTATAATTAGCGGCTGTAGGTTCTAGGCATCCTGGAACAGCGCAATCACCATTGACCGCACCAACAGCATCGTATTGACTAAGCATACCATAGTTGGTACTTACTCCATCAACCGTTACTTTTATACGACCTGATTGCCAACCATCACCATAACTATCAGCCATGTTGAAAGTATAGATTCCAGGAAGACAGAAATAGTCCAGGTAAATAGTGTTGTCAAGATAACTTGAGCCTTCGTATAAGATATTTCCCAATGAATCACTTAGGTCCCAAGAAATTTCTTCGGCCCAAATACCAGTTGAAAGTTGGAAAGTGAGGTTGTTCTCTTCGCAGTAAAAACAAGACCCATCATTGGTGCCGGCTTGTGGGTCAAAATTAGAAGCCAAGATATCAGTGCAGCCGCAAACAGTATTAAAACTGAAAGAATTTGAGCTTTCAAAACCATCACTTAGTTCACCGATTTGTATCTCTTCATTGTTGGTGTCAAATAATCGATACTCCGAGCCTTGCCAACCATCTCCATAGGTGTCATACATGTTAAACATATAGCATCCTGGCTCTATACATAGTGAGGTAAGATATACTGAATCATCTTCAAATTCAGTTTCCGTGTATAAAATCACGCCTTCCAGATCAGTGATACTCCAGCTCACTTCTTCTGCCCAAATCTCTGTATTTAACTGAATGCGCAGAGTGTCACATTCTTGGGTCAATACTTCTGAGAAAAATGAGAATGATAAAACGAGAAGTATAAGGGTTTTAATAAAGTTCATGCAATCTCTCGATTATTGGAATGATAAAGATAGGAGAAAGATCACATCTTCTTATGTAGGCGTAACGTATCAGTTTTTCTCTATTAAAAATGAGAGGGAATTTGATAATTCTCCAGAGAAATATGCATCTAAGTATGGAGGTTATTGTTCCATCGCTATAAGTGAGGGAAGTCTTGTTGAAGCAAATCCAAATAGTGCGCTAATACAAATTGATGAATTACATGTTTTTTACAAAGATGAAGATACTCAGGATTAGTGGTGCGAAAATCCCATTGAAAATAAAAGAAGAGCTGAAATTGAATGGAAAAAGCTACCATAATGGCTTTTGAGAAATTAAAAAAATGAATACAGAAATTTAAGCTATTGACACCAAAAGTGTTTTTGGAATAAGTTACCAGCAGATCTTGACTTATTTATTTTATAAGTCATAGCCCCATGAAAATCACGCTTTAATTTTTTGGCGTTAGTCTTGAGTTTTCTAATTCAGCCACTGTATAGTTATTAAATACTTGAAAAACTTTTAAGATTCTTCGTGAATTCCCCGTTCTGTTTTCTTCAAGTTTGGAGTTTTATCTACAAATTCTTCTAGAATTTTGAAGAAATTTAGAATGTCACTTTTCTCATTATTGGCGTTAATAGTCACAAGTCGAATAAAAGTATCTTCTTCAAAAGACCCAAATCCTACTACTGTGATTTGATGTTGATATAACGCGGTGCAAAGAGCTGAAGGGTCAATATTCTTATAGTTAAAGCAGATTGATATAGAATCATCGAAACTATACAATGTGTAATTCGAATTGTTTCGAATATATTCTCGAGCTGCCTCAGCTAATTCAAATTGATGGTCTACAATCTGTTTTAATCCATTTGTCCCTAAAGATTTCCATAGAGTCCAAAATTTTAAGGCATCATTCCTTCTTCCACATTGGAATGAAGTCTTACCAAGATTAAAATCGTCACCGTCTGTTTGATATAAATAGTCAGCTTGATTGCTGAACGAATCATAAAGGTGTTTTTTATCATTCACCAAAATTATAGAACAAGTTAAAGGAGTTCCAATCATTTTATGAGCATTGTAGCTAAACGAATTAGATCTTTCAATTCCAGTTACTAGGTGTTTATAATGATCACTGAATATTACACTTCCGCAATATGCTCCATCAACATGAAGCCAAACGCCATATTTTTCGGTGATATCAGCTATGTTATTAATGGGGTCGAAAGCTCCTAATACTGTAGTTCCAGCTGTAACATTAACGTATGTCGGCAATAGTCCTTCTTCTAAATCAACAATGATTTGTTTCTCTAATTTTTCTGGAATCATTCGTCCTTTTGAATCAGCCGAAATGTATCGAATGTTGTTTTTGCCAATTCCAGCAAAACTAGCATTCTTCCCATTCGAATAATGTGATTCTTTAGAAGTGTATACCACCATAGGCTTAGACATACCGTCTGTTCTACAATTTGGATCCTTGGCATCACGAGCCATAACCAAAGCCATGTAGTTGCTCATTGATCCACCAGTAGGAAATGTTCCATTACTTTGGTCACCATATCCTATTAGGTTACAAGATTGTCGAATGATTTCCTGTTCAATCCCAACTTGAGGTCCAGCTACTTTGTAAGTATACATGCTGTTGTTGAGCATTACTGCCAGTAAATCGCCTAGTACAGCTTTGCTCTGTCTGCCACCAAAAAGTTGGTTAAAGAATAAGTTTGTTGCCGTTTTAGGGGTAGAAATCAATACATCCTTCAGGACTTTTTTAAACTCATCGTCAACAATAGCAGATGGATTCAAAGAAAGGTCAACTGAGTCATAAAGTTTATCCGGATCAATTCTACTGGCAACTGGATGTTTATCTTCTTCACTTATTAAGACTTCAACTAGTTCATTAAATAGAACTAAATCATTACTTATACTAGCCATGTTAATTGTATTATATTAAATCGGTCATCTCTTCCGGGATTGTATTGTAGGAAAGTTTTTTTCGAACGGATTCGCCAGATTTTTCATCAAACAAATTGCAATTGTGGATTGGCTTTGCATATAAATGCAAGGACATGCTTTTTCCAGCGGATATGTTTTCCAAACAATGACATCCCATAAAATCAATCATGTATGAAACATCGTCAGTTTTAGCCATGAATGTTTTAACAGTATTGAGTTCACCAGAAGAATTCACTTTGTAAATTGTTTCTTTAAATTCACCTTGAATGAACTTTACCCAACACTCTTCGCCTCCATGGTCATGAATTGGGCTCTTTTGACCTTCTCCCCAACAAAGGAGAATCAATTGAAACTTTTCGTTCTCAACAATACAGTTACGAGTATAGGATTCTTCAGACCAAGAGCAATAGGACTCAAAAGCACTAATTGGTAAATTAAATGAACGAATTATTCGATTGTACTTGGTCCTGTCCTCTTCAATTAGAGAGGTGACTAATTCGTTTATGGATTGATGCGTTTCGTTGTTCTGTTCAGTAAAATTCAAAATAGGTAATCATCTGTTTTCTGCAAATTCAATGGGTGACTGTATAAGTCGATATCCAAATAGGTGAATTAAATCGGTATGAAACCTCCAACCGCAGAGATTTTCAAAGGTAGTTATTTAAGGCTTGTACATTAACTAATTGAAGAGGTCGTTATTAAGATTTTCCAATTTTGTCAATATTTATGACCAATTTGCAATTTCTTGTAACACCATTGTTCAATTGTATTTTAAATAGTGGTTTTGATTGTCAAGTTAACTAAACTCAAATTTTATACACTATGATGGACCAAGATTTTGTAATTAAGATATCTGTTTTAGCCCTTTATGTAGGTGTACTATTCCTAATTGGAATTTTAGCTTCTCGCAGAATCAAAGGAATGAGCGATTACTATGTCGGCGGAAAAAATATGGGTTTTTGGGCTGTGGCATTTTCAGCTAGGGCTACAGGTGAATCCGGTTGGTTATTAATAGGATTAACTGGAATGGGAGCTATGGCTGGTTTTTCTGGTTACTGGGTTGTTGTTGGTGAATTACTTGGAGTTTTATTTCCTGGCAATTTATGGCTAAGCGATTTAAAAAGAGATCAGATAGCTACGGAGCAATCACTATTCCTGATTATCTACAAAGCCACTTCAAGTCTACTAACAATACACTTCGAATTGTAGCCGCCTCTATACTCGTAATTTTCATTGTGATTTATGTGGCTTCACAAATTGATGTTACTGGAGTTGCATTCAAATCAATGCTGGGTATTGACTATAGATTAGGTGCTTTGATAGGGTTTTTTATTGTTCTAACTTACATTTTTATTGGAGGTTTTGTTGCAGCAGTTTGGTCAGATCTATTTCAAGGTTTACTTATGTTTTTTGGATTAGTTCTACTTCCTATTGTAGTTTGGTTTTCTATGGATCATGGTGCTGGAATTACTGAGGGCACAGGCGTCACAGTAAAACGTAAATAAGTAATGGGAAGGAGTTCAGATCCTTGGATGAATCTGTTCACAATATTAGGATTCTCGATGATAGGGTTGGGATTTCTTGGGTCTCCCCAAGTATATGTTCGATTTATGTCTATAAAGGACGTAGCTGAGATTGATAAAGGAAAATGGGTAGCTGCTATCTTTACATTACTTACTGATGCGGCTGCAGTTACTATTGGTATTCTTGGGCGTTTATATTTCACTAAAAGTGGCGATGATCCTGAAGCAATTTTAGGAAATAATGGAGAAGATGTATTGAGTATGATCACAGAAAGTTTCTTGCCTACACTTTTGGTAGCTGTCTTTATAGCTATTGTTTTATCTGCTATAATGTCGACAATCGATTCTCTTTTAATTTTAGCGTCAAGTGCGATTACACGTGACTTCTATCAGAAGATATTTCGTCCTCAATTAAAAGATAAAGACCTAACTAAGATTTCTAGAGTTTCTACAATCATTATGGCGTTTTCTGCTTTAATAATAGCTATGATCATGAACTATGTATCTCCAGATAGGCAAGTTTTTTGGGTCATTATATTTGGATGGTCAGGAATAGCGGCCACTTTTTGTCCTGTGGTTATTCTTTCTCTTTTCTGGAAAGGTTATTCGGAAATAGGAGCCATAGCATCTATGATAGCAGGATTCGTTTCAGTAATTATTTTCAATTTTGTGTTTAAAGAAATGGATGGTGTTGGAGAATACTTCGTAGCACTTGATGTATTAGCTCCATCATTTGCAGTAGCCATGATTGCAGGATATATAGTTTCAAAATTATATCCTCCTAGAGCGGAGGCTGTAAAGATGATAGAAGAAATAGATAGTTCAAACTAATATGACTAGCTTCTCATGATTTATGTCCTAAGTAAAAAGCAACATTTTAGACTTCAATCCCTGAAAGGTGAAAATTCCACACCTAAAAACGGTGAGTGATTAAAAAAGAACAATCTTTGACCCATGAGAAGAGAGTTGGCTATCATAGGAGGGGGTACAGCAGGTTTGTTCCTAGCGGCATTTTTAAACACGGATATTTATAATGTTACCATCTATGAAAAAAAGGCTTCTCTTGGGCGTAAGTTTTTGGTAGCCGGAGATGGAGGGTTCAACCTTACGCATTCTGAAGAACTCTCTAGTTTCAAGTCTAAGTATACTCCATCTTCATTTTTAGATATTGCTTTGGATCACTTTAGCAATACCGATTTGATAGAATGGCTTTTAGGCATAGGGATTCCAACTTTTATAGGAAGTAGTGGAAAGGTTTTTCCTGAAAAAGGAATCAAGCCCATTGAAGTTTTGAAATGCATAGAAGCATATTTGATAAAGAAAAACGTCAAATTTAAATTTAATAAAACCTTCTCTGATTGGGGTGAAGAAAATTCATTAGAATTCAATTCCAATGAATTTATAAAGGCAGATTATACTGTTTTTGCTTTAGGTGGTGGAAGTTGGAAGGTTACAGGATCAGACGGTTCCTGGTTAGATGTGTTTAATAAAAAAGGCGTTAGTACATTGCCTTTTAAATCATCAAATTGTGCTTTTAGAATTAAGTGGCCCGAAAAGTTTATCCAGAACAATGAGGGAAAACCACTAAAAAACATTTCAATTTCATTACAGAATAAAGTCCAGAAAGGTGAAGCGGTAATTACTAAATTCGGGATAGAGGGTAATGCTATTTATGGATTAAGTCCCGAAATACAAGAAGCTTTAGTTATAGAAAATCAGGTGGTTGTTTATGCTGATTTTAAACCAACCCTCAGTTTATCAACTCTAATTGAAAAGTTGTCTCTATCAAGATCAAAAACGACTATTACTTTAAAAGAAAAAATAAAGCTATCCCGAACGGTAATAGAAATCATAAAGGTGACATTGACAAAGGAAGAGTTTTTGGACGTTGAGGTATTGGCCAAATTTATCAAGAAATTTCCTCTGACAATTATAGATTTGGCCCCCGTGGATGAGGCAATATCTACATCTGGAGGAATCAATTTAAATGCCGTGGACTCCAATTTCGAATTAAAGAAAGTAAAGAACAATTTTTGCATTGGAGAAATGCTAGATTGGAATGCACCAACTGGCGGATATTTAATTCAAGCTTGTGTAAGTAAAGGGGTCTATTTAGCACATCAGTTGAATAATAAATGACAGAATGTTAACTCTCATAAATCACTAAGTGATGAAGAAAAGATAAATCTTCAACAATACATTACCAGATGTTATGGCAGTATGATTACCTTTCTTATACTGTTTTCACACAAAGAAGATTACTTTTGAGGTGAGTCTAAATATTTAGATAATAGCATTTTAAAATATTTATAAATTTCCGCACCGAACATGTTTGGAGAGCTAACAGCATTTTAATTGAAAACCACTCTGTAGAATTGCGATGGCGGGCCTTGGCCCATTTGTGGCATTGAACTAGAGGATTACAAAGCGTTCTTGGTGGTTTTGATCGTGTTTTTTTGAGTTCTTCCATTTACTCACGGTGCGGATTTTTTTTCCTTTCGAGTTTCCTCTAAAAAAAGAGTAGGAGTAAGTACCTTTGTCTTCTAAAATGTCTAATAAAACAAACAACTCAATTAACAGTCCATCCAAGTCAGCGACTTTACCTGTAATGGAGCACTTCTATACCATGCAGGGAGAAGGGCACTACGCTGGATGTGCAGCATATTTTATTCGTCTAGGCGGGTGTGATGTGGGATGTTTTTGGTGTGATGTTAAGGAGAGTTGGCCTATAGATGCCCATCCGCATCACTCTATTGAAGATATGGTAGGTTGGGTTACAGAAGCCGAAGCTAATTTGGTAGTAGTAACTGGTGGAGAACCGGCTATGCATCAGTTAGCAGAGCTCACAGCAGCGTTGCAACGGCTAAATATTAGAACTCACATAGAGACTAGCGGGACTCATAAGCTTAGCGGCTCCTGGGACTGGGTGACTTTTAGTCCTAAGAAGTTCAAGAAACCTTTGGAGGAGTTCTACCAAGAGGCTCACGAATTAAAAGTAATAGTGCTTAAAAAGCATGACTTACAATGGGCTGAAGAACATGCTCAAAAAGTAAGTAAAGAATGTCAGTTGTTTCTTCAGCCAGAATGGGATAACCGAGAAGAAACAGAAGGGTTGATTTTAAATTTTATCCGCTCTAACCCCAAATGGAGAATGAGTGTGCAGCAGCATAAATTTTTAGGAATTCCCTGAGTTCATTAAAGTTCAGATAAGAACTGAGTACCCAAATCCAACCCGTTTCTATAATCCCTTAGTATAGAGCTGTTTGAGTACGAGTAGGTACCGCTGTAAAGAAGGTTTTCAGGAGCTATTTCAGTGATTTTTAAATCATCTGGTGGGTTTTCAATAAATTCTATAGCCTCATTATACTTTTTAAAGCTAGAATTGAAGATTTCAGATAAAATCGGATTTGATCTATAGTAAATACTTCCAAAATAGTCACCCCAGCTCTGGGTAGATTTCATCCCTGAAATCCAAGTACGAACTACTAATATCTCTCTAGCTCCCTGTTTGTAGGCCTCTATAACTGGCAGCGCATCACCCCAACCTCCATCAAAATAGTTACTTTTGTCATGTATGTGCTGGCCTTTGGTCACGAAAGGTAAAGAGCACGAAGCCACTACTAAATCTATCCAATCTTCCTTCTGAGGAGTCAAGTACTCTGGTTTTCCGGTGTCTTTATTGGTCACTACGATGTTCAAAGATTTATTTGAAAAATTCTTAAGGCCATCTTCTACTAAAAAAGGAAAATCATTGTCGGAGATTTCTTTTAGATAATCAATATCCATATAGCCTTTTGGCTGGAACGCTCTCTTGTAATCAGTGAAAGTGGGATGGTCGGCTAAAAATTGGAGTGCAGAAAAGCAGCTCTTGTATTGGTTCACTTATAAAATAAGATAGTGAGATAGACCCTCCTGAAATTCCATAATAAGAATTAAACGGATTGTACTTATTCACTAACATAGCGTCCAAAACACCTGCGGTAAAACCTGTTCTAAATCCTCCTCCTTCTACTATTAAACAATCCATACCGAAAGTTAATCGTTATAATGCTGTGATTATTTATAGATCAGTAAACTTACCATTCGTCCCTTGTAAGTAGTTTTAAGAGAGAGAGGATGTTATTTTGTAGCTCGGGAGAATAGGCTTTAAGATACTTTTTTTGAAGTAGTTGAGTGTTATCTGTTCGTTCGTTGTTGAATTAACTACTCAGAACAATTGTTACAGATTCCTTTAGCCTGAATATCTAAGGATTCTATGCTGAAATTAGGAATTTGGATTGTGGGCATTCTTTCTGCTTCTACACATAAAACCTTATCACATTCAGTACAACTGAAATGAATGTGTTGATGATTATGCGTTTCTGAGCTGCATTCATCTATGCATAAAGCATACTTAGGATCTAAACCAGCGAGGGCGATTTCATGAATTATTCCCGAGGAAATAAAGGATTTAAGGGTCCTGTATAACGTAATTCGATTATACTCGTTCAGTTTTTCGCCTATTTCTTGGGCAGACAAAGCACTCAATGAAGAATTAATAATACCGAGAACATTTAATCGTAAAGGAGTTACGCTTAAATTTTTGTTTTGAAGAACTTCTTTCATCTTAATATATTCAACAATATTGCATAAGCTAATTTTTAACAATGTTACAACTATAAGCTTAGCAAGGAAATTTTATTATCATGCATATGAATTTTGATGTTTTACTTCTGTTTCGGTCAATAGGGTGTTTCACATCTGCCGTTTTTTATCAAAAAGCTCCTTCCATAACCTCTTGCACACATTCAGGATTTAAAAGAGTAGAAATATCTCCCAAACTGTCGGTTTCTTTGGAAGCTATTTTCCTAAGTATTCGTCTCATTATTTTACCTGAGCGTGTTTTTGGCAGTCCATCCACGAACTGAATTTTATCTGGTTTGGCTATCGGCCCTATTTCACGCGTAACGACTTCTAAAATTTCTTTTCTCGTAGCATTGTCTTTAGCTACACCTTGCGTTATAACGAAGGCGTATATTCCCTGACCCTTAATGTCGTGAGGGTAACCAACTATAGCAGATTCTACTACGGCAGGATGCTCATTGATCGCGTTTTCTACTTCAGCAGTTCCCATTCTATGACCAGATACGTTAATCACATCATCAACCCTACCTATCACTCTTATTCTTCCTTCATCGTCTTTTCTCGCTCCATCTCCTGTAAAATACATCCCTTTGAAAGTTGAAAAGTAAACAGTTTTGCAACGCTCGTGATCTCCATAAGTAGTTCTAATCATAGAAGGCCAAGGGTGCTTTATACACAACAATCCTTCAACATTATTTTCGGTCAGTTCATTTCCGTCTGGATCTACTAAAACTGCTTGAATACCAGGCAGAGGGTAGGAGGCATATGTAGGTTTGGTATCTGTAATTCCTGGCAATGGTGAAATAAGTATTCCTCCAGTTTCTGTCTGCCACCAGGTATCTACGATGGGCGCCTTTCCTTTTCCTATATGCTTATCATACCAGTGCCAAGCTTCTTCATTAATAGGTTCACCCACTGAGCCGAGTACCTTGATAGTCGATAAATCTGATTTACTGGGCAAACGCATTGCCCTGTCCCATGAGCGCCCGGATGGCTGTGGGCGCAGTATAGAATTGATTGACTTTGTGCTTTTCACAGACCTGCCAGAACCTCGATGCATCTGGATAGGTCGGTACGCCTTCAAACATCAGCGTTTGTGCGCCATTGGCCAACGGCCCATAAATTATGTAGGAGTGACCAGTAATCCAGCCGATATCTGCAGTACACCAGTAGACATCATCTTCTTGGTATTGGAATACATTTCTAAAACTGTAAGAGGTATACACCATATAGCCACCTACGGTATGAACCACGCCTTTTGGCTTTCCAGTAGAGCCAGAAGTATATAAGATAAAGAGCAGGTCCTCGCTATCCATTTCTTCCGCGTTGCAATAAGGCTTCTGCTCGTTTACTTCCTCATGCCACCACTTATCCTTTGAGAAATTCCATGAGACTGAATCGCCTGTGTTTTTATGAACAAGTATATTTTCTATAGAATCACAGCCTAGTAATAGGGCATCATCTACTACCTTTTTTACAGAGATTTTTTTTGTTCCTCTTTGGTTAAAATCGGAACAGATAATCAGTTTAGCTTGGGCATCATTTACTCTGTCTGAAAGAGCTTGGGCACTAAACCCTGCAAACACTACTGAATGAACAGCGCCTATTCTAGCGCAGGCGAGCAAACCTATAGCTAGCTCAGGAACCATAGGCATGTAAAACACTACTCGGTCTCCTTTTTTTATGCCTAAGTTTTTAAGGGCATTGGCACATTTACAGACTTCTGCTAGCAGTTCTTTATAGCTGATCTTCAAAACGTTGTCTTCAGGGTTGTTTGGCTCCCAAAGTATAGCTGTTTTATCTCCTCTATCTTTGATGTGTCTATCTAGAGCGTTGTATGTAATATTGGTTTTTCCGTTAAGAAACCACTTGACACTTGGTTCTTCGAAATTCCATTTTAGGACTTCATTAAAAGGCTTAAACCAATGAAAGGTCTCTGCTTCTTTCTTCCAGAATGCTGATGGGTTCTCGATACTTTTAGCATATTCTCTGTGGTATTCTTCAAGTGAGGTGATCTGCGTAGTCATGTGCTAAAAATAGGATATAGTTTTTAAGAAAGCCGACTGAGAATAAAAAAGGCTGAATCATTTGATTCAGCCTTTTCTATAAGTTCGGTTTAATTAGTACTTGTGCTTTCCTACACTCCAATCTGTTTTGTCAGATAGATAGTGTTTTCCAGAGGCTATGGCGTCATCTTCCATTTGAGTTCCCATAGAATCATTCCATCTATTTAGATAGCCGAATAAAGCCATAACACCCATCATTTCTACTATTTCTCCATCATTCCAGTACTTCCTCAGATTTTCTCCTACTTCTTCACTTACAGAATTAGGAACTGTTGAACTAGCTATGGCTAAATCCAATGCTGCTTTTTCAGCAGCATCAAAAGCAAACCAGCGGCCGTTATTAGTTAATACGTTCTCATTTTGTGTGTAGTTCAGCGAAACTAAATTATTATTGGCAACATCGCAGTACCTGCAGCCAGTGGTGTGGCTGCTTAGGTAGGCCATAAGTCTTTTAAGGGCGCTAGTCACTCTACCTTTATTCTCCATGACCGCCTTATTCATTTCTATAAAAGCATGAGCTATTCTAGGGCGGTGGTGCATCGTTTTTATACTGTTGGGACAAAACCCTAAAGTTTCATCATAGAACTTTATAAGTTCCTGAAGTTCTTTATCGTCTGCATCAGCATTGGGTTTTACTAAAGGTTGTTTCATTTTCAATAAGAATTGCGGTTTATTTACAACGATGAATATTAGCTTTAAAATCAAGTGCTCCTATCACTCGTAAACTTTAATATTCACTATTAATGGAAACGTGAATATAGTTTCAGCTTAATAAGCCCCGGAGCGCTTTCGCGTGAGCCATTCTAAACAGAGTAATCCTAAAATCAAAAACAGCAGCCATTTATAATTTATTAAATCAGATAATGACTTCTTTTCGTAGCTCACAGCTACAATCTCTGAATTTGACTTGATGGTATCTGAAAGAGAGTCTAATTCAGAAGGAGTGATCATTTTACCACCGTTTCTTTCGGCTAGGTTAAAAAGTAAATTATGATCAGCTTGAGTTCTTAGCTGTTCTGCGATAACTGGAGAAATACTGAATTCTCCTGATTTAGTGATTTTTTTTCCTCCTGCATTTACAAAGTGTGGTATACGTGTAATTTCCTGCTGGAAGTATACCCGCATCTAGTCGGTATGTGTTACTTCCTTGGCTAAAGGTAAATGGGTAGTCCTGCCCACTTTCATTTTTAAGAGTAACAGAAATTTCCTGGTCTAATAATGGTTCAAAACTCTCATTGTAAACCTCTGCGGTAAATATGATTCTTTGAGTTTCATCAAATCTGTTTTTCGTGCTAACTCTAAAAAGACTTTTGTCCTCTTTGCTCGCCAAGAACTGAACAGATTTTAAAAACCACTGGTCAAAAAGCTCGTGATTTCCTTTGTCGAGGTGATTGAAGAGTCTCCATCTCCATAATCCCTCACCAGTAAACACGCCTACTTTCACATCGTTTTTCTCATTTAAAGTAAACAGCGGATCTTCTGTAGTAATAGGGCCTACTTGCTGAAATAATAGGTTTTTAATTCCTGGACTAGCATCTATTCTTCCAAAAGGAACGTTTATAGGCGGCCATTTTCTGACTACTGAATTTAGCTCTTTGTCTATTAAAAAAGCTTTAAATCCAGAATTAACAGAGCCACTTACTGCATTGGTGTTTCCGTTATCACTACTTAACCCCACGCCTAGATTTAAACCATTAAATGAATCGAAGTTAGTCTGTGTGCCCCATATAAAAAGTGAGGGAATTTTCTTGTCTATAGCTTCATCTATCAGCTTTGTACTTCCTAGTTTAGAGGGAAGTTGATGGAATATAACGAGATTATAGTCAGAAACATTTTTTTGAAACTCAGCTTCTAGAAAAACGTCTACTTCATAATTTTCATTTGAAGAAATAGAACGCTTAAGTGCTTTAATGTCGGGGTGAGGTGTAGCTGATATAATGGCCACTTTTTGGCGGCTGTCCAGTATGTCTATATAAATATCTTGTCTATTATTGTATACAGTAACCTCTCCACTAATAGGAGTGAGGCTAATGGTGTACTTCTGTATTCCTGGAGATTTAGCTTCTAATATTACAGGAACTACCTCTAAGAAATCATCACCTGTGATAGCTAGATTTTTAGTAAAGAGTGTAGAGCCATTTTTAGTTACAGATAATTTAGTAAGAGCACCTTTGAGAGAGTTGGCCGCTACGGCTATTTCTAGTGGAAATTTGTTTCCTAGGTAAGCAAGTCTATTGTGCGTTACTTCTTTAATTAAAAGGTCTGTAAACTTAGTGGTATCACCTAAAGCGATAGTGTAAATGGGTGCTTTAAGTTTAGTGTTTGAGTAAAGTGGGTTTTTTCCTTTGGTATAAATCCCATCAGAACCTATGATTAGGGCTCCTAGATTTCTATTCGAATAACGGGCATAGATTTCATCTAGAAGTAACGAGTAATCAGTTTGTTTCTCTGAATAATCTAGGTTTAAACCGTCTTTAACTTCAGCGCCAAAAGTAAATGTAACTACTTCGAATGACTCTTCTAAAGAGCTGGTTAAGCCGGCTAAGGCAGAAGGAAAGGTCTGGTTATAGAATGTACTGTCACCTTTAATTTTTATAGACTCAGAATTATCTTGCGCTAGTACTACTACAGGTTTTTCTGTTTCTATAAACGTGTTTTTCACCAGGGGTTCCAAAAGAAAAAATGCAAGAACACCTACCGCCATGAACCTAAAAAGAGCCAAAAGAAGCTTGACTAAAGGATGAAAATCATTAGTTAGCTTATCCCTTAGGTAAAGGGCGCTCGTAAAGATCACTGCTGCCAATATGCAGAAGATGATGAACCAATTAGGATATTGAATAAGTATTTCCAAAGGATTAAACTATTACTACGCTAGACGTATTAAGTAAGCATTCCGCCATCTACATTAATCACTTGACCTGTGATGTAGGCACTCATGTCTGAAGCTAAGAAAACCGCTAAGTTAGCTACATCCTCTGGAGTACCACCTCTTTTAAAGGGATGCTATTTCTCCATTCAGAAATTACTTTTTCATCTAATTTATCGGTCATTTCTGTTTCTATAAACCCCGGTGCAATCGCATTACATCTTATGTTTCTAGAACCTAATTCAAGAGCAATAGATTTTGTAAAACCTATAACTCCAGCTTTAGATGCTGCATAATTGGCTTGACCGGCATTGCCTTTTAAGCCTACTACAGAACTCATGTTAATAATAGAACCAGCTCTAGCTTTTAACATTGGGCGCATTACTGCTTTAGTTAAGTTAAAGCAAGATTTAAGGTTTACTTCCATGATTTCATCCCAGTGCTCCTCGCTCATTCTCATGAGTAGGTTATCTCTAGTTATTCCAGCATTATTTACCAGTGCTGTCTATTTTCCCGAAATGAGCCATTACATCTTCTGCTAATTTCTGAGCAGAATCAAATTTAGAGGCATCAGATTTAAATCCTTTAGATTCTCCTCCTTTGGCTGCTAATTCTTCTTCTAGCGCTTTAGCTCTGTCATCAGATGACATGTATGTGAATGCTACTTTAGCTCCTTGAGCTATGAAATGCTCTGCTATTCCTTTTCCTATTCCTCTGGAAGCTCCAGTAATAATTGCTACTTTACCGTCTAATAAACCCATGATTGTGCTTAAATATTTTTCTGCGGCTAAGGTATAAGATTGGCGTTGCAATGCCTGACTTTGAGGTTAATTTTTTCTAACACAAATACCTCAGGAAAATTAACTTGATTTCTTAATGATAGCTTCCATTTCTTTCATCAGATGAATGATATTGGCATACTCGTGAATATGCGCAGGCCTAAAGTTAGTGGGGAATATCACCACCGCTTCTCCACTTGATTCAATATGTGAGATGTTACTTTTATGAAGGAATTCTAGGAATACAGGGGTAAAGAATTCATCAGCATCTTTCTTGTCTTCTACTTTAACCGTAAAGTCTTCAGAAAACCCGTAGTACGAAATGTAGTCAATGTCTTTATGAGCAGAAAAATCTAGATACTTGTCAAGGAATTCTTTTCTTTCAATGGTGAATTTCGGGATTTTAAAAGGAAGCTTTATAAGACCTAGCGTAGAAGTGTACTCTCTGTAGGCCATGTAGGCACCTTCTTCAAAAGTAAGGTCTGCTATTTCCAGCCAGATTCCCCCTTGTTCATTACGAATACAGTTCCGTTTAAATTCAATAGCCCGTGATTTAAAGAAGTAAAAAGGAAGGTAATCCTCTGTTTGACCTATTGGTTCTGTCTCATAATTCCAATTTAGCTGTTCTGCTATCTCTTTTATATTCTTTTCTCTCTTGGTCATTCTGTGAGTAGAAGTAGTAAGCAGCTTCAGTCCCATTTTATGATTGGTAGAAGAAATGTGGTTTTCAAGACCTTGGATATCCACTTTTCCACCGTTTTCTGAATGAAGTTTTTGGAATTCGTAAACCTTTTCTAAAGTAGATAAATCCACTAACCTGGCTTCGGAAAAGTCAATAGTTATATCTGCAGATTTAGGTATTGTACTCAGTAGATTATTCATTTTAATAGCTCCTAAAAAGTTGGCTATCCCTTTTATTTTAAGCTCATAACCTCCACCATCTTTTGGAACCAGAAGTGATCCGGAATTGAATACCATTTGAATAAAGCGCTGAGTAGGAACTCTAGCCAGCAGTAAATGCGTAATAGCGGTAATCAATAGTCCTCCGAATATTCCAGCTAATAGCCCATTGTAGAGTGTGATAAACAAAGTTCCTGCGAAGAAAATGAACTGCTCAATTCCTTGGTCTAAAACCTGTTTAAACACTTTAGGTGAAGCCAGTTTATAGCCTGTAAACACTAAGATAACAGCTAACGCCGCGTATGGAATCGGGAGTTTGTAAGGAGCGGGAGGCAGGACAATAGCCATCACTAAAATAGTCATGAAAATTCCATGGTAAAGATTAGACCATTTTGTTTTAGCGTTGTTCTGAACATTTACAGTACTTCTAACTATTACCGTAATAATAGGTAAACCTCCCAACATTCCTGAAACGGCAGAACTCAATCCTACAGCCACCAAATCTTTGTCGAAATTGGTTTTTCTTCTATACGGGTCAATTTTGTCTACCGCTTTTCCCATCGCCAATGATTGTATGGAGGCTATCATGGTTATACCTGTCACTGAAGTCCAGAAGGTGCTCGTGCCTATCATTGAGAAATCTGGAAATATTAAGAGTTCTTCAATTTTGGTAGGGATGTTTACTAATAGATTGTCTCCTGCAAATTTCCCAAAGAGATTCATCACAGATGAGTCTTGATTACCGAAACCAAACGCGATGGCAAATGGAACCGAGATCAATAAAACCCACATAGGAGCGGGTATAAACTTGAATAAATTATAGCCTATCCTATACTGGAATATCATAATTAGTAAACCTGATATAGATATTATAGCTACCCAAGGATTGATGTTATCTAGATGGGTTATGAAATCTGCGAGTTGTGCTATAGGCTTTTCAGCAGTAGATTTCTTTCCGATAAAAGCCACATGTATTTGCTGCGCAAAGATAATAATACCAATGGCGGCCATGATTCCATTAATCACAGAAGAATGGATAAACTCCGCAAATTTCCCCAGTTTTAAAAATCCTAAAACGACTTGAATCAACCCTGAAACCACTATGGCAGCCAGTACATAATTCAGTCGCTGTGGATCATCTCCCCAAGCGGCTAAAGAACTAACTATAATGGCAATCAGTCCGGCAGCAGGACCATTGATAGCTAAATGACTTCCTCTAAAAAAAGTAGTAACCACTCCGCCAACTACCACAGCTATAATACCTGCCATAGGCGGAACTCCAGAAGCCAAGGCAATCCCTAAAGCCAGAGGCAATGCCACGAAGGACACGCTGAGCGCTGCTAGAACATCACTTTGCCAGTTTTCTTTAAGTCCTTTAAGACCAGTTTGTGGAATTTTACGCATAAGGTGCAATAAACGTCTTTTGAGTCACATAAGAAAATAAGAAATGAATTTTCAGATAGACTGCTATATCAAATCCGCAGCTTCAGCTATTAGCTCAGCTATATCTTTAACTTCTACCTCTTCTTCTTTGTTGAAATTCTTTACTCCATCTGTCATCATGGTGTTACAGAATGGGCATCCTGTGGCTATGATATTTGGTTTTACCGCTAGTGCATCTTCAGTTCTTTCTACATTTACCTCTTTGTTTCCAGGCTCAGCTTCTTTGAACATTTGAGCTCCACCTGCACCACAGCATAAGCCTTTTGCTTTGCAACGCTTCATCTCTACCAACTCAGCGTCTAGTTTCATAAGTGCTTCCCTTGGTGCTTCATAGATATCATTAGCTCTTCCTAAATAACAGGGGTCATGAAAGGTTATTTTCTTCCCTTTAAAAGATTTTTTGCAATATCTAGTTTACCATCTTTGATTAAATTATTGATAAACTGGGTGTGGTGAATCACATTATAGTTTCCACCTAGCTCTGGATATTCGTTTTTTATGGTGTTAAAGCAATGCGGACATCCGGTAACTATGTTCTTCACATCGTATCCGTTAAGCACCATAATGTTCTGTGCGGCTTGCATTTGGAAAAGAAATTCATTCCCGGCTCTTTTAGCAGGATCACCTGAACAACCTTCTTCACTTCCAAGAACAGCAAAAGAGACATTTGCTTGGGTTAAAATATTAGCAAACGCTTTAGTGATTTTTTTGGCTCTGTCATCAAAACTTCCAGAACATCCTACCCAGAACAATACTTCAGGGACTTCACCAGATGCTATCATTTGAGCCATAGTAGGCACGTGTATAGGAGTACTCATTTTCTTTTTTCTTTTAATTCAATTCATCAATCCACTTCCCTCTGTCTGCAGCTGGAAATGCCCAAGGAGCACCGTTATTTTCTACATTGTTAAACATAGAAGTAATGCTGTCTGGCGACTTAGATTCTTCCATTATTAAATACCTTCTCATATTCATGATGATATCTAGTGGGTCTATATTTATTGGGCAGGCATCTACACATGCGTTACACGTGGTACACGCCCATAGTTCTTCTTCTGTTATATAGTTTCCTAGCAGTGAGATTCCGTCTTCTATAGGTTTTCCTGCTTTATCTAGATTTTTACCTACTTCTTCTATTCTATCTCTGGTGTCCATCATTACCTTTCTAGGGGAAAGGAGCTTTCCGGTTTGATTCGCGGGACAGTTATCTGTACATCTTCCACATTCAGTACAACTGTATGCGTCTAATAAATTTTTCCAGTTAAGATCAGTTACATCTTTAACACCAAATCTTTCTGGCGGACCTGCGTCTAATGACGGTTCTGGCGTTGCAAAAGGGTCTCCGCCCATCATTAAATCCACTTCTTTCTTCACGGCAGCCATATTGTTCAACTGGCCTTTAGGCTTCAAATTAGAATAGTAGGTGTTCGGGAAGGCCAGCATAATGTGGAAATGCTTAGAATAAGGCACGTAGTTTAAGAATATCAATATTCCTGTAATGTGCGCCCACCAAAAGATTCTTTCAAAAGTGATGAGCGTTCCTGTTTCAAACCCGTCAAAGAAGGGAACTAAAAACTGACTAATAGGAAAGGACCCCGCCACCGTATAATGGTCTGCACCTCTTAGTTGCAGAATTTGGTCACAAGCGTTCATTTTTAGTAACGCTCCCATAAGTATCACTTCTATTACTAATATGAGGTTTCCATCTAGTTTAGGCCAGCCTTTCATTTCTGGCATTTTGAATCTTTTTATAGAACTAATATTCCGTCTATAGAGAAAAACTAGACAGGCTATAATTACCAGTACAGCTAAAATTTCGAAAAAGCCGATTAAGAAATTATAGAAGCCTCCTAGATAAGGAGCGAAGAACCTGTGTTCTCCAGTAAGTCCATCTATGACTATTTCTAAAACTTCAATATTAATTAGGATAAATCCGATGTAAATCAATATATGGAAGAATCCTGCTACAGGTCTAGTAACCATTTTAGACTGCCCCATAGCTACCATAGCCATATTTTTCCATCTTTTAGCCTTATTGTCGTTAATCTCTAGGGGTTTCCCTAAAAATATATTTCTTCTAATCTGTTTTATCTTAAAAGCGAAGATACCTGCGCCAGTTAGAAACAGAAGTGTAAATATGATTTGTGGAATCATAGGTCGAGGTTATTTTTCTTCTTTGATTAATTCTAGAATTCGTTCTTCTTCTCTGGCAGAGAAGCCATTTCTGTCTTTTCTTCCAATAACAGAAAACCCAAGGTACTTTTTAGGATTGGTGTAAATGTCATTTAACAGATACTGTAACTCTTGGTTTGTTTGCTCTATTTCTACGATTAATGAGTCTGAGTTTAAGACTTGGGCTAAAGAACCATCTCCATTATTTATTTTGTCGGTAATCTCCGCGAGCTCGCCCATGGTTTGATTTAGACCGTAAATAATGGTAGCGAATTCTATTTGAGCCAGAGTATCTGAGATACTGGCAAAGTTGTTTATAATCGTATCTAGCGCTCCACTGTTATCATTGAAGTTTTCTGTAATACTCTCTACATTAGACATCACCGCTCCGAAGGCATCTCTGTTTTCTTCTACCATTCCGTCCACTCTATTAAAGGTGGCTTCTAGCGTACTCATGGACCTTTGTAAAGACTCGAAAATAAGAGGAAGGCCTTGTGTGGCGTCATCTTCGAAAATGGCGCTTACACTTAGCACTACTTTGTCTACACTTCCGACTAATTTCTCTATACTTTGTTTGAGTGGCTCTAGCTCTGCGGTTACTTGCTCGGCTATGTCTTGTTGAATAGACGCCTCTAGCATACTTCCTTCTTCAGCGGGTTTCATGGAGTCTCCTAGCTTTAGCTCTATCACCTTAGAGCTTAAAATACTTCCGCCTATTTCTGCTATTGTGTTATGAGGAATAAAAAGATCGGGGTTGTCTACGGTGAATTCTATTCGCCATCCAGCCTCAGAATTACCCATAGAGTCTACATATAATTCTATACTTTTAACTCGCCCTACTTTATTTCCTTGGTAAACCACTGAGCTGCTTACTGCTAATCCAGCCGTGTTTTTATAAATGGAGTAATACCCTGTTTCACCAGAAGAGAATAGATTCACTCCTTTTAAATAGTTCATTCCCCAGATTCCGCCTACTAAGGCTACCAGCACTACTAATCCTATTTTAACTTCTTTAGACATTTATTTTTTTTCCATTCCTAAGGCTTCTCTCAAGTCTAGGCGTTTATTTCCATTAAAAGCTATAATAAAAGCATCTTCATATCCTAAATCTCTGATTTCTGCCTGTAACATCTTGGCTGTCTCATAATTAGAGAATCTTCCTGTGGTGTACTTATAAAGCCCGTTGCTAATATACTCATCCACCTCTGTAAGACCTTTAAAGTTTTCTGGTTTTATCTCCACAGGTTGACTATTAGTAGAGAATTGTATTACGTTATTACAAGGATTTCACAATTTTTGGCCTTTTCCTTTTTTTCCTTTTTGGTCTCTTTAGAAGTTTCCAACACTGTTTCCACAGTGGTTGCTATTACTTCTGTTTTAGGTTTTGATTTCACGATTTCTTGTGAGAAAGTTACCCCTTCTATCTCACTTTTATATTCTCTAAAAGCTCGGTAAAGAGCGGAGGCCATATAGTCCTGACCATTAGTAGAATGTAAGAAATTTTCTTCTTCTTTATTTGTCAAGAACCCAAGTTCAACCAAGCAACTAGGCATCGTGGTATATGAAATAACATAATATCCAGCCTGTTTAACTCCTCGATCTCTTCTTTTAACTCGCTCTCTAAACTGATCTTGTATTTTCTTAGAAAGGTTTAAACTTTGATTCAGAAACACATTCTGTCTCATTGAAAGTTTAATATACGTATCAGGGTCTTTCGGATCGAATCCTTTATAATTCTCTTCGTAGTTGTCTTCTAAAAAGATAGATTGGTTTTCTCTAATCGCTGTTTGTAAACTGGCTTCAGATTTATGCATTCCCATCACGAAGGTCTCTGTTCCATAGGCAGCAGGGCTAGCAGCATTGCAATGCACAGAGATAAATAAATCTGCTTGAGCTCTATTAGCTATAGATACTCTTTCTCTCAACTCTAAGAATGTATCTGTACTTCTGGTATAGATAACTTGAACGTCTTTATGGTTGTCTTCTATAAATTTACCTAATTGCAACGCTACATCTAAAGAAATATCTTTTTCAGTTTTTTTCCTAGTCTTAGTTCCGAGAGTACCAGAATCTTTTCCTCCATGACCGGCATCTATAACCACTACTTTTACAGCGTTACCAGAGGAGTATGGTGAAGAAGTATATGACATTAGAATTACTGCAGACGCAAGAATTCCTAGAACTATGCGTTTTACTCCAATGTGAATTGTTCAGAAAAGCACTCATGACTAATATGTTTTAAACCTTGTTTATTTAGCTTTGCAGGCACTTTTGGTAGCTTGCACAAATTTACCAGTCATAGATGTTAGGAAGGTATCCATATTACGAGTTTATAACGAAGAAGCTGTTCATTCTTTGCGGTCTTCTCGTGGGGTTAATTTCGGTTCAATCTCAAACGTTAGAACTAACTGACTCCCTTAATAACGAACTAATAGTGATAGGTAGTACAGTGGTTACTCTAGATACGCTTAGTTCGGATTTGCAGTATCCTATTTTCTACGATGCTAATGACTCAATCATATTTGATGCCAAAAACAATAGAGTGCTGCTTTATGGGACGGCTATTATCAAGTATGATGACATAGAATTGGCCTCAGATTTCATTTCTTACGATTTCGCTTCTAGCGTTGTCAGCGCTAAGGGTTTACCTGATAGTTTAGGGGTGCTTCAGGGGAACCCCGTTTTTAAGCAGGGAAGTGATACTTATAAGCCTGACTCTATGAGTTTCAACTTCTCAAACGAAAAAGCTTATATCAGCAATGTGGTGACGCAAAACGGTGAGTTTTATCTGCACTCTGCCCATACAAAAAGGCTAAATGCAGAGAAAATATATTTAGGGAAAACCAAGATTACAACTTGCGACAAGCCTAATCCACATTTTCATTTTCATGTGAAAAAAGCAGCACTTGTGAAAAATGAAAAAGGAAGCAAAATAGTGTCTGGTCCTGTAGTTCTGAAGTTCAGAAAAATACCTACGCCTTTGGCTCTTCCATTTGGGTGGTTTCCTAATAGTGCTGAGAGAAGTAAAGGAATTATAGTTCCGTCATACGGAAACGCAGAAAGTCTGGGATACTTTTTTAGAGACTTTGGGTATTATTATCCCATAAGTGAGTATGTAGATACGAGAGTTCTGGCAGATATTTATACCAGAGGTAGTTGGGCGTTAAAAAATGTAACAGCTTATAAGAAAAAGTATAGGTATAATGGGCGTTTCAATGTTACGTTTTCTAAGATTAAGAATGGTTTTAAGGAGCTGAACAATTACTCGGAAAACACGGATTTCTTTGTGAGTTGGAGTCATACATTAGATTCTAAAGCTCGGCCTAACTTGAGGTTTTCTGCTAGTGTAAATGCGGGAACGAGCTCTAACTTTAGAAATAATTTCAATTCTAGCCAAGATAATTACTTGGCCAATACATTTAGCTCTAGTGTATCTGTTACTAGAAGTGGGCTCAGTTTTTTCAATGGAAAAATCCCAGCTACTTTAACTGCCAGTGCTAGACATTCTCAAAACACCAGCACGAGAATAGTTTCTTTTACCCTTCCACAGTTGAGTTTTCAGACCAATAGAATTTATCCTTTTAAATCTAAGCAGTCTAAAACTAGAGGAGCTTTAGGGCAGGCAGTTCAAGGATTCGGATTAACCTACACTGGGAATTACGAAAACAGAGCAACTTTAAGAGAACAAGATATTCGTCTAAATGCTTTAGGCGCAGTAGCCAATGATTTTAACTCTGGCCTCAGAAATCAGTTTAGTGCCTCTACTAGTATAAAAGCGGGAGTATTTAGTATTAATCCATCTTTAGGATTTAGCTCTAATATTTACAGAGAAACATTACGGCTTACTTATGATCAAGAGAATTTAATAGCACAAGAAGACACGATTACAGGGCTAGATGCTTCGTATAACTGGAATGCGTCTATTAACGCTACTACCAAGGCTTTCGGTACGTTTACTTTTAGAAATGGAAAAAACATAAAAGCTATAAGACATACGATTACTCCTTCGGTAGGATTTCGGTATAGACCCAAAACAGGGAGTAGGGAATTCGGTTTTTTCGGGGATGATGGAGAAGAGGTTAGTTATGACCCGCAGCAAATAGGGATCTTTAATTCTGCCACTAATTATAATAATAGCGGTTCTGTTACAT
>CAJJDD010000016.1 GCA_905182895.1 Flavobacteriales bacterium UBA4466
GCTATAATATCTTGTTCTGACTCTGTAGGTCAGACAGCTCTTGGGGTAGCTAATGCCGTTGATGGTTGTGGAAACTCAATAAACGTGACTTTTTCTGATGTTATATTGACAATTAATGGATTAGATGAGATCACTAGGACTTGGGTAGCCGCAATTCCTGGTAATAGTGTAAGCTGCACTCAGATGATTGTCACCGAAGATTCTAATGCCCCTATGTTTTCATTAGTTCCTGCATTCACTGAGGTTGAGTTAAAACCCTCAAGGATTTGCTCTGGGTGCAGAGCCTATTTTACCAACAGACTTCACGACTGAATGTGACAATATTCCAGCTCCAGAAGTATTGGAGGCGTATGATGATTGTTCTTGTGATGTTATTGAAGTGATTCTTGAAGAAGCTCAAACTAATGGATGTGAATACGAAATTACGAGAGTTTGGACGGCAACTGATTGCAGTGGAAACAGTGTAACGCATACTCAAGTTATAACAGTTGAGGATACAATTTCTCCAGTTTTATCTGGAACACCAGAAACGGAGATCACTATAAACTGCCAGGATGATCATCCTGTTCTTCCGCTTTAACTGCAGATGATAATTGTGACCCCATCTGTTTCTGTAAGTTTTGAAGAAACTTACTCTGGTTTCGAGCCAGATCCTGAAGCTTATGCGAACTGTGAAGGAGTTCAGCCTTTGAACGGAGGTGCTGATTGGGGTCTTGCTCTCTTTGACCTGCCGGGTTCTTTAGGAGGAGAGGCTTTATACAATGTAGTCTTCTCTCAAGTGTCTTTTTATGAAGATAATGATGTGTTAGGAGTGTTATTGACCGGTACGTTTTATTCTCAAGACAACTCAAATGCTGGTTGGCACATCAATATTCCCTTGACTAATGGGTTGAATTGGGAGGCTTGGTCAAACTTGACTGAAATTCACACCTACAAAGATGACTTCAATTTAGCTGGAAATAATTATTTAGACTGGACGTACTATTTGGTTAACTCGGAAGGGGCATATCTAGAAGGTTGGGGAGATTATGAAGGATCTTTTTTATCCGTTTCTCACGCTCCAGTTAGTGGTTTTATAGGTTGGCAGCATGGGGTTGGCGCCAATAATGTAGGCCAAACCTTGGTCTAGGTGGTAATAATGGCTGCTGGATTAATTTTTAATTCAAATGATATTGATGCAGTTGTCTATGGTGCTGGAGATATAGCTATTGATTTGAATTGCTGTCCTACTTATATGCTCACGAGAACTTGGGCGTCAATTGATTGTGCTGGAAATGAAATTTCATTTACTCAAGAAATAACGGTTCTTGGAACTGACGCTCAGGAGGCTCAAAATTGCCTTGGTGATTTTGACTTTTGATGGGTTTAGAACCAATTTGGATTTGTCTATTCTCCTAGGGAATTACGGATGTTTCTCTGGAACATGTCAGTGTGATTAACAGGAGATGGTTTACCTCATCAGCCGATCTGTCTATATTCCTGGCTTTATACGGCATTCCTTGTGGATTATAAGACGGTTCACAAGAGTAGTGATTCAAATATTTGTAAAGTCAAGAAAAAAATTAAAGCCTTCCATATTATTTGGAGGGCTTTTTTATGTTCTTAGCATTAATCGTAAATCCAAGATAAAATTTCCTTGGAGGTAGAAAAAATGTTGTGATCGCTGTGTCATTCTTATCTGCTGTAGTTCTGATGTTAGGCATGTTTATGAACCCTCCTTTAGCATTAAGGGCCAAAAAGAAAGGCTTTCCGAGATGAATTTTAATGCCAGAGTGAATTCCTAAGCCATACCCAGATAAGTGAAACTCATCATATCTATCTTTTCCAAGATTTCGGTGTTAGTTTTTGGCAGCATAAAGCCAGTTGACCCGCCCACGTTTGCAGAAACCCCTATTGTTTTATGGATGCTTTTTTCGAGCAAAATTCTGGAGTAGCCGATATTAATATAGTTCAAGCCATCTGTGTGCTCGAGTTTTAAGAGGTCGTTAGTCATTAGTATTTCCTCATTCTCATAAGTCCCATTCCAGGCCTCGTAATCCCCGTTTATGGTGCCGTCTATAGTGGTGGCTTGCCCTCTGATTACTTTGTATTTCATGTGGTCCACATTTAAGCTTAGCACTACCTTGTTGTTAATGTGATATGTGATTCCCATATTAGTTTGAGGAATAGTAATATTATCAAGTCTAAAATAGTTTTCGAAAGAAAATTCAGTTTGCTTATCTAAAGCTTTAAGATCGTTTAAAGTGAAATTGTAATCTGCACCTTCAAACGAAATTGAACTTAATGAATAAGCGCTTCTATTCCAGCCAAAGTATATCGATAAGTTTCCTTCTTGATTAAGGGGGGTGTAACGGCTTGGTTGAATATCTTGTGCTGAAGAAAAACAAGGAATAAGAAGAAGGATTAAAACGACTTTTTTCATTAGGTAAAAGTATTAGTATATATCAGATAAATTGATTTGTTTTAGTTCTGGTGTGAAATAATTTGAAAAACACTATCATCTGGATTGGTTTATTGTTTTTTATTTGGACATAAAGTCTTTTAACTGCTTTATTTCAATCAGCTGTCTCTATGATTAAGTTGGGTTTTGAAAAGCATTTGGTTGAATTGAATTTTTAATTATGTTTAAACTTTAAACGAACAGATTTTTAATAAGCGTCCAAAATTTTAAATATGAACAAGTTTTTCAGAAAAAGTCTATTATTATTTTCATTTATTTCATTAATTAATTTTGCTCAAGCACAATATTTAATTTCAGCTACTTATGTTAATACAACTAATCCCATAGGATTAGGTGCGGCGACTGGTTTAGCGCTAAGTTATGATATTGATATGTATAAAATGGTATATAATACTGTCGATGCCTTGGGTCAGCCAACTATTGCATCTGGTGCATTTTTAGCTCCTTCAAATACTTCGTGTACTGACTTTCCAATTTTAGTATACCACCATGGTACAAGTCTTAGAAAAATTGATGTTCCATCTAATGATGTTGATGAGACAACTATTGGAAGAGTTTTTGGTGCAGGAGGCTATTTTGTTTTAATGCCTGATTATATAGGAATGGGAGATAGTCCTGGTCTGCACCCTTATTGCCATGCTGAATCTGAAGCAACGGCAACTAGAGATATGATAAGAGCTGCTAGAGAATTTATCACCGATTCCTTGCAGATGGTTGATAATGGCGAGCTTTTTTTAACTGGTTATTCTCAAGGTGGTCATGCAGCAATGGCTTCTCATAAGTATATCGAGGATAATAATCTTTTAGAAGAATTCAATGTTTTGGGTTCGGCTCCATGTTCAGGGCCTTATGAGATGTCTGGTGCAATGGCAGATACTATTTTATCTCCTTTCCCATACTCGAACCCTGGATACCTTGTTTATTTATTATCCTCTTATCAAATGGTCTATGGTAATCTTTACACTTCTTACTCCGACATTCTTAATTCTCCATACGATACAATTGTGCCTCCATATTTTGATGGTAACAATACTACTCTTGGAATGGGTTCATTAAACAGTTTACTTTCAGGTTATGTTGACACTTTAATGGTTGATACTGTTGTGGCTAATTTTTCAAATTCTATGAGTACTTTTGGACATCCGTTGTGGGCAAATCTGCTTGCAAACGACAATCATGACTGGACTCCTCAGCGCCCTATTAAAATGTACTATTGTACCGGTGATGAACAAGTAACTTTTCAAAACGCAATTTCTGCTGAATCAACAATGCTATCCAATGGTGCGTCAAATGTTGAAGCAGTAGATTTGGGAGGAGGCGACCATGGTGCTTGTGTTATACCTGCTTTAACTTCTGCTTATAATTGGTTTGACGAGTTAAGAAGTTTATGCAGCTCTTCTGGTTTCAATGAATTAAGTTCAACCGTAAGTCCTTTTGTTTTCCCAAACCCTGTAATTGATGTTCTTTCAATTAGCTTTGAAGGTGAGGGGGGCTTAAAAATATACAATATTGCTGGTCAGTTGGTTCATCAACAGCCAATTATCGGGAGCTTAAATATATCAACTTCGGATTGGAGCAGGGGAATATACATTGTTGAAATTCAAAATGATTACAATAGAGTTTTCCAACGAGTAGTTAAAGATTAGTTCTAACAAATTCTATTATCACCAAGTCAAAACTAAGTTTGCCATCTCTTTTCTTCTAGCCAAAGTAGATTGATAATTCTCCCGCTTGAAGAAGGAAGTTAGTATATTTCGCTGAAATTTAATCAGATTTAGCGACTCTCTTTTCAGGTAGTTGAAAATGTGATGGCTTGAGATTTGTAAAATAAGATGCTTTGGTATTAAGCGAGTTATGTAATTATTTTTATTCTGCTGTCACGTTGTTGATTTAAAAGAGATAATAAAGGCATAGGGCTAAGGAAAGAAATGGAGTAATAAATATAGGTAAAACTACTGTTTTCGTGGCGCAAAATTATTATTACAGGCAGAGTGATTTGATTTAAAATTATCGGTTGAATGAAAGAAAAGAAACTAATATCTCTTACTTCTATGCTAATTATTTTGATAATAGGCTTTAGTCAGACTAATAGCACAGTATCAGGATATGTTCTAGATTCTGCGACAGGAGAAGCATTAATAGGAGCGTATGTTTATGAGTTAAATTCGAATAAGGCTGCTACAACAAATGTTTATGGGTTTTATAGTCTCACTTTGCCATTGGACTCAATAAGACTATTTACCTCTTATATTGGTTATTCTAGTCAAACGGTATCTTTTAATCTAGTGCAAGACATAAGCAGAACCTTCGACTTAAAATCAAGTTTAGAGCTGTCTGAAGCCGTGGTTGAAAGTTCTCAGTCTGAGCCTATTCAGAATAGAACTCAAATGAGTTCATTAGAATTAGATATGAGAAAGGTGAAAAGTCTGCCTGTTCTATTGGGTGAAACGGATGTGTTAAAAACACTTCAATTATTGCCAGGAATTCAATCTGGGACAGAAGGTGCTAGCGGTATTTATGTTAGAGGAGGAGGTCCAGATCAGAATTTAATGCTCTTAGATGGAGTTCCTGTATATAATGCATCACATATAGGTGGTCTTTTTTCGGTTTTTAATGCAGATGCTATTCGCGATGTAAAGCTTATAAAAGGAGGGTTTCCTGCTCGTTATGGAGGAAGATTGTCTTCAGTGATAGATGTGCGTATGAAAGAGGGAAATCTTTATGAGACCCATGGTGAGGTGAGTGTCGGTATTGTTGCAGCTAAATTGAGCATTGAGGGTCCGATTAAAAAAGAGAAATCCTCTTTTTTGTTTAGTGCTAGAAGAACTTATATCGATGCTTTAACCAGGCCATTAATAAAAGCATCAGCAAAGCAATCTGGTGAATCTGCAACTGGAGGTTATTACTTCTATGATTTAAATGGAAAAATCAATTATATCATATCTAATAAAGATAGATTATTTCTGAGTGGTTATTTCGGGAATGATAGAGCTTTCGCTAAATATTCGAGTTCATTCGGAGATCAAACTGAAAATATAAAGACTAAGCTCGAATGGGGAAATGCTATCGTGGCCGCAAGATGGAATCATGTATTTTCCCCTAAACTATTTTCGAATACGACACTAACTTACAGTAAATATAAATTTCTTACAGCATTTGATATTGAATCCGGGAGTGAGGGGATGATGGAAGAAATTAGTTTAAGGTACGATTCAGGAATAGATGATTATTCGATTAAAACTGATTTTGAATTCATTCCTAATCCTGATTTAAATTTGAAATTTGGATTGAGAAAGTTAATAGTGAACTCCTGGGGTTAGCCGAATTGAGGCGGAAGGGTTAGGTGAGAATATCAGGTTGTCTTATGGGAGTAATGAAATTAGAGCTAATGAATTAAATGCATACACCGAAGCAGATTGGAAATTAGGAGATAGATTTAAAGTTAATCTTGGGGTTCATTCATCAAATTTCTTTGTGGAGGGTGAATCATATTTCTCAATTCAACCTAGAATTTCTTCAAGATATTTGCTGAACAAAAAAAGTTCGATAAAGGCTTCTTATGCTAATATGACTCAGTTTTTACACCTTCTCAGTAATTCTACCATAGGACTTCCTACAGATTTATGGGTGCCAGTGACTGAGAAAATCAAACCTCAAACGAGTGATCAGCTTGCTTTGGGCTATGCTGTTACTCCAACAAAAGGTTATCAGATTAGCGTAGAGGGTTATTATAAGTGGATGAATAACTTGATAGAATATAAGGATGGAGCAAGTTTTCAAGGTTCAGCTGAAGACTGGCAAGATAAAGTGGAGGTAGGTAAAGGTTGGAGTTATGGTGCAGAATTTTTATTAGAAAAAACAAAAGGAGAGGCCACTGGTTGGATTGGTTATACGCTAAGTTGGACTAATAGAGAATTTGAGAATATAAATTTTGGAGACCCTTTCCCTTATAGATTTGACAGAAGACATGATATCGGTGTGGCATTAACTTATGAGCCAAGTGAGAGAATTGACTATGGAATTACATGGATTTATGGAACTGGAAATGCTATTACATTTCCTCAAGCAATATACTTAGGAACACCAAATAACAATAATGATTTTGTTGATATTGTAGAGTCATATGGTCCAAGAAATTCCACTAGGCTTGAGTTATCATCGTTTAGATTTAGGTGTGAACTTTCATAAAGAGGTCCCTTGGGGTAAAAGGACATGGAGCTTAGGCTTTTATAATATATACAGCCGACAAAATCCATTCTTTTTGTTCTTTGATCAAGAATATAATGAGAGTGAGCAAACTTCAGAAAATGTCTTGAAGCAAATTTCCTTATTCCCTATAATTCCATCAATATCATACGCTGTAAAATTTTAATCAAATGGTACATTCACTTCAGTATTTATTTTGTTTTATTTTATTAATTTTATGCTCTTCTTGCGAAAAAATCATTGATTTTGATGAAGAAGAATCTAAGCCTGTTTTAACAATAAGTGGTTTTGTGAGCGATGTAGATTTGTCTTATTTAGACATTGGTTCTAGTGTTTCTATATTATCCTCAGATAACCCTCAATTCATTTCTAATGCTACGGCTACACTTTTCAGAGATGGTGAGAATTTAGGTGACTTTGAGCTGACAAACGCTGAATTAGGAAAGTACACCTTTCCCCTTGTTTTAGAGGAGGCTGGTGAGTATGAGGTTCAGATTTCTTCTGGCAATTTTAAAGAGATTTCCTCGATAACAAGTATACCTTCAAAGCTTCAGGGTGTTGAAGCAGAGGTTCTTGAGGTAAATTCTTCCGGAGGCTCTGAAGTAAGACTTAGATTTATAGATAATCCCTCTTCAGATGACTTTTATCACATGTTTGTGGGCTTTTCATCCGATGGGGGAAGTAATTTCTTTATTACGTGGTTTGGTTCTAACTCTGAGTACTTAATAAGCGACGAATTTGGTTTTTAGTTTGAGGAAGATTTAAATTATTTTTATGACCGAGCTATATTTAGTGACCAGCTATTTCCGAATAATGAAGTTGTAATTGATTTTGAGATATCTATCCCTGAAGAAGAAACTGCCTATATTCAATTAGTTAAATCAAGTGAGGAGTATTATAACTATTTTAAATCCATACATGCCTATCAGGGAAGTGGAGGGCCTTTTTCACAGCCAGTTCAATTGTTTGATAATGTAACAGACGGTCTAGGAGTGTTTGCAGGATACTCCTATGAGTTAATAGAAATTGAGCAATAAATCAAGATGAATATTTTAACTCATCTATTCTATTGCTTAGAATATAAAAAGTAGTATTTTTGCACACGCAAATTTTGTGAATATGAAAGAAGGAATACACCCAGATAACTACAGATTAGTAGTTTTTAAAGATATGAGTAATGAGTACGCTTTCTTAGGAAAGAGCACTGCTAATACCAGTGAAACTGTTACTTGGGAAGACGGGAATGAATACCCAGTTATAAAATTAGATATCAGTTATAAGAGTCACCCATTCTTTACTGGTAAAATGCAGTTTGTTGATACTGCAGGTAGAATTGACAAGTTTAAAACCAAGTATGGTAAGTGGGATAAGAAGAAGAAGGATGCTCCTTCGGAAGATGTCCCTGTAGATGAGGCTCCAAAAGCCGATGATGCTACTGCTGAATAAATTAGGCCAGGTTTAAAAAAAATAAAGCCCTCTAACTTTACGTTAAAGGGCTTTTTATTTCAGCTATTTATTTAGTCCAGAATTTGCATTACACAAAAAAAAGTGTAATGCTAGAATAAGAAAGTGACTTTTAAAAAAGAGCACAAAAAGATAATTTAAGATCGAACTAAAGGTCTAAATTTATTTTCACTGTATCTGTTACACTAAGACCGAATCCTTCTATTCCAGCTATTTTTCTGGTTGGGTTGTTAGTCAGTAATCTCATTTTAGAGATGTTTAGGTGTCTTAATATTTGAGCGCCTATTCCGAAATCCTTTGAGTTAAGTTTTTTGATAGAACTGTTTTCAGAATTTGCTTTATCTCCGAGGGCTTTTAATTCATCCACCATTCCATTTCCCTTTCTGAGAGTGTTGATGTATACTACGACACCCTTTCCTTCTTTTTCGATTGCTTTCATAGCGCAGTGTAACTGATGGCCCTTTCCGTAAACATCGCTGCCAAAAATATCTCCAATCATACTCCCCGAGTGAACCCTAACCAGTATTTCTTCTCCTTCTTTCCATTCACCTTTTACTAAGGCTAGATGTTCAGTGTTACTTGTGGTTTGCCTAAAAGCATGAAGCTTAAACTCACCATACATTGTGGGCAGGTTGACAGTTAATTCCTCTTCTATTAGACTCTCGTTTTCGAGTCTGTAAGCGATTAAGTCTTCGATAGAAACCACCTTTAAATTAAATTTATCTGCGATTTTAAATAAATCAGGAAGTCGGGCCATGCTTCCATCTTCGTTGCAGATTTCAACAATAACTCCTGCAGGCTCAAAACCTGCTAATCTAGCAAAATCTATGGCAGCTTCTGTATGACCGGCTCTTCGTAAGACACCGCCTGACTTAGCTCTAAGAGGGAATATGTGGCCTGGCTTACCTAAAGTTTCAGGGTCTACCTGAGGATCTACAAGTGCCATGATTGTTTTGTGTCTGTCAGTTGCAGAAATACCTGTTGTAGTCTCAGGTGAAACTAGGTCGACAGAAACTGTAAAAGGGGTTTCGAAGGCTGCGTTAGTATCATTTACCATTAATCCTAATCCTAGCTCGTCACATCTTGACTCTATTAGAGGAGCGCAGATTAATCCTCTTCCATGCGTGGCCATGAAATTAACTCATTTCGGGAGTGGCTTTTTCGGCCGCGGCTAAGAAAATCCCCTTCATTTTCTCTGTCCTCATCATCTACTACTATGATAACTTTTCCTGCTTTGATGTCCTCTATGGCATCAGTAATTGAATCTAACTTTCTAGACATGTAAAAAATTTCATGCGAAGATAATGTCTTTGTGTTCTTTTGTATGCATAAAAAGTCACATTCCGCTGAGGTAAAGTCCTATTTTTGCTCCGAAAATTATTCAAAGAGCAATACCTAATGATTTTACCTATCATAGCATACGGAGATCCAGTTTTAAAAAGGAAGGCTGACGAGATAGAAAAGGATTATCCAAACCTTCAGAAGCTGATAAAAGACATGTTTAAAACCATGTACAAAGCAAATGGTGTCGGTTTGGCTGCTCCTCAAATAGGAAAGAGTATCAGACTGTTTATAGTTGATGCTTCTCCTTTCTCTGAAGGTGAGGAGGGCGATCCTTCATGTGATGGATTCATACGTGTTTATATAAACCCGGTTATTTACGAAGAAACGGGAAAAGAATGGGGAATGGAAGAAGGGTGTTTAAGTATTCCTAATATCCGTGAAGAGGTTTATAGAAAGCCAAATGTTAAAATTGAATATTTTGATGAAAACTGGGAGCAATGTTTATACAGGGTATGGGTTTATTGGCTAGAGTTATTCAGCACGAATATGATCATATAGAGGGCGCGCTTATTCACTGATAAAATTAGCAGCCAGCGAAAAACTTTATTGCAAAGCAAGCTCAACGACATTTCCAAGGGAGAGGTGGAGGCGAATTATAAAATGAAATTCCCTAAACTAAATAGAAGAAAATAAAGATGAGAGTTGCTATATTTCTTACAGGCTTAGTTGTTTTTATTTGCAGCTGTGGCAATGAGTCCAAAAAAAATCACAGAAAAACAGATGATGTAAATCAAAAAAAAGATTTGGTTCGCTCAATAGATAGTTTAGAGTCTATACATGCTGTCAAAGGAGCTAAAGATCCTTACACTGTATCTAAGTTGATTAGTGCTTATTCCGAGTATAGAAATAAGTTTAGAAAAGATGCTGAAGCGGGAGATTATTTTCTTAAGGCTGGAGACTTGGCTATGTCGGTAGGAGATTGGGATAAGGCCGTAGAAGTGTTTGATAATTTTTATAATGATTACACGGAACATCCTTATAGTGATGATGCTCTTTTCCAATTGGGTTTTATTTTCGATTTTCAATTAAGCGATAAAAATAAAGCCAAACAGGTCTATGAGCATTACTTCGAGCATTACGGAGACAGCATTCACATTGATGAAGTCAGAGCTAGATTGAAAGATTTAGATTTGACAGAAGAAGAATTGATAAAAAAATTTAGAAAGCAAAACAACCTTGATTAAGTTCATAACTAATTGCATAATAATAAGTTTAAAAAAGGAAGCAAACACTTTAAACTCAATAAAAAAAATACAAATAAAGATGAGTAAACTATTTAAACCAGGAGTTTTGTTTGGTCAAGAGGCTATGGACTTATTGAAACATGCCAACGATAATAATTATGCGCTCCCTGCGGTAAACGTTATCGGAACTAATTCAGCCAATGCGGTTTTAGAAACAGCTAGAGAACTAAACTCTCCGGTTATTGTTCAATATTCGAATGGAGGCGCATCCTTTTTTGCTGGTAAAGGCTTGTCTAATGAAGCGCAAAGCTCAGCAATACTTGGTGGCCTTTCTGGGGCTTATCATATTCATCATATGGCTAAAGCTTATGATGTTCCTGTTATCTTACATACGGATCACTGTTCTAAGAAAATTTTACCTTGGGTAGACGGTTTGTTAGAACATGGTAAAAAATTCCATTCTCAAAACAATAGACCGCTATATACAAGCCATATGTTAGATCTGAGTGAGGAATCGCTTGAGGAGAATATAGAAACTTGTGTGAAATATCTTAAGGTGATGGCGCCTTTGGACATGATTTTAGAAATCGAATTAGGCGTAACAGGAGGAGAAGAAGATGGTGTAGATAATACTGATGTGGATAGCTCAAAATTATACACGCAGCCTGAGGAAGTGGCTTATGCGTATGAGGAGTTAAGTAAGGTCAGTCCAAACTTCACTATAGCGGCTGCTTTTGGTAATGTGCACGGTGTCTATAAGCCAGGTAACGTAGAATTGACTCCAGTAATTCTGAAAAATTCTCAATCATATGTTCAAGAGAAATTTAATACGGCTGAAAACCCTATAAATTTTGTGTTCCATGGTGGAAGTGGTTCCCCTCAAACTCAAATAAGAGAAGCTATAGAGTACGGTGTTGTAAAGATGAATATAGATACAGACATGCAATATGCTTTTATGACCGGAGTAAGAGATTACATGAGTGAAAAAGCTGATTATTTAAAAACTCAGATAGGAAATCCAGAAGGAGCTGAAAAGCCAAATAAAAAATATTACGACCCAAGAGTCTGGTTGAGAAAGGGCGAAGATGCTTTCGTAACTAGATTAAAACAAGCGTTTGAAGATTTAAACTGCATTAACAGAAACGCCTAATTAGAAAAATATGTTAAAGGAGTTCAGTTTAATAGACTTAGTCAGTTGGAAAGCGCTAGTTACTCATTTCGAAGAGGTGAAAGATCTTCATATGAGTTCAATGTTTAAAGAAGATGACCGGAGATTTCAAAAATTCTCTATTGACCAGAAAGATTTTCTGTTCGATTTTTCAAAAAATCGCATAACAGAAAAAACTTTTGACCTATTATGTGATTTAGCGAGAGAAACGGGTGTTAATGAGGCTATTCAGGCTATGTTTAATGGTGAGAAAATTAATGTCACCGAAAACCGAGCTGTTCTTCATACAGCACTTAGAGATTTTTCTGAAAAAGACACCAAGGTAGACGGTGAATCGATAAAGCCTTGGATAAAAACTGAGCTACTAAAGATGAAGAGTTTTTCTGAGTCTGTTATCACAGGAAAATTTAAAGGATTTACAGGAAAAAAAATAGAAAGAATAGTAAATATTGGAATAGGAGGTAGCGATTTAGGACCTGTTATGGTTAGTGAAGCGTTAAAGGCTTATCAATGTGGCCCAGATATATCTTATGTATCTAATGTAGATGGGTCTCATTTAGATGAGGTTTTGAAGAGGTGTGATCCTGAAACTACATTATTTATTATCGTTTCTAAAACTTTTACTACTCAGGAAACTATGACTAATGCTTCTAGTGCCAAATCATGGCTGCTAGAAAAGTTAGGTAGTGAAAAGGCTATATCGAATCATTTTGTAGCGGTTAGTACTAATGCTGAAGGCGTAAAGAAGTTTGGCATAAATCCAGAAAACCAATTTCTGTTTTGGGATTGGGTAGGAGGAAGGTACTCCTTATGGAGTACAGTGGGATTGAGCGTCTCTCTTCATTTGGGGTATGAGAATTTCGAGAAACTTCTAAAGGGAGCTCATGAAATGGATGAACACTTTAGAACTTCTGAATTATCTAAGAATATCCCAGTTATTATGGCGCTTTTAGGTGTTTGGTACAATAATTTTTTTAAAGCTGATTCTCATGCTGTATTGCCATATAATCAATATTTACATAGGTTTCCAGCCTATCTCCAGCAGAGCGACATGGAAAGTAGTGGGAAATCAGTTGATAGAAACGGAAAGTCAGTAACGTATCAAACTGGGCCCATAATTTGGGGAGAGCCAGGTACTAATGGTCAGCACGCATTTTATCAGCTAATTCATCAAGGAACGAAATTGATTCCATGTGATTTCATAGGTGTAATTGAGCCGAAAAACAAGCTGTCTGATCATCAAGATAAACTATTTAGTAATTTTATAGCTCAATCAAAAGCCTTAATGAAGGGAAGAACGCTAGCAGAGGTAGAGCAATTGAATCCTTCTTCAAATTCTGTATTTAAAGTTTTTGAAGGCAATAGACCTTCTAATTCTATTGTTTTAGATAAGCTTACCCCATTCAGTTTAGGTAAATTAATTGCTACTTATGAGCATAAAATATTTGTACAGGGAATTGTTTGGAATGTGTTTAGCTTTGATCAATGGGGCGTGGAATTGGGTAAGGTTTTAGCGGGTGATATCCTTAGCGAAATCAACTCGGGATTAAGTGCTGTAAATCATGACTCTAGCACAATCGCCCTAATTGAAAGGTATAAAATGAGTTCGTTTAAGTAGGTCAGGGGTTTTGATTTAACTTTTGTTTATTGTATATTTGATGACAGACCTAATTACCTTAACCAAAATTCAGTTAAAATGAATTCAAAATTCTCGCTAGCTATGCTAGTTACGACGCTATTTTTAGCTTTTCAATCCAACGCTACTTTTACTGGTATTTCTTCGGAAGTCCATGCTGTAAATGGAATCCCCGGATACACAACTTACAGAATCTATGCGGATTTTGATGATGTTGGAGACCAATTAGTCCAAGTTTTCGGTCTAGATGTAGATCCTTTGTTTATTACCAGTACTGGTGATATCTATCAAAATGCTGCAGGAGGGGGATTGTCCTCGGATATTGGCCCAGCATTGTTTCCATTTGTTCCCGAATTGATATATGACTCATGGTTAACCATTGGCGCTGAAGATAATACGACTTCAGGCCTCATTGCTCTTGGATTGTCCTTAGCAGCTTTTGAAGCGGGGAATGATTTCGTGATAAATGATGTTGTAGGCGGGGCTTGGTTTATTCTTCCAGGATCCATGGCAGAGGCTTATGCAACAACAGGAAAAGTACTTTTAGCTCAAATTACTACGAATGGAGATTTAGACATTCAGCTGAATGTGCAATGGAGAGATGCTCTCAATAATGATAATTTAACTTTAACTCAAACTTTGAGTCAACCATTTATATTGCCAGGTTGTATAGATCCAAACGCAGATAATTATGATCTAAACGCTACGGAAGATGATGGTTCTTGTACTTATCCAGCTCCTTCATATGACGGTTTATCATTCGAGTTAGTAGCTAGTGATGCTGTAATTGGTTTTGACACCTATAGGGTATATGCCAATTTTACAAATCCTTTTGATCAAGTAGTTGCTGTCTATGGACAAGATGTAAATCCTCTTTCAATTTCTACAACTGGAACTTTTTATCAAAATCCAGGGGGAGGACCAACTAGCTCAAATATTAATCCAGCATTGTACGGGGTTGTTCCAGAGTTAGAATATGATTCGTGGGTGACTATCGGAACTGAAAGTCAGCCTAATTCTTTAAATGTGCTTGGTGTAGACTTTTCGTCTTACGAATTAGGAAGCGCTTTGTTGATCAACGATGCCTTTGGAGGGGGATGGTTTGTAATACCAGACTCTGAGCCTACCGCGTTCCCTGATGGAACTGGAAGAGTGTTGTTAGGCCAGTTTACTACCGATGGAATTACTACTTTCTCGGCAGCACTTCAATATAGAGCCCAAAACGGAGAGAGTTATGTAGAGAACGAATCTATCTCGTTCCCTGATTTGGTATTGGGGTGTACCAATTCGATAGCTTGTAATTATGATGCGATAGCTACAGATGATGACGGTTCATGTAATCTTCCAGACGGCTGTACTTCGTCTAGTGCTTGTAACTATGATTCAACAGCACAGTGTGATAATGGATCCTGTATCCTTCCAGACGGATGTACGAATGCTTTAGCATGTAACTACGATTTAACAGCACAGTGTGATAATGGATCCTGTATCCTTCCAGACGGATGTACGAATGCTTTAGCATGTAACTACGATTTAACAGCACAGTGTGATAATGGATCCTGTATCCTTCCAGACGGATGTACGGATGCCTTAGCGTGTAACTACGATTTAACAGCACAGTGTGATAATGGATCCTGTATCCTTCCAGACGGGTGTACGAATGCTTTAGCATGTAACTACGATTTAACAGCACAGTGTGATAATGGATCCTGTATCCTTCCAGACGGGTGTACGAATGCTTTAGCATGTAACTACGATTTAACAGCACAGTGTGATAATGGATCCTGTATCCTTCCAGACGGGTGTACGAATGCTTTAGCATGTAACTATGATTTAACAGCACAGTGTGATAATGGATCCTGTATCCTTCCAGACGGGTGTACGAATGCTTTAGCATGTAACTACGATTTAACAGCACAGTGTGATAATGGATCCTGTATCCTTCCAGACGGGTGTACGAATGCTTTAGCATGTAACTACGATTTAACAGCACAGTGTGATAATGGATCCTGTATCCTTCCAGACGGGTGTACGGATGCCTTAGCATGTAACTACGATTTAACAGCACAGTGTGATAATGGATCCTGTATCCTTCCAGACGGGTGTACGAATGCTTTAGCATGTAACTACGATTTAACAGCACAGTGTGATAATGGATCCTGTATCCTTCCAGACGGGTGTACGAATGCTTTAGCATGTAACTATGATTTAACAGCACAGTGTGATAATGGATCCTGTATCCTTCCAGACGGGTGTACGGATGCTTCAGCATGTAACTACGATTTAACAGCACAGTGTGATAATGGATCCTGTATCCTTCCAGACGGGTGTACGAATGCTTTAGCATGTAACTATGATTTAACAGCACAGTGTGATAATGGATCCTGTATCCTTCCAGACGGGTGTACGAATGCTTTAGCATGTAACTATGATTTAACAGCACAGTGTGATAATGGATCCTGTATCCTTCCAGACGGATGTACGGATGCCTTAGCGTGTAACTACGATTCAACAGCTCTATGCGATGATGGATCATGTGAACTTTTGATGAGTGTGGAAACTGTGGAGGGACAGATACATCAGGATGTACGGATCCAACAGCAGATAATTTTGATGTTACTGCAGATTGTGATGACAATTCTTGTATTGTAGGTGGTTGTACTTACAGTTTTGCACTTAATTATAATGCATGAGCCTACAATGATGATGGTAGTTTCGTGATTTACGGATTGTATCCACTGCTCGCATTGAATTATAACGTCTCTGCCAATACAGATGATGGTTCTTGTGAAGCATTGTTAGTTGTACAACTGTTCAGCAGATAATTATAATTCAGCAGCTACAACTGATGACGGTTCTTGTATTGCGCCTCCAAACACTTGTCCTGGAGATTTCACAGGTGATGGTTTTATAAACGTAAGTGATTTAGGAGGGTTCCTTGGAGCTTTCGGTACTTCGTGTGAGTAGAAGAATAAAAAAAATGAAATAATTAAAAGTGCTTCTTCGGAAGCACTTTTTTTTGAACAAAACTTCGTTTAGTGTACTTTGAACACTTACTTTTTTTAGATTGCTTTGTAAAGCTAAACCTTATGACAGCTTCAGGAACTAATCAACCGATAAAGCCTAAATCATCTTTTTGCCAAATTTAAAACATGAGTTTTGGTTTTCTTGGAGTCCAATTTGGGTTTGCGTTGCAAGGAGTTATTATGTCTAATATCTTCCAAAACTCGGGGCTTCCAAAGAAGAAATTCCTTTGCTGTGGATAGCAGCTCCAAATACGAGGTTATTAGTACAGCTAATTGTGGTCCTGTTTTAGTGATAGGGCGCGGTCTCTTAAGTTTGGGAGAAGAAGGCCTTACATTCTTTTGGGAGCCATTCTTAGTTCATTAGCACTTTTTTTTGTTCCTTATTCTCCTTTCTCATGGGTAGCTGCAGGATTCTTGTGGATTTTAGACGCGTCTATAAATATTTCGATGGAGCCGTTTAGAGCTCTGTTAGCAGACAACCTTCCTAAATCGCAGCGTTCTTTTGGGTTTGTAATTCAAGCGCTATGATTTTTGCTCTGCTAATGGCTCTTTATCCCAATAAAAAAAAGAATCAATAGAAAGTAAATCCATTTGGTTTCATTGATACTTGGAGGAATAGTTTTTTTTCCATGTAACCTTCAACTTAATCGGCTCACCTTGCTTTCTCATTTGCTTTAATTGGAACTTCTTGGGGCAGCATATTATCAATGGTTTATGCCATGTGATCAAGTTCTGTGGATCCAGATAAAATGGGAGTGATTATGGGTGTTTTTAATATGTTTATCGTGATTCCTTATATAATAGCTGTTTTGGTCGGGATTAATTTTTTTCCTCATTATTAGGAAATGGAGCTATAAACCCTGTGTTGATGGCAGGAGGTGTTTTAATTATAGGCAGATTGTGTAATTTATTTATTGCCAATAAGCAAGCTATTTCTTGCCAGTAATCTTCAACTTAATTTCCATGCTGGTGGGAATAAACGGACTTAGTGTAAAAAAAACACACTATCTTAGTGTACTTAATACACATTTTAAGTAAATTTACATGTGGCTAATTATGAGGTTTAACATAACGCCCTGACTATAATACTATTTACCGCTAAACAAGTGATATTAACCAAAATTTATTAACCAAAAAAATCGATATGAAAAACTTAAAATTAACACTAATTCTTTTTATGACATTCGTGTTAGGAGTCTGTTCAGCACAGGATGCTACGATTGAGTTCGTAGTAGACATGAACGGTGTAGATCAGCCAAGTGCTGATTACGCATTAGTAACTGTAAATGGCAGCTGGAATGGATGGACAGGCTTTGGAGCTGAACTTTTTGACGCAGATGCTGATGGTGTTTACACTGGTTCTTTAGATATAGCACCAGGCACTACATTTGAATATGTTGCTGCCGTTAGTGGAGAAGCTGACGGTTATTCTGGATGGGGACTGCAATGGGGTGACGGTTGTGGCGGAGCAAATGTTGTCGTTACAGCAGGAGCTGCAGGATCAGTAACGACTACTACATTAACACCAGGTTGTGCTGATGTATTGGGTTGTATGGATGTAAATGCTACAAACTACGATGCCGCAGCAACAGTACAAGCTTATAATCAATACGGAAACTTATCTTGTATCTATGCATCTTGTGATGATATTCCAGATGCTGAAGGTTGTATCTACGCTGACTCATACGCTTCTTTTTACCCAGGATTCGGACCAGTAGAGTGTGTTAACTATGGTGGTACTGCTTGTACAGTTGCAATCTTAGGTTGTTTGGATGTAAATGCATCAAACTACGATGCCGCAGCAACAGAACAAGCTTTTGATCAATACTTAAATTCATCTTGTATATATGCATCTTGTGAAGATGTTCCAGAATACGGATGTATTTATGTAGATGGTTTTGGAGCTTTCAATGCTACGTTCAATGCAGCGAATTGTGTTACTTATGGTGGAACTCCATGTGAGGAGCCAACAACAGGGGTAGAAGGTTGTTTGGATGTAAATGCAACAGACTACGATATAACAGCAACAGTACAAGCTTATAATCAATACGGAAACTTATCTTGTATCTATGCATCTTGTGATGATATTCCAGATGCTGAAGGTTGTATCTACGCTGACTCATACGCTTCTTTTTACCCAGGATTCGGACCAGTAGAGTGTGTTAACTATGGTGGTGCTGCTTGTACAGTTGCAATCTTAGGTTGTTTGGATGCAAATGCATCAAACTACGATGCAGCAGCAACAGAACAAGCTTTTGATCAATACTTAAATTCATCTTGTATATATGCATCTTGTGATGATGTTCCAGAATACGGATGTATTTATGTAGATGGTTTTGGAGCTTTCAATGCTACGTTCAATGCAGCGAATTGTGTTACTTATGGTGGAACTCCATGTGAGGAGCCAATATCAACTACAGCTACGATTGAGTTCGGCAATAGACCCTACTACAGGTGATGTGACTTTAACTAATTTAGGGAATTCAGCTCAGGATATTTCAGCATGGAGGTTCTGCAACTGGCCAGCTTATAGTACAATATCTAGTTTAGGAGCTTCGGCATCTTTAGCTGCTGGTGCATCTGAAGTTATTAATTGGTCTTCTGCAGTTGATTCAGACGGAGAATTAGGTTTATACATGGATGCATCTTGGGCAAGTAGTTCAAGTGTTGTAGATTATGTTGAATGGGCTTCTACTGGACATCAAAGGTCTTCTGTGGCAGTTGCTGCAGGAGTATGGATTACTGGAGACTTCGTTGACGGGCCAGCCCCTTACACATTTAATGGTGCTTCTGGAGATTATGGAAGTGCATTTTGGGATGTAAATAATCCAACTACAGCTACGATTGAGTTCGTAGTAGACATGAACGGTGTAGATCAGCCAAGTGCTGATTACGCATTAGTAACTGTAAATGGCAGCTGGAATGGATGGACAGGCTTTGGAGCTGAACTTTTTGACGCAGATGCTGATGGTGTTTACACTGGTTCTCTAGAGATAGAGGCAGGTACTACATTTGAATATGTTGTTGCCGTTAGTGGAGAAGCTGACGGTTATTCTGGATGGGGACTGCAATGGGGTGACGGTTGTGGCGGAGCAAATGTTGTCGTTACAGCAGGAGCTGCAGGATCAGTAACGACTACTACACTAACACCAGGTTGTGCTGAGGTATTGGGTTGTATGGATGTAAATGCTACAAACTACGATGCCGCAGCAACAGAACAAGCTTTTAATCAATACGGAAACTTATCTTGTATCTATGCATCTTGTGATGATATTCCAGATGCTGAAGGTTGTATCTACGCTGACTCATACGCTTCTTTTTACCCAGGATTCGGACCAGTAGAGTGTGTTAACTATGGTGGTACTGCTTGTACAATTACAGTCTTAGGTTGTATTGATGTAAATGCAACAAACTACGATGCCGCAGCAACAGAACAAGCTTTTGATCAATACTTAAATTCATCTTGTATATATGCTTCTTGTGAAGATATTCCAGAATACGGATGTATTTATGTAGATGGTTTTGGCGCTTTCAATGCTACATTCGGTGCAGCAGATTGTGTTACTTATGGAGGAACTCCATGTGAGGAGCCAACAACAGGGGTTGAAGGTTGTTTGGATGTAAATGCAACAAATTACGATGCCGCAGCAACAGAACAAGCTTTTGATCAATACGGAAATTTTGTTTGTATATATGCATCTTGTGATGATGTTCCAGAATACGGATGTATTTATGCAGATGGTTTTGGAGCTTTCAGTTCAGATGCACTTTCACTGCAGCACAATGCATAGAATACGGAGGAACTCCATGTGAGGAGCCAATATCAACTACAGCTACGATTGAGTTCGTAGTAGACATGAACGGTGTAGATCAGCCAAGTGCTGATTACGCATTAGTAACTGTAAATGGCAGCTGGAATGGATGGACAGGCTTTGGAGCTGAACTTTTTGACGCAGATGCTGATGGTGTTTACACCGGATCTCTAGAGATAGAGGCAGGTACTACATTTGAATATGTTGTTGCCGTTAGTGGAGTAGCTGACGGTTATTCTGGATGGGGACTGCAATGGGGTGACGGTTGTGGCGGAGCAAATGTTGTCGTTACAGCAGGAGCTGCAGGATCAGTAACTACTACTACACTAACACCAGGTTGTGCTGAGGTATTGGGTTGTATGGATGTAAATGCTACAAACTACGATGCCGCAGCAACAGAACAAGCTTTTAATCAATACGGAAACTTATCTTGTATCTATGCATCTTGTGATGATATTCCAGATGCTGAAGGTTGTATCTACGCTGACTCATACGCTTCTTTTTACCCAGGATTCGGACCAGTAGAGTGTGTTAACTATGGTGGTACTGCTTGTACAGTTGCAATCTTAGGTTGTTTGGATGCAAATGCATCTAACTACGATGCCGCAGCAACAGAACAAGCTTTTGATCAATACGGAAATTTTGTTTGTATATATGCATCTTGTGATGATGTTCCAGAATACGGATGTATTTATGCAGATGGTTTTGGAGCTTTCAGTTCAGATGCTACTTTCACTGCAGCACAGTGTATAGAATACGGAGGAACTCCATGTGAGGAGCCGGCGGGTTGTACTGATCCATTATTCGTTGAATTCGATCCAACTGCTTCAGTTGATGATGGTTCTTGTTCAGTATTTGTTGTGGAAGGTTGTGCATATACTGATGCAGATAATTATGACGTTTCTGCGAATACAGATGATGGATCTTGTTTATTTACTTTAGGGTCAACCTGTCCTGGTGATTTCACAGGTGATGGTTTTGTGAATGTAAGTGACTTAGGGGGATTCCTAGGAGCTTTTGGTAATGCATGTGAGTAAAATATAACTATATACAACTAAGAAGAGCTTGGTGAGGTTCGCTTCATCGAGCTCTTTTTATATAAAATAAAATATTTACTTCTATCCATATGATATAATATGCGAATAATTAACTAATTTTTATAAATGAAAAAACTATACACTTTTTGCTTTTTAGGTTTAATACTATCGTTTGGTAGTTTAAACGCACAAGATGTCAATATCACTTTTAATGTGAACATGGCTAATGAAACCGTAGCCGCTACTGGCGTTTATCTCGCAGGTGGAGGTCCAGATTGCTTTGGTAATCCAGGAGAAAACGCTATGAATGACGATGATATGAATGGTATCTGGACAATAACAGTTACTAGACCAGTCGGATTTACATGTCCCTACACTTTTACAAATGGAAATTGTCCAGATTATTCGTGTAAAGAGAACATAGTAGGTCAGGACTGCGCCACTGGAGAGTTTAGTGATAGATTTCTTGATCCAGTAACAGAAGATTTAGAGATTAATACATGTTTCTCACAATGCACATCTGATGGTACTTGTGCAGAAGTAGGAGGACCAATAGATGTGACTTTTCAAGTAAATGTTAATAATGAAACTTTAGGAGCTGATGATGTAGTTTACATTTTCGGAAATGCAATTAATGGATGGAATGGAACTGCTAACCCGATGTCTGATGATAATGATGATGGAATTCATGAATTAACTTTAAACTTGGCACCTGGTGTTATTGAATATAAATTTTTAATTGGAGCTACTGAAGAGACTTTAGATCCTGTTGGTGATGCTCTATGTACAATTACTTCAGGTACTTTTACCAATCGTCTGCTAAGTATAGAAGGAGCTGAGCCTATGATTTTAGACCCTGTTTGTTTTGAGGCATGTGACAACTGCGATGGTGTAGTAGAACCTACTTTGTACGGTGTGACGTTCATGCTAGATATGTCTAACGTAACGGAAACCTTCACTACACCAGAAGTAAATGGAACTTTTAATGGCTTCTGTGGAGATTGTTCTCCTTTAACTGATGAAGGGAATGGAATATGGAGTACTACTATACAGTTAGCTTCAGGTTCATATGACTTTAAGTATTCTGCTGATGCTTGGACTATCCAAGAAGATTTAACTGATGTTACTGGTTGTGCTGAAGTGACTGATGGTTTTTGGAATAGATCTGTTTTAGTTGCTGAATCTGCAGTAGAACTGGAGTCAGTATGCTGGGGAGAATGTTCAGCTTGTGAGGTTTCTGTATATGAAATAGATGGTCTAAATGTATCCATTTACCCTAATCCTATTTCAGGGGGAGCTTTATTCGTAGAGGGAATTCAAGTTAATAATGGAGTAGTTGTATATAATGCTTTAGGAGCAATTGTTAAAACAGTATCTAATGTAAGCTCTACTAAGATCTCGATAGACATTAACGAACTTGAGCAGGGAGTATATTTCCTTAAAGGTGAAAATGGAGTTGTATTAGGAAGCTTTATTAAGAAATAAAAAGAATCATTTTTTGGTTAATAATTACCAATAATTAATATGTTAAATCATTCCCATCTAGCTTGACTAGGTGGGAATTTTTATACGAATTTTATTTAAATGAAAAAAACTAATTTTCTTTTAGTTCTTGTTTACGTGATGTTTTTAGTAGGATGCACTTCTTCTGAAGATAAAACACCAAACGAAATTAAGTGATGCTGCTATAGACCAAAGAGTAGAACAGATTTTGTCTACATTAACTCTTGAGGATAAATGTGGTGAAATGACTCAACTTAACCTGGATATGGTCTGTGTTGGTGAACCTTATAATTTGGAAAAACCAAATAGATTAGATTCTGCTAAACTGAGAAAAGTTTTAGTTGATTTAAAAGTAGGTTCGATTCTTAATCAAGGGGGTCAAGCGTATTCTAGAGAAAAATGGTTTGAATTAATAAATGAAATTCAACGCGTTGCAACGCAAGAGAAAAAATCTAAAATTCCAGTGCTATATGGTATAGATGCAATTCATGGAGTTAATTACACGACTGGAAATAGTCTTTTTCCTCAGCAAATAGGACTAGCAGCTACATGGAACACTGAGCTAGCTTATGAAATGGGGTGTATATCAGCCTATGAAACTAGAGCTAGTAATATTCCGTGGACTTTTTCTCCAGTGCTAGACCTGGCTAGAGATGCTAGATGGCCCAGACATTGGGAGACTTTTGGAGAAGACCCGTTGTTGGCTTCAGATATGGGAGAGAACGTAATAAAGGGATATGAGGGGGATGATGTTTCTAGCCCGTACAATGTAGCCTCTTGTTTAAAACATTTCTTAGGCTATAGTGTAACACTAACTGGAAAAGACAGGACTCAAGCATGGGTTCCTGAAAGACAAATGAGAGAATATTTTTTACCAACTTTTAAACGTGCGATTGATGCAGGTGCTAAAACCTTAATGGTAAATAGTGGTGAAATGAATGGTATTCCTGTTCATGCTAATCATGAAATATTAACTACACTTTTAAGAGATGAACTAGGGTTTGAAGGGTTGGTAGTTACAGATTGGGAGGATATTAAATATCTTCGAGATAGACATAGAGTAGCTAAGGATTATAAAGAGGCTATAAAGCTGGCTATAGATGCGGGTATAGATATGAGTATGGTTCCTGTCGATTATGATTTCCCAGTGCTTCTTAAAGAATTAGTCGAAGACGGGGAAATAAAGGAGTCTAGGTTAGATGAGTCAGTAAGAAGAATTTTAAAATTAAAAATCCAACTAGGGTTATTCGAAAATCCGGTAATGAACTTCGATGATTACCCTGACTTTGGAAGTGTGAAACATGCTGATGCGGCATTAAACACCGCTAGAGAATCTATAACACTGCTTAAGAATAATAATCAGACTTTACCTTTAAGAAAAGAGCGTATACTTTTAGTAGGTCCATTGACGGATAATTTAAATGCCTTAATAGGAGGTTGGGGAAGAACATGGCAAGGAGTCGACTCTACCTACAATAATCCGACTAAAAAGACCATTTTCGAGGCTTTTGTAGAAAGTGATAAGCTGGAGGTGGTTCATCATGAGACATCACTAAACCCAGATTTCAAAGAAATTTATAAAGCATTGTTAAAGACGAAGGGAATTAAAACTGCGGTAATATGTATGGGAGAAATGCCTTACACAGAAACGGTAGGGGATATAGAGGATATGAATCTTCCAGAGGGCCAATATGAATTAGTGAAGCAAATTTCTGAGGCAGTAGATAATTTAATTATCGTATTAGTTGAAGGCAGACCTAGAATTATTTCTCAAATCGAACCATTAGCAGATGCAATAGTACAAGCATATTTACCGGGTAATGAGGGAGCACAGGCAATTTTGGATGTTATTACAGGGGAAATAAACCCTTCTGGGAAATTACCATACACTTACCCGAGATATGCGAGCTCGCATAGCACTTACGATCATAAAACTACAGATTTAATAGACCCTAAATTTGGATTGAATGCATTCCAGCCTCAATATGAATTTGGTTATGGGCTTAGCTATACCGATTTTGCATACAGTAATTTATCTATTTCTTCAGATTCTATTAGCTGTGGGGATAGCTTGACAGTTTCCATCGATGTGAAAAACACAGGAGTTTTGGCAGGAAAGGAAGTAGTACAGTTGTATATAAGAGATGAAGTGGCTTCTATTACTCCCGCTGTCAAAATGCTAAAGGGATATACTAAGATAGATTTATCAGCTGGTGAAACTAGACTTGTTCAGTTTAATTTGACATGTCAAGACTTAGAGTTCGTGGGCATAGAAATGGAACGAATAACAGAGGAAGGTGATTATACTCTGATGGTAGATACCTTGAGAATGCCGTTTTATTTGAAATAGAAGTATTGGAGATGTAAGATAATTTCAATGGTCTCTCTTTAATTAGAGAGACCATTTTTTTTATGGTCATACTTCCAGTTCAGGATTAGACTCTTCTCATTTGAAAATAGCGATTACGTGCTTAAAATTGATTTCGCTCTTTTTTTTTGATGGCGGTGTGTGTTTTAACATTCTTCTAAGTAATCTTCTCTGGGTTGTCTTAGGATGATTACTAGAGTACCTTAATAGTAGTATACTCAAATTAAATTTGAAGTTAGTAGGAGAGGTGGCAGGAATTATTTTATTGAGCGGCTCTTTCTAATAATAATTAAACGACCTCTAATTCTTAGAGACAAAAAAAGCCTCAAAATGAGGCTTTTAATATTTGTTTTATGAAAGCTTTAAATCTATTGGAATACTCTAACGTAATCAACAGCCATAAACTCAGGGAAAGTGGTTTCTGTGGTTGGGTTTCCAGGCCATTGACCTCCTACTGCTACATTTATAATGAAGAAGAATGGTTGGTTAAACGGATAGTTTTGTCCATTCATATTGGAAGGACTTATACTATAGTATACTTCATCATCTAATAACCATTGAATGCTATCTTCTTCCCAAAGAATACTAAATACATGAAATTCATCAGCAAAAGTTTCAGGGAAAGGTATGGAAATTCCTTGGCCAGTGTATTGATGACCTCCGTTGTTTGGTCCCCAATGTACTGTTCCGTGCACCCTTCTAGGATTGCTCCCTACTAACTCCATAATATCGATTTCTCCACAAGCAGGCCAGCCAACCTCAGGAAAATTAGCACCCAACATCCATATAGCTGGCCACAAACCGGCATCTACTGGAAGTTTTGCTCTAACATCGATTCTTCCATATTGATATTCTTGTAGACCTATAGATTTAAGTCTAGCAGAGGTATATTGACTAGGCGCATTCTCTAAGGCAGTAACCACTAATTTTTCGTTAGAGATATACGAGTTGTCAGTGTTAGCCGTGTAATTCTGTAATTCTTGATTTCCCCATCCGTTATTACCAATATCGTAGGTCCAATTGTTTGGGTCTATAGATTCACTATTAAATTCATCCGACCATACTAAATTCATTCCTGGGTATGAGTCAGCTGAGATAAAACCAGCGTCATTTATCTCCAAGGCTGTGTCATCATTTCTTATGGTACCAGTAGCTTCTTGTTCGTTATCTTTTAAAAATGAATTGGTAGGATTGGAAAGTACTACTTTGAAAGTCTCGTCTCCTTCTAGAAATTCATCTACAACTATTTGTACATATATAGATTTTACTGTTTGGCCAGGAGCGAAAGTCAATGTCCCATCATTAGCTAGGAAATCTAGATCCTCTTCAGCAGATATAGCAACTGTTTCGTAGTCTACAGTAAGGCTGGTCGTTCCAGCTTTATCTAACTTCACTTTGAATTCCATGGTAGAGGTGTTCTCGCTTTCAAAGGCCGCTTTATCACTTTCGAATTTAATCTCTGGAGCTATTTCTGGTTCATCCTCATCGGGGTCACATGAACTGAAAGCAAATAAGAATAAGATTGGAACTAGTAGATGATTAAATCTATTCATTGGTTGTTTATTGGGCAGTAAATATTAGGGTGAAGAAACCCTGTTCTGGGCCATGTGAGCAGTCACCACCAATTTCGTCAGCGTGAATCACCATTCTGTCTTCTGTGATCTCAACAATATCATAAACTGGTCCAGAGTTTAAAACTCCCATAAAAATACAAGTAGAAAGTATGATTTGATCTTCTCCAGAAGTCCCTGTTCCCGGACTTAATAAATAGGTCATATCTGAAGGTACCGTGTAAGGCAGGGCTTCAAACCCATTATAAGGGTCTACAGTTAGTTCATTGTTCTCATAAGTAAAGTCTCCTTCTGCAGAAAAAGAATAAACATCATCATATTGTTCTGGAATTAAACCTGATGCAGGGGAGCTATACCACTCAACTGAGTATGGGTTAGGACCTACTGCTATAGCCCCGGCTTCTTGGGATATCACCCAAGTTTTACCTTCTGCGCATCCAGTCAATAGTGCTAATGTGCCTTCACATGGAAGTTCGACAGTGATAGCTATGTTTAACTCATCTGAAGCTGTTCCCATTCCACCCGCATTAGATACAGAGTAAGTCACTTCATATAGGCCTGCTTGAGGGTAAAAAATTGTATCTGTAGTCTGTGTAGATGTTTGGCCATTGCCGAAATTCCAAAAATGTATAAAACTATCTTCAGAGTTACTTTGAAAAACCACTCTATTTTCATCACCTTCCAAATATTCCCAGCTAAAAGAAGCAGATGGAGCATCTGGAAGATCTATTCCCTCTTTCTCGTATGGCGCACAAGAGAATGTTAAGCTTGTTATTAGTATCCCTAAAAATAGGGGCGTTGTAATTAAATTCTTCATATTCTTTTTTATTAATATCCAGGGTTTTGAGTTACATCTCCACCTGAAAGAGTGATTTCAGCTGCAGGAATAGGGAAGATCTCATGAACACCGTCGACGAAATTAGCCCCTTGTGCCCTTAATATATCTCCAGCTCTTCCTTGTCTTACTAAATCGAAGAATCTATGGCCTTCCATAGCTAGCTCTACTCTTCTCTCATGATATACTCTATCTAGTAAAGCATCTCCCATAACCTGTCCGTTTACATCTGGTAAAACTGAGTTATTTCCACCTCTAGCTCTCTCTCTTACTAAGTTAACCATGTTTCTAACAGTTAGGTTGTCACCCGTATGCCAAGCCGCTTCAGCGTATAATAACATTACATCTGCTAAACGAATCACCCTATCATTAGAGGGTCCGTTTGGAGCTGGATCTCCGAAAGAAGCGTCATCTGCATTGTTTGAGAAGTACTTTCTGTTATAATAATTATAAGAGAATCCAGTAGCTTCTAGAGTGAAAACTCCTCTGTCTCCCATAACATCTCCTTCTCTAAATATGGATAAACTTAATCTAGGGTCATTGTTTTCAAACTCTGAGACTAGCCCTTCCTTAGGAATATTGAATCCGAAACCGTTAAAGTTACCTCTAGCTCTTTGAAAGATATTGGTGAAAGTACCTTCTAATTGATTCCCCCAATTCCCTCCAGAAGCATTCATATATTGAATTTCGAAAATAGATCCTGATCCATTTTCTCCAGCTAGAGTGAAAATATTACTAAAATTAGGGTCTAAGAAATATTCATTGGAGAGAACAACTTCACCAGCCATATCGTAGGTCAGACCCCAATTATTTTGATAGGCATAAGCTTTAGCTAATAAAGAAGTAGCGGCTCCCCATGTAGCTCTTCCTAATTGTGAAACAGAAATACTGCTTCTTCTAGGGAGGTCGTTTCTAGCTTCTATTAAGTCTGTTTGAATTAAATTCCAAATTTCATTAGCAGATGCTCTTGGTTGTTGATATTCACTTGGAGAAAGGGCTTCAGTAATTAGAGGGACACCACCAAACATCGTAACTAAAGTGTAATAGTTATATGCTCTGATAAACTTAGCCTCCGCTAGAAACCTATTCTTGTCGTCTTCATCCATATCTATTTCTGGAATCTTATCTAACGCGATGTTACAATAAGCTATTGCTTTGTATGCTACTTGCCACTCCGCTAAAATGATCTTAGAATTAGCAGTTCCGTTGAAGTTCTCAAATTGAAATAACTCAGGTTCGTCTCCATCTCCTGAGCCACCTTTCTCAGAGTCATCTGAACAAACATCACCGAAATACCATCTAAAATGAGGAGCTAACTGTCCACTTCCTTGAATATTAGTGACTTCTTGTTGAAGAGGATTATAGCAAGCTATAATAGCTGCTTCTGCATCATTCCCGTTTTGATAATAATTTACTTCTGTTGAACCAACCAATGGTTCTACTTCTAGAAAATCTTTTGAGCATGTAGAAAAAATCAAAAGACTTAAAAGTGCAAATACTGTTGTTAATTTATTCATTTTCTTTTAATTAAAATGTTACGTTTAATCCTCCCATAAACATTCTGGCAGCTGGGTAAAACCCTCTATCTATTCCTATCTCTAATGTTCCCCTAGAACCAATTTCTGGATCTAAAGAATGGTAATTTGGTAAAAGTAAATAAGTATTGACGCTGCTATGTATACTCTAATCTTCCGGAGTTTAATCTTTTCCATCACAGATTTTGGTAGCGTATATCCAAGCTGTAAATTTTTAATTCATCTGACGTTTAGTATATAATAGAAAAGATACTCTATTGTTTTGATTTCGGGGTAGCAGGATTACAACCTCTATCATTTGTACTTCCTTCACCCGTCCATCTCTCTAGAGCAGAAATTGGAAGATTGGTTGTGTTGAGGTCATATCTGAATATTCCGTTGTATAAGTCATTCCCTTTAGATCCTTGTAAGAATAAACTTATGTCTAAATTTTTATACTTAGCCTCGAAATTAAACCCATAAGTGAAATCGGGATGAGGATTACCTATCATCACTTTATCGTCACTATCTAATTCCCCATCTCCATTTTGGTCTACAAAGATTACATCACCTGCTTGCGCATTCGGCTGAGAAGTGTTTGAAATAGCCGATTCATTTGTTTGGAAAATCCCATTGGTCTCATAACCGTAGAAATAAGCTATTGGCATTCCTATTTCAGTAAATGAAACGAAATCCCCTGAGCCAAATACATTTCCTGTTGATATAGGCTGTCCACCAGCGCCTAAATCAGTTACTTCATTTTTAATGAATGAAATGTTTCCTCCCACAGAATAGGAGAAGTCTTCTCGGTCATTATTTCTGTAGTTTAGGTAAAGTTCTACTCCTGAGTTTCTAGCTGAGGCTACATTAGTCGCAGACGGCTCTAAACCGACAACACCTGGGATAGGCACTGAGGCGAGCATATCTTTAGTATCCTTAATAAAGTAATCTAGAACTAGATTAATTTTTCCATTAAAGAAATCAGCATCTACACCTAGGTTGGTTTGTTGAACAGTTTCCCATCTTAAATCAGGGTTAGATGTGAATATTGGACCTGCTCCGTTTGTTTGTTGTTGATCTCCTCCAAGTGTGTAGTTAAGACCATTGACAACTAAAGCGGTGTAATCATAGTTGCCTATTCCGTCTGCGTTACCATTTTGGCCCCAACTAGCCCTTACCTTTAGGAAGTCTATTTTATCGTTTGACTTAACAAATTCTTTACCTGTTAAGTTCCAGGCTCCAGATATTGAAGGGAAAATACCATATCTATTATTTGTCCCAAATCTAGAAGAGCCATCTCTTCTTATCGTTCCTGCAAAAGAGAATTCTTCACCTAAATCATATGTAGCTCTCATAAACGTAGAAAGGAATGTAGATTCTCCTATTCCTCCTCCTGAACGTGGAGATTGTTCTGCGAAATTTAGTGAGTTATCTAAGTATGCCTGATCTATACTGTTAGTAGCTAAACTATCTCTAGAACCAGATAGGTTTTCAAACTTATTTGCTAATGCTGAATAACCAGCTATAACTGTAAGTTTATCTCCTGTTTTGAAGTCTTTGTTATAAGTAGCTATATTCTCCCATTGCCAGTTGCTAAACTTGTTCTCTATTCTTACTAGTGAATTAGTTTCTCGCCATTCATAAGCAGGTCTATTAGGATCATTCGGAACGACACCTAAGTCAAACTCCGGAAAGAAAATGTTCTGAGAACCCAATGATAAATCAAATGTGAATGTAGATCTGAAAGTAAGATTTTTTAAAATATCATACTCTCCATAGGCACTAGCTACTATTCTATTAGTTGTGTAGTTGTCAAATGTGTTGTCTATTGCATTTACAGGATTGGCTATGTCTGAGTCTATAAAACTAGAGTAGGAGTAATCCCCGTTAGGTCTGTAAACAGGAGTTACTGGATCCATATTTAAGGCTCTGAGCACTGGAGAGGTAAACTCGTTATTCTCTGTAAGAGCACTTCGAGACAAATAGGTATAGTTTATATTTTGACCCAGTCTGAATTTTTTTCCACCTGATTGAGTCGTGTTTACTCTAAAAGTATATCTCTCGAATCTACCTTTTTCACCACCTACTATACCATCTTGGAGAAAGTAGCTCGCTACTAACTTTATTAAAACCGCAATCAATGCCTCTAGAAAAGCTAAAGGAATGGCTAATCATTGGAGCTCTTTGAAAAATAGCATCCTGCCAATCAGTACCTTCACCTAAAGCAGAAGGATTACTTAAGGCAGGATCAGGATTAAGACCAGCAGAAGCTCTACTTTCATTCATGATAATGGCATACTGTTCAGCATTTAACAATGCCACTTTCTTCCAAGGCTCTTGCATACCATAATACGTATCATATGTAATCTGAGCAGGCTGGTTGACAGCTCCTTTCTTAGTAGTTACTAAAACTACTCCATTACCTCCTCTAGCGCCATAAATGGCAGCAGATGCAGCATCTTTAAGAATAGTCATGGATTCTATATCCGCAGGATTTAAATAATCTATACCGAAACTTGGTATTCCATCTACTACGAATAATGGTTCTGAATTATTAATAGAACCTGTACCTCTAATTCTTATGGATTGAGCACTTCCAGGTTGACCAGAGGTTTGAGTTACTTGAACTCCAGCTGACCTTCCTTGTAAAGCTTGTTCTGTTCTTAAAATCGGAATAGAGGTAATTTCTTTTGAATCAAGGGTTGATACTGAACCAGAAATCTTACTTCTTTTTTGATTCCCGTACCCCATTACTATGGCCTGGTCTAGGTCTCTTACATTAGGGTTTAGAGAGACATTAATAGCGTTTTTTTCTCCAACAGTGAACTCCTGCTCCAAATAACCTACGAACGAAAAAACCAAAACGGCTTGTGCATTCTCTACACTTATATTGTATGCTCCATTTACATCAGTAATAGTGGTGTTAGCTGTACCTTTTTCATAAATAGTAGCACTAGGTAAAGGAGAGTTATCATCTGAAGAGAGCACGGTTCCAGTGACGTCCATTTTTTGAGAAAAGACGTGGGCTGAAGCAAAAGTCATCAGGACTAGTAAAAGATAAATCTGTTTCATTTAAATATTTTGGTCATTAGGATTTGAAATTCAGTTATTTAAACGTGAATCTTCCAAAGTCTCAATCGCTCTTATAGTTATATCTTTTAAATTTAAAAGTGTTAGTGTTTTTTAAATCGTCACTTTGTATTCACAGTTAGTTATTCTATACCTTCGCGAAAAAAAGACATCTGATGAAATTAGAATTACTTATTATATCGCTCCTAGTATGTATTGTTAGTTTAGGGCAGAATGAGTCTACTAATTTAGAGTCTTTTGAATTGTCTTTGTTGCCAGAGTGTTGGTCACTAATCGATGAGGATCAGGATGGGTATAATTGGGATGTCTCTTATCAAGTTCTTGATGAAAACGGAATTACTGTTCCGGGGAATACAGGTGTTGGTTATTTAACTAGTGCTTCTTTCGATAATGCCGAAGGGGTATTAAATCCTGATAATTATTTAGTGCTGCCACAGTTAGACATTCAGCCAAATGAAGACTTATCATTTTATGTTGGAGCTATAGACCCTTCTTATTTTCTAGAAAACTATTCTGTCCTGCTGTCTACTACAGGAAATAATCCTGAGGACTTTACAGACACTCTTTTAACTGAGGTGCTGGCTGCACATGTTTTTCAATTCAGAGAGATTGATTTATTTGATTATGAGGGAATGCAGGTTTACATAGCTTTTAATCATCATAATTCTTCCAATCAATTTCAAATTAGACTTGATGATGTTTTATATCCTACCACTCTGGAAGAATGTGAAATATTAGTAAGTCTTGCTGAAATAGGAGATGAATTCGTAGAACTGAAAATATTCCCTAATCCTTCACAAGGAATTTTTACTTTAGAAAATTCAGATTCCAGAATTGAAGAAATCATTGTTTTTGGTGCAACTGGAATCAAAGTTTGGAATCAACAGTATTCAGATAGAAGCCAAACCCAAAGGGTAGATTTATCAAGTTTATCAAAAGGGGTTTACACTATGAAGGTGAAAACCAATGAATACACGACTTCTAAAAGAGTGATAATAAATTAATACCCTACTTTCTCTCTAACTCTAGAAATAACGCCTTTAGCGATATTTCTTGCCTTTTTCGCGCCTTCATCTAATATTTGATCTAGTTCTTTCCTGTTGCTCATATAGTAATCGAACTTTTCTCTTTCTTCTTTAAACGTTTCTAGAATAACATTGAACAAGTCAAGCTTGCAGTGTCCCCATCCATAACCACCAGCTTTTAATTTCTTAGCCATTTCCTCAGCTTGTCCAGAGGTAGCTATTAGCTTATAAAGATTGTAAACCACTGCAGATTCAGGATCTTTAGGATCTTCTAGAGGAGTGTCGTCAGTAACTATTTGCTTATTCAGTGATTTTTTTAATTCTTTCTCAGGAAGAAAAATATTAATGAAATTATTTTTAGACTTACTCATTTTCTGACCGTCTGTTCCAAGAATTAGCATGGTGTCTTCATTGGTTTTAGCCTCAGGTACTACCAGCGTTTCCCCCATAATATGGTTAAACGAGTTAGCTACTCTTCTAGTCATTTCTAAATGCTGCAGTTCCTTTGTCAATAAGGCACCTGCTCAGCATCGTATAAAAGAATATCTGCAGCCATAAGCATAGGGTATGAAAATAGACCAGCATTTACATCTTCCAAATGGTCTGCTTTGTCTTTAAAAGAATGTGCAAGAGTAAGGCGCTGATAAGGAAAAAAGCAACTTAAATACCATGATAATTCTGCAGTCTCAGGTATATCACTTTGTCTGTAGAAAATAGTCTTAGTCGTATCTAGGCCGCATGCCAGCCATGCAGCTGCTGTGGCGTATGTGTTATCTCTTAATAGCGCTCCATTTTTTATTTGGGTAAGCGAATGCATATCCGCAATGAATAAAAAAGATTCATTCTCACTTTCTTTAGCCATTTTAATCGCAGGCTTAATAGCTCCTAATATATTTCCCAAGTGAGGTGTTCCTGTACTTTGAACTCCTGTTAAAATTCTGGACATGTTGTAAAAAATTGAATAGTGAGCAAAATTAAACTTAATCTTCTAAGATAATCAGCTGCATTTAAACTTATACTTTTACACCATGATTTTATACAATGTAACTTGCAGCGTAGATAAAGATGTCCATGAAGAATGGTATGACTGGATGAGAGAAGTTCATATCCCCGATATGATGAAAACAAGTCTATTCTTGGAGACTAGAATTTGCAGAATAATAGCAGAAGAGGAGGGAGGTATTTCATATGCGGTGCAATACTTGTGTGCGTCAGAAGAGAACTATAAGAAGTACAAAGAGGAATTTTCAGCAAAAATGCAGCAGAGTCATGCGGCCAAGTATGGGCAGAAAGTAGCTGCGTTTAGAACGGAACTGGAAGTGATGTATCAAGCTAGACAAACAGATTATTCTCAAGCACAAAACAAGAACTAGTGAAAGTTAGAGCAAAAAAATCCTTAGGGCAGCACTTTTTAAAAGATGATCAGATCTCTCAAGATATAGCAGATGCTATACGTTTTCATGAAGGCGTGAAGAATGTAATTGAAGTAGGGCCAGGAACTGGTGCTCTCACTAAATTCTTGCTGAAAAAAGATGTTGATTTAAAGGTAGTAGAGATTGATAGAGAGTCCGTAGATTATCTCAATGTTCATTACCATGAGCTTCATGGAAAAATATTAGAAGAGAGTTTCTTAAAGTTAGACCTTCCTACAGTATTTGGAGAAAAGCTAATAGTAATCGGAAACTTCCCTTATAATATTAGCTCTCAAATATTATTTCATGCGCTAGAATATAAAGAAAGCGTGACTGAGGTGATAGGGATGTTCCAAAAAGAAGTGGCTGAAAGAATAGCCATAGGTCCAGGGTCTAAGGCGTATGGAATTCTGAGCGTACTTTTGCAGGCGTATTACGATATCGAATACCTATTTACTGTCGATCAAGATGCTTTCGACCCTCCACCTAAAGTGAAAAGTGGAGTTATACGGTTGGTTAGGAATGAAGTGATGAGTCTGGACTGCGATGAGAAAAGATTCAAACAGGTAATAAAACTAGGGTTTAACCAAAGGAGAAAGACATTAAGGAACTCACTTAAGAGTATTCTAGGCGAAAAGATTCTACCAGAAAAGTTTCAGACAGAAAGACCAGAACAGTTATCAGTTCAAGACTTTGTTGAGCTCACCAATTTCATTTTCCCACAAGAAATTTTAAAGTAAAAAAAAGCCGAAAGAAATAAATCCCTCGGCTACTAATTTTAGCTTTTTATATTAAGAATTCTTAGCAGAATTCATCATATGCTAGTTTTAAATTCTCAGCTATCATTTCTGCAGTTCTTCCTTCAATATGATGACGTTCTATCATATGAGCAAGTTTTCCGTCCTTAAATAAAGCTATACATGGCGAGCTCGGAGGATATGGGAGCATATATTGTCTAGCTCTGTCTACTGCTTCTTTATCTACTCCAGCAAAAGCTGTAGTTAATGAATTAGGAAGCTTAGAGTTTTCTAAAGATAATTTCACTGCAGGTCTCATACTTCCTGCGGCACATCCGCATACTGAGTTTACAACTACTAATGTCGTTCCTTCAGCTTTTAGAGCATTGTCTACATCTTCATTCGAGAATAACTCGTTAAAGCCTTTCTCTGTTAATTCGCCTTTCATAGGCGCTACCATTTCTGCTGGATACATACGTTTTGTTTTTTATTAATAGACTTTATTAATAGCGCAAAATTAGAGTATAACGAGCATTAACTTATCTTAAAAAAATGAAAACAGTGTGCTAATTATTCAATCTGTTTATTCCCGAAGTAAAATAGAGTTACTTGTTCATAATATTTGAGTTATTTTCTGTTGTCTGAAATGGTAATTTTTAGTTTTGCTACGCAATAAATTTATGCGCCATGGCCAAAAGACTTATAGAATGTGTTCCTAATATTTCGGAAGGAAGAGATAGTGCTAAAATCAATGAAATCACCGCTGTAGTGGAGACTGTTCCAGGAGTGAAATTATTGGATGTAGACCCGGGGAGCACCACGAATAGAACGGTAATTACATTCGTAGGTGAGCCAGAACCTGTAATGGAAGCTGCTTTCTTACTTATTAAAAAAGCATCTGAGGTTTTAGATATGACGACTCAAAAAGGAGAACATCCTAGAATGGGGTCTACGGATGTTTGTCCATTAGTTCCTGTAGCGAACATAACTCTGGAAGAATTAATTCCATTCGCTCATAAACTTGGAAAAAGAATAGGGGAAGAATTAAGTATTCCAGGATATTTTTATGAAGAGGCAGCATCAGAAGAGAAAAGAAAAAATCTAGCCTATTGCAGAAAAGGGGAGTATGAAGGGCTTTCGAAAATATCTGAACCTGAATGGAAACCCGATTTCGGGCCAGCAGAATTTAATAGCTCAGTAAGAAAAACAGGGGCTACTGCGATCGGGGTTCGTGATTTCTTGGTCGCATATAACGTTAACCTTAATACGACTTCTACAAGGAGAGCTAATGCTATAGCTTTTGACATTAGAGAAGCTGGCAGGATAGTGAGAGAGGATGGAATGGCATGGCTGGAGCAATGAAAGATGATAAAGGAGAACCAACAAAGGCAAGCAGGAACATTAAAATCTGTAAAGGGAATAGGGTGGTATATAGAAGAATATGGAATAGCTCAACTCTCACTTAACCTGACCAATATTAATATTTGTTCTGTGCACAGAGCTTTTGATGAAGCTACCGAAAAAGCTGCAGCAAGGGGTGTACGTGTCACTGGAAGTGAAATAGTAGGATTAATACCTAAAAAAGTTTTAATAGAAGCCGCGCATCACTATTTAACCAAACAGGAGCGTTCACACGGAATTTCAGATGAAGAGAAGATTAAAATTGCTGTTAAGTCTTTGGGATTAGATGATTTAGCTCCCTTTAATGCCAATGAGAAAGTTATCGAGTATATGATAGAAGATTCGCGAAATTCTAGCTCGTTGGTATCGATGACCTTAGAGGATTTTGCTAATGAAACTGCTTCTGAATCACCTGCGCCAGGGGGAGGTTCTATTTCTGCTTATGTAGGAGTTTTAGGAGTTTCCCTAGGAACAATGGTAGCCAATCTTTCGGCACATAAAAGAGGATGGGATCATAGATGGGAAGAGTTTAGTTTTTGGGCTGTGAAAGGGATGGAGTTAAAAGAGGAATTAATGACGCTAGTAGATGAAGATACCAATGCCTTTAATAAAATCATGGAAGCATTTGGTTTGCCTAAAGGTAATGAAGATGAGATGCGTTCAAGGAATCAAGCTATTCAGTCGGCTACTAAGTATGCCATTGAAATTCCGTTTCAAGTAGCTAAAGCTTGTCTGAAATCTATGGAAGTAATGGAAGCTATGGCTCAGTTCGGAAACCCCAACTCAATTACAGATGCAGGGGTAGGAGCTATGTGCGCTAGAACAGGAGTGCTGGGAGCTATAATGAATGTTAAAATTAACGCAGGAGATTTGGATGATAAGACATTTGTAAATAGTATTTTATCTGATTGCTCTGATATGGAAGATAGATCTCATGAAATAGAAGAGAAAATCAGAAAACTAGTAGATCAAAAGATAACGGGTTAAAATTTCAGCACGATTCCGGCAGATATTCGCCATGTTTTAAAAGCGTTTTTCCCCGAAATAGTTTGAGCACCTCCTAAAAATAGGCCGAGTTTTTCTTTGGTCTGATGGTAAATGACTCCGCCTATTTTTGCTGAATTGAATCCAAGTTCACGGAATGATTCTGCTTTATTTTCTCCTATCCCTAGGTAGTCTTTTCCTCCGTTAGCTTGAATTTTATCAAACCACACATCTAGGTACCATTTACTTTTATAGAATCCTAGTTTTAAAGAAGCTACTGAGTTATCAGGAGTAGGCTCAGCTACTAAGTTATAGCCATATCTACCACTTATAAAAAGGCTATTCTTAAACGTGATTTGTGCTATTGTCCTAAACCCGACAGATCTAGTTTGCTGTCCTATAGCTGCGCTGGTTTGTGTATTATAGTCAGTTAATGGGTGGCTCCCTCCAATAGCAGCTATTCCTGTGAGCTTAATGTTTTTAGAAATATTAAAATGATTACCTACCTTGAAAAATGCAGTGCCATCTTGTGGTGTCCCGTTCACCAAAGGAATATTAACAGCGTAGCTAAGTCGTTTGTTTAGTTGATGCTTAAAATAAACTGATGCCGTAAAATAGGTAACCCCAAACTCTAAATTTCGGTTCCATAAGTAATAGATGTCTGCGGTTTCATAGCTTCCAGAAAGTGCTAGCGCTTTTGATTTTGGGGCATCTAAGAAGCCATCTATAATTCCTTGAGAATGCGCAGAAGCTACCATTAAAATTAACCATGAAATTAAGAAGACTCTCATGTTGTTATGTACAAAAAACCATAGAGAATCCCTACAGCAGAATAGTGGTGCTTGTTAAGATTTAAATAGATGATAGTGAGGGCACTTTTTTTGTCTGAATCTACGTACTATTAGTGTGTGAATGCTCAGGCCGCCATATCATGGAGAAATAGGTTAGACAAAATTTTATATTTCTTTCCTTTCCAGCTTCTGTTCTTGCAGTTGAAAAGAAATTATTTGTTATTAAGTTTTTGGCTTTTACTATTCGCTTTTGTTCTAGACGGCATAGGTTCCAAATACGGTATTTCACATTTATTTTTATACCCTGAATATAGAGGGTGTAATGACAGTATAGCCTATTGTCTTTTAGGTTTTTCCATAGGAGGTTTCATTGTTAGTTATAACCTATATACCTATATTATTCATAGTCATAGGTTTCCGTTTTTAGCTACTCTAGATAAGCCTCTTTATAAATTTTCTATCAATAACTTTATCATCCCGCTAACATTTATTTTAGTGTATACCTGGTCTAGTTATCAATTTCAGGTAGATAAAGAGCTCGTCCCTCAAAAAGAGGCCTTCTTTAATCTATTGTCATTTACTTTAGGAGTATTTCTGATGGCTGGGTTTAGTTTCGTCTACTTCAGGTTGACTAATAAAAACATCCGATTTTTCACAGATAAGCTTGGAGAGGAAGGTAAAGAGGAGTCTCTTGCTTCTTCAGCGTTGCAAAAATCGAGCTCTTGGGAAGATCTCGAGAAAAGAACTGAGGTTTCAGGTGAAGATACGTATATGTTTAGCTTCAGGAGAGTTCTTTTAGCTAGAAGTATTAAGCACTACCCAAGAGAGGTGTTAGAGAAAGTTTTAGCCCAGCATCACGTAAATGCTTCGTTTTTTGAGCTTATGATAATTATTTCATTTATTCTGGTTGGGTTGTTCAGAGAGCATCGGGTATTCGAAATTCCAGCAGCGTCATCGGCTGTTTTATTCTTTACAGTGTTAGTTATGCTTTTTAGTGCTATTTACAGCTGGATTAAAGGATGGACCTTTCCGTTAATCATATCCATGATTTTAATCATAAACTTCAGTCCAGTTCTTACAAGCTCTTTTAATTTAGAAACAAGGGTTTATGGGTTAGATTATTCAGGTGAAAAAGAGGACTATAATTCTGAAGTTTTAAAAAATTCTATAACTCCTGATGATTATGACAGAAGTCTTAAAATTCAAATTAAATCATTAGACAATTGGAAATCTAAAGTTTCCAAAGGAATGAATAAAAAGCCTAAGCTAGTTATACTCTCAGTGAGTGGCGGAGGCTTAAGGTCTGCCTTATGGACTATGAAAAGTGTATTGACAGCTGATAGCGCTATGAATGGAGAGCTGCTGAATAACACTCATCTCATAACTGGTAGTTCAGGAGGAATGATTGGAGCTAGTTATATGAGAGAGCTGGTAAGAGAAAATGGGCTGGATTATTCTGAGTTGAGCGCTGAACCTTGCTTTGATGATATTTCTAGAGACATTTTAAACCCTATGATTTTAGCCATGGCTACCCATGATTTAGCATTAAGGTATCGAAAAGCTGAGGTAGATGGTGAGTATCATCTAATGGATAGAGCGTATTCATTTGAGAGAAAATTAAATATTAATACATCTAATAGGCTGAATAAAAAACTTTCGGATTTTGTGGAGCCAGAGTTTGAGTCTAGAATTCCTACGATGATTTTTTCTCCCACTATAAATTTAGATGGGCGAAGACTTATTGTTGGAGCTCAAGATTTTTCATTTCTCTGCCTAACAGAAGAGGGGGAGCTCCAAGAGAATGTATGTTATACCAAGCTATTTAAGGATAGAGACCCCCTCAATACAGAATTTACTTCTGTGTTAAGAATGAATGCTACTTTTCCTTACGTGTTACCCGCTAGTACATTGCCTACATCACAGTTAGTTAAAGTTGCAGATGCTGGTCTAAGAGATAATTTCGGCCTAAGAGTATCCTTTAATTATATAAATGAGTTAAAAGAATGGATAGAGCTAAACACTAGCGGAGTGGTCCTAGTAGAGGTGAGAGATACGAGGAAAAACGCAGAGAAGAAACCGTCACCTAAAATGCTGTTAAATGAGTTAACATCACCGCTGGGAGGCGTGTATTCTAATGTCATTAGGACACAAGACTATGACAATGAACTTCAGTTAGACCTTTTAAGAAAATCCTTATCAGTTCCTATACACAGGATTCCATTTGAGTTAGAGTTAGCGAATGAAAAGAGGGCAACCTTGAGCTGGCACTTAACTAAATTTGAAAAAGAGTCTGTTCTTTCCGGGGTCAAAACAGAGAGTTTCTTGAGCTCATTAAATGAGTTGAAAGTGCTGATAAATGACAATTAGCTCTATACTTATCAGCAAGTTTAATGTGGTAGATACAGTATTAGAATTCATGACTGATTTCTGATCTAAAGAAATAGTACGAACTAAAAAAGCCCCATCATTTGATAGGGCTTTAAGTGTTTTAATAGAGAGGGTATTAAGCCTTCTTTACAAATCTTTTCTTTTCTTTTATTCTAGCTGACTTACCAGTTCTTTCTCTCTGGTAGAATATTCTAGCTCTTCTAACACGACCTTTCTTAGTGATCTTTACATCATCGATAAAAGGACTGTTCAATGGGAAGATTCTTTCTACACCAATTCCACCAGAAATTTTTCTAACGGTAAAAGTCTCGTTCGTTCCAGAACCCCTCTTTTGTATTACTATTCCCTGAAATTGCTGGATTCTTTCTTTACTACCTTCCTTAATTTTATAACTAACGATGACAGTATCTCCTGCACTGAATTCTGGTAAATCGTTAGCTTCCACTAACTTCTTCGAAACTTCTCTTAAGATATCCATAATAATACTTTTTGTTCAAAAAATTGAGGCTGCAAATTTACAAATAATATTCAGATAACATCTTTTCTGAACACATTTTTTAAAGTTTTATCTGAAGGCCAAAATTAATATCTAACCCAGAGTAATTCGTAGATTGAATACGGAGCTTATCAAATTGTGTAGATGATGCTATTCTCAATCTTGGATTAACTCTTACACTTATTCTTTGTGTTATACTTCTGTTAATAGTGATTCCCATCTGATAGTGCCACAGCGATTTGTTAACTAGAGATTTATCTAGTTCAAGGGAGTTGATAACTCCTGATAGCTCGTTCAATAGGTTGGGCTTACTATTTAATTGATGATTATAAATAATGCCTGCGGAAAATCCAGCATCAAACCTAGAGCCTCTGAATAAATCATACCCTACGCTAAAAGGAATTTGTAAATAGTCGATTTGATTCGTTAAGCCTGAAGTAATTTCTTCTTCTTTCTCTACCAGCGAAGTGACATATTCTTGCCCCACATAAACTTGTGTAGGGTTTCCATCGATTATAACCACTTCATATAAATCGACATAGCTCCCTATTTCCTCTTCAGTCCGAGAAATGGTAGATACACTATAGCTTTGACTCATGCGCTCAATTCCAGTGCCTAATGAGAACTTTAATCTTCCTAATTCTCGGCTCGTAAAGACACCTAGATAATTAGACTTAGAGTTGATTGCAGTGGCGCGCTGCACATCAGCGTTTTGTGATGAGGAATTAAGGCTGTTAGAGTAATTCCCATAACCAGATGCTATTCCTATAGACCAGAACTTTTTGTCCGAACCAATCTCGAAAGGATTGCAATTATGAATTTCTGTAGGAGTATTTCCTAATTCTGAGTCCAATTCGCTATAAACTTTATCCAATTCTCTAAGCTCATTCGAAGCATCTATAGTTTTATGAAAATCATATGTAATCGAACTCTCTTGTGTTAAGCCTTCTTCAGCCGAAAATCTAGGATGTGTTAATTCTGGAGCTGTTTCTAAACTGTTTAAATTGGATTGGGTGTTGCTTTGACTATATTTATCTGTAGGCCTAACCTCCTTAGGCTTTCTGTTGGAACCCTCGATTGTTTTAGAGCTCTCCCTGGTCGTTATTTCGTTTTTAGAATTTGGTTCAGAGTGTAACTGCGGCTTTTGTGTTTTGATGAGTTGGATTGCAGTAATTTCATTAGTTATGGAGTAGTCATTTTGTTTGGCTTTCTTGCCAGTGCTCTCTGAAGAAAAGACATCTGAGTTCCTTGCTTCTGTGGTTACTTCCTTAGAGTAGTTTGATTGGCTGTTTGTTACTAAGTCTGCATTGGTAGCAGGACTCTTTTGAGCAAGCAACTCTGGAGGATTAGGCTCTAGTTTATTAGGAGTGTCATTTTCTATGGACTCTAAATCAAAATCATCTTCGGTGTTTATAGCCTTAGAAGTAGTTTGCTCCAATGAATTATTTAAGCTTAATAAGCCAGTGTTTTGCCCTTCATAGTCATGCGAGACATCATTGGAACCCTTATGTGCATTTTGAAAAACCAGAGATGAAGTAATAACTAAAACACTAACAGAAGTGGTGATAATGGCTATTGAAAAAAGAGCCTTTCTATAAATAATGGATCTCACCTCTTTAACTAATCCATTCTTAACGCTTTGTGCTGGATGCACTTGAACGTTTCCTAGATTGTCTCTGAATATATTGTCTATCTTTTCATTCATGACTAGAATACTTTAATTTGTTCGTTGGTATTGGGCACTGGAATAGGCTCGATTTTCTTTTGTAATATTTTACGTGCCCTAGAGAGCTGGCTCTTTGATGTATTTGTTGAGATGCCTAAGTATTCGGAAATCTCCAAGTGAGTCAAGTTCTCAAAAACGTAAAGATTAAAAATGGTTCTGTAGCCATCAGGTAATTCTTGAACCATTTTTAGAAGTTTTGCTTCAGTAATGGCTAGTTCAGATTTGTACCCTTCAATAGATTTGTTTTCGCTGTCTGGATCTACTATTTCTAGTTCATTGTCAGAGAAAACGTATCGGTAGTTTTTCTTGCAATAATTAATTGCGTTATTTATCATTATTCTCTTGGCCCATGTGTAAAAAGAAAAACCACTTTCTATATCAAAAGTTTTCCTGGCCTTATAAATCTTAATAAACCCTTCCTGTAGCATGTCCTCAGCATCAGCATGGTCCCTAGAAAATCTCAAACATACCCCCATAAGAGCAGAGCTATACTGGTCGTATAACTTTTGAAAAGCGATGTTGCTGCCTCTCACGAACTTATGTAGTAACTGGTTAGGGGTCATTTTTGTAATGAATAACACTCTACTTACAACTTGTTTTTAATCAAGTTGCATCAATAGAATGTAAAGTAAACAAAATACTTCTAAGTATGTAGTTTACCTGGCAGTTTAATCCTCTCCTTCTAATAGGTCTGGCCTCAATTGTTTAGTCCTTTCTAAAGCTTGATTTTCCTGCCATTCTTGGATTTTTTTAAAATCCCCGCTTCTAAGTACCTCAGGAACTTTCCATCCGTTATAATCAGCAGGTCTGGTATATACAGGAGGAGCCAACAGATTATCTTGGAAAGAATCTGTTAATGCGCTGGTTTCATCATTTAATACACCAGGTAATAGTCTTATTATAGAATCTGTTAATACAGCAGCAGCAAGTTCACCTCCAGAAAGCACATAATCTCCTATAGATAGTTCCATGGTAATAATATTCTCTCTGAGTCTATGATCTATTCCTTTATAATGCCCACAGATGATAATTAAGTTTTTCTTTAGAGATAAATGGTTGGCCTTATTCTGCTTAAGCTGCTCTCCGTCTGGAGTCATGTAAATGACCTCATCGTAGTTTCGTTCTTTTTGCAGAGATTTCACACAGTCTAAAATAGGTTGGATAGTCATCACCATACCAGCGGATCCCCCGAAGGAATAGTCGTCTACTTTTCTGTGCTTATCTGTTGAAAAAGAGCGTATATCATGCACGTGGATTTCACACAGTTCTTTTTCTTGAGCTCGTTGCAATATAGAGTCATTAAAAGGACCCTCTAAAAGTTTGGGTAATATGGTAAGGATGTCTAATCTCACGTTGTTAGAATTGGGGTTGGTTAGGTTTGTTGTCTAAAATAAGTTCTATTTCCTCCAAAACCTGAGTATTTATTTTAGTCTTCAGTTCAGAAGCTTTCAGGTTTTCTTCGAGTTGGTATTCTTTAGAAGCACCTAAAATCACAGTACTTACATTTTTATTTTTTAGGCACCAAGAAACACCGAGCTGGGGCAGAGACATTCCTAAATTTTTTGCTAAAGCATCTAGCTTATCGATTTTATTGAAATTTTCTTCTACCAAGAGAATTTCGGCTAACCAACCGAGCTCTTCTCTTTTTAATCTAAAGTCTTTAGCGTGCTTCCCCTTATATTTTCCTGTAAGGAATCCGCTTGCCAGAGGACTCCATATAGTAGTTCCTAATCCTACTGTTCTATATACTTGGCTAAACTCTACCTCCACTTTCCTTCTCACAAGCATGTTGTATTGAGGCTGTTCCATAGTAGGCCCTATGAGATTATACCTTTCTGCTACCATGTGTGCTTCCATAATTTCCTGAGCGCTCCATTCACTGGTTCCCCAATAAAGGATTTTTCCTTGTTGAATTAAGTTATGCATGCTCCACACTGTTTCAGTAATAGGAGTCTCTTTATCTGGCCGGTGACAAAAGTATAAATCCAAGTAATCCACTTTCATTCTCTTCATAGCCTGTTCACAAGCTTCTACTATGTGCTTGCGGTGAAGACCTCTCTGAGTAGGTAGTTTCCCGCCCGCACCAAAGAAAACTTTAGAGGAAAGAATATAGGAATCTCTACTCCAGCTTTTTTTAGAAAGAATATCTCCCATAACTTTTTCTGAAGCCCCGTTGGCATAGATTTCAGCATTATCGAAGAAGTTTACCCCTGCTTCATAAGCCATGTCCATAAGCTTCTCCGATGTATTGTCTCCTATTTGATTCCCAAAGGTAATCCAAGAACCAAATGACAATTCGCTTACCTGTAGGCCAGACTTTCCTAATCTCCTGTATTCCATAAATAGTGGTATTGAAGGGCTAAATTATGGTATAAATTAATTGCCTGTTGTGTTTTCAAATTAAAGGTTAACAAGTTTTATTGAAAGGCTAATTCGACTCGCATATCGAAGCTTAATTTCGCATTTATATGCGAAAAAGTTTTTTCAGAGATAAGTATTTTAATCTACTCTTTTTTAGTTCTGTTTTTTTTATGATGAGTTTCACCACACCTCTGGCTGAGCTTACGGATTATATAGAATTGTTCTCGAGTAAAAGTTGGATAGGAGTAGTAATAGCCATGTTTACCGCAGGGGCTCTGTTGAGCAGGTTTTTTAGCGGAAGAATGGCAGACAGAATAGGAAGAGTGCCTGTAATGATGATCGGAACTTTAGTTACCGCTATAAGTGGTTGTCTATATGTATTTACGACTACTATGGGACTGCTTTTGCTGCTAAGGTTTTTTCATGGGCTTAGTACCGGATGGAGACCAGTAGGAACTACAGCCTACTTAAGTGATATCATCCCTACTAATAGAAGGGGGGAGGCTTTGGGGTTTTTAGGGATTGCAGGCAGCACGGGGAGCGCTATAGGTCCTTGGGTAGGTAGCTTTATTAAAGAAGAATATTCTTTTGAGTTAATGTTTGTTGTGGCCAGTTTGTTTGGCGTGGTAGCATTATTATTAACAGCGCTTTTGCCTGAGTCATTAGAAAATCCTGAAAAATTCAAATGGAAGTTTTTAAAGCTAAGTGATGGTGATTTAGTGGCTAAAAGTGCTTACCCAGCATTAATAGCTATTACCTTAGATACATACAGTTTCGGGACCATTTTAACAGTTTCTCCTGATTTTGTTTCAGAATTGGGTTACTCTTACAAAGGTGGTTTTCTGTTGGTTGTAGTCTTGAGTTCTATTGTGTCTAGATTTTTCTCTGGTAGGGCAGCGGATAAGATGAATAAAGTAAAACTTCTTCAAGCTGGAATATTGCTTAGTGTTTTATCGTTAGTGTTAATGGGCTTTAGTCACTCATTTGAAATGATAACGTTAGCGGGGGTGATATATGGAATTAGTATTGGTGTTACTCGTCCTACTATCTTCGCTTGGACTGCAGATTTAGCTGTAAAGGGAAAGTTAGCATTGGCGTTGTCTACTATGTTAATAGGGTTAGAACTAGGTATTTTTCTAGGTGCTTTTGTTAGCGGTTTAATTTTTAATGGGGATATTTCCCGAATTTATCTATCTTATTGGATAGCGGCTGGTGTAAGTCTATCAGCTGCAGTTTATTTGAGAGGAAAAAGGAGTTTGGCTTAAGAATTGGCATTTACATTGAGCATGAAGAAATTATTAAATACTATCGTTTTTTTATTTGTTATAGGTTTAACAGGCGCTTCAGCACAGAAATATAAAAGTGCAGCAGGTGTAAGGATGGATGGTCAAATGTTTGGAGTCACTTATTCTCAGAGGGTTTTTTAATGCTCTGACTGCCGAAGGAAATCTTGATTTTAGAAATCAGGAAGTTAAAATCTCTGCAGTAGGTAAATACCATAAACCCATTCTGGGTAAATCGTTAACTATTTTTATAGGAGGTGGTTACCATCTGGGTAGCTTTAAGGATTACGGTAGTTTTTCTGGATTGGATTTGACTGTAGGTGTTGAACATAAGATTTTATTAATTCCGTTTTCTGTAGGTTTCGAAATAAATCCATCGATTCATATTTTGGGTAGCCATCCAAATTGGTACACCTTTCAATCTGTTTTTTCGATTAAGTATGTTATCATTAAGGATAAAGAAGGTTACTTCAGCAAGAGTCAGCAACGGCAAAGAGAAAAAGCCAGAAGAAAAAGGCTCAGAGGCCGCCTTCAATCTAAATATGAGAGACAAGAAGACCTATAAACACCCAACAAATGTTTGTTTGTAATAAGCTCAAGAACAATTGACTATGTCTGAAAGTCAAAAGTATGTTTATGTCTTAGTGACTTTCACTTCAATAACACCTCCAAACTTTCATGTTGTAAGCTGCTTTTGTTAAAGAGAAGAACCGATAAAACGAAACTTTCCGGTGAAGATCTTATTCTTAGGGATAAGGAGGAGGATTACTTTAAGTGCTGTTTTATTGCTTTTGGTTTCCGTCAAGAGAGTTAACGAAGAGCAAGTTGTCTTCTTATTCTTACGGGAGAGGGCATTTTAAAGACGATGGAGTTCGCAGTTGAAATTGAGAGAAGTTGAAGGCTCTATTCAAAAAATAGAGAGCATTTTTTTTGCGGCTCAAACTATTGAGATAGATACTCCTTCAGGAATTTTAGTAGAAGATAAAGTAGAAGTAATTATTCCCTAAAAAGGACAACAACTTAACCGGACTAAATCATCCCATAAAAACTTTTAAAAAATGAAAAAAACATTACTCGTTTTACTTTCTTTCTCAGCAGTTGAGTTTTGCTTTTGGTCAAGATTTGTCTAGCATAGACTTTAAGGAAATCGAAGACAAAAAAAATCAAAATGTACTTTAGTCGTAGCTGAAGTTGATACCACTTGGAAAAGTGGTGGTTTGTTGGGGTTTAACGCTTCTCAGACTTTATTGAGTAACTGGTCGGCAGGTGGCCAAAGTTCTATTACAGGAACAGCTTATGTGAATTTGTTTAGGAATTACACCAAGAATTCTTGGACTTGGGATAATACGCTAGACCTTTCTTATGGATTATTGAACAATGGTATTATTGAAGGAAATAATGTTAAAATTGATGATAAAATTGAAAATTCTTTATAGGCAGGTCGAGAAGCTACTGGTGATTGGTATTACTCGGCATTAGTAAACTTCAGAAGTCAATTTGCCCCAGGGTATGAGGTTATAGAAGGAGCTGAAAATAGGAGTAATAAAATTTCTGATTTCTTAGCACCTGCTTTTGCTTTAGTTTCCATAGGTATGGATTATAAACCAAATGGTAATTTCTCAGTTTATATATCTCCGTTTACGGCAAAAAATACGATTGTAAATGAAGCGAACTCTAACCTTAGATCTAACTATGGTTTTGGAACAGATGAATTAGAGCAAGCAGTAAGATTTGAGTTAGGTGGATATGCTAAAATAGCTTACAAAAGAAAATTAGTTGAAAACGCAGAGTGGCAAACCAAAATTGACTTGTTTTCAAACTACTTGCAAAACCCTCAAAATGTAGATGTTAACTGGGAGAATTTAATCGCTGTGAAATTCGCGAAGTATTTTAATGTGAACTTTATTCTTCAGATGGTTTATGATGACGACATTAAAATTCAGTTAAACGAATATGATGATGCAGGAGATATAACGAGCGCTAAAAGCGCTCCTAGACTTCAGGTAAGACAGGTATTCGGATTGGGATTTAGCTATAAGTTCTAAAACAAACTTATTTCTCATAGAATAAGCCTCTTCCTGGTTCAGCCGAGAAGGGGCTTTTTTATGCGATAAATTCTTCAGGGAAATTTACCAAATAAACCTTTTTTACGGCCCTAGTAACGGCTGTATATAGCCATCTTATGATTTCTGTTTTACTCTCCATGTTTCGCATTCCAGAACCATCTATAAACACGGTGTCCCATTGTCCTCCTTGTGACTTGTGACAGGTTATGGCGTATGCGAATTTTAATTGCAACGCGTTAAAGTGAGGGTCTATCATTACCTTTCTTTTCGGGTTGTTTTCTTCAGCATATTCTATTAATAAATCGGTATACAGTTTATTGGTTTCTGCTGAAGTCAAGCTAGGGCCATTCACATGTATCGAGTCTAAATTAGCCAATACTTCTAGAGGAAATATCTTATCATAATCAGGGAATTTAATTCTGAGCGTAGCAAATCGAAAGCCATGAAGCTTTTCTTCCCTCTTTATATCCACCACCTCAGCCACATCACCATTCGCTATAAAGCTCAATGCAGATTTATTTTTTTCTGACCAGTAGTAGTTGTTCTTAGTAATCATAACTAAGTCTCCTACACTAATCTCTTCTTCCATCCATAAACTTTGGATTCTTACTAGGATGGTTTCATGAAAAAGATCTTAGAAATTTTAAAACTATAGTCTTCTTTCATGGTAATGCAGGAACATTAGAAAACAGAATACATAAAATCAATCACTTTAAAGAAATGAAGATAAATTTTCTAATCATTTCTTGGAGAGGATTTAGTGGAAACTTAGGCAAACCAACAGAAAAAGGTTTATATGAAGATGGTGTGAGTACAATTAATTGGTTAAAAGAAAAAGGTCTTAAAGATAGTGACATTGTTCTGTATGGTGAGTCTTTAGGCACTGGGATTGCAACTCATATTGCCTACCAGAATTAATTTAGCAGAATCTACTGAAAACACATGTTCTATTAAGTCGTCTAGTAGGTTTTGTCCCATCGAACTCTCAGCACTTATCATCGATGCTTCATCTATTATGAATAATGCATTCTTTATGCGATGTTCAGTAGGAAAGAAGGCTACTTTGCCATGCACGTTAGATTTTTTGTAAATTCTTTTATGAATGGTATGGGCAGGTGTCTTAGTGTAATAGCTCATTACCTTAGCAGCTCGTCCTGTAGGGAGCTAGGAGTATCGGTTTTAAGCCTATCCCTTCGGCACTCTTAACTATCGAGTTTATACAAGTTGTTTTTCCTGTTCCTGCATAACCCTTGAGCAAATACAAAACATTTTGATTGACGGCTGTATATAGAAAGAATTCAGACAATCGACTTCAACTAACCAGAATTCTTGAGAATCTTTAGTGGGCGTCGAAAGCCCATCTTCTTCAGTAGAGTAGAATAGATCTTTGATTCTGGAGGTGTTAACTTTAGATTTTTTTTGTTCAAAATTTATAGGACTATAGTCAGATTATAAATTATTTATTCGTTTTTTAGCTTCCAATTATACAAAGGTGATAAGAAAAAATTAGCTTTGCAGCAGATAAGATTTATTTTTAAAAATGAAACAATTTCTAAGAACAGTAGAGCAATATGTGGTGCCAGCGTTATTAATAACTACAGGTATAGGTGCGGTAATTTTTTATTCCAGCGCGAAAGGTTTGGAGACGCAGCCATCAGAGATGCTTATTGGAGGGCTTTGCCTTTTTTTTGCAGGAGTAATGATGACACCCTTTTTTTAATCAATTTTTAAAAAGAGGGTTATCATTAGTGTTGGGTTTGTTTTTACTCATAGGTGCTTTAACTCTAGGGTACAAAGTATATGATGTAATAGCTTCCAAGAATGACCATCAGACATTTAAAACATTAGCTGACGCTAATACTGTTCAAAGGTTGAAAGATTTACGTTTGGCTCAGGAACAGCATAAGCTTTATGAAAATGTTTATGCTAAGAGCTTCGAGGAGTTATTAACCTTTATAAAGAAACCAGTGATTCCTGTTCCTTACAGAAATGGAAACGTAATGGAGAATAAATTTTTCCAGAGTAATCAGTCTTAACTGCTGCGTGTGCTATTGGAGCAGAGCCAATACCTGCTTCGTTTGAAAATACTGCTCGACGAAATCCTAGAATTAAAACACCCATAAAACCGCCTGTTACTCCCTCAGGTGAAAATGCTCCTGTAAAAATAGAAGAGAAAGCTGCGGGTATTTGATCATAGTTTGAAAGGATAATTATCAATGATGATATTAAATATATAATAGCCATTGAGGGAACTAATTTCGATGTAACAGAACCATTCCCAGTAGACCAGGAAGACAGAGTAAAAAAAGATACGTTATCATTCGGGTCATTAGATGCTCTTAATCTAGATGGTAATTGGAGAGAGTAATTCTGATATGACTATTACAGAAGGAGAAGAGATGATATTAGACATTAGTTCATGTATTCTTTCTGTAGAAGCAGATTATGATGTAGTTCGTTATGCTCTGTTTGATGAATCCTCGTCTGCAGCGATACTATTTAAGTCCTGCGTAAGTCAAAAAGAAATTAGGGACGATGCCTATTTGAAATCCTCTAATGATTTCCATAAAGTTTTTATAGCACAGTCTTGCGCTAACTACGCCCTATTTCCTTTAAATATTAAGGAGGAAATAAATGCAGCGATTTACTCGAGTTCTGATTTTATTCCTTCTATAGATGCTTCCTTAACTTATAATGAAGATAGCCTTACTTCTCAGGTTAAGTCTATGTTTCCAGGTGCTTTTTTAAGGCACGGAATGTCAAGCTTTTTAGAAGGAGTGCTGAAAAGAACTAAGTTTTTAAAAGGTGTTAGAATCTACGCTGATGTCAAGGAGCAATTAGTACATATAGTAGTGGTGGCCAATGGGAAATTACTGTCATCAGTATCTGAACGGATAGATGATAGTAAGGATGTTATTTACCATATATTAGCTAGAATCGAAGCTTATAAATTAAACCAGTTAGAAGATGTAATTTGCTTAAGTGGAAATGTTCTCGCTTCGGGAGTGGTTTACACAAGTCTAATGAAGCACATGAAGGATGTTCAAATTAATAAAGGGTTTAATTATCAAAAATTAATGAGTGGTTCTTCTGAGGTTAATAAACAAGAATTCTTTACAGTAATAAATTCATTTCAATGCGGGTAGTATCAGGAATACATAAAGGAAGAAGAATTAAAGTTCCTAAGTACTTTGATTTAAGGCCTACAACAGATTTTGCGAAAGAAGGATTATTCAATGTACTCAATAACACTATTGAAATAGAAGGATTAGAAGTCTTGGATTGTTTTTTCGGGACAGGTAATATCTCTCTAGAGTTCATCAGTAGAGGAGCCTCAGAGGTGACCAGTGTAGATATTAATAAGGATAGTTATAAATTTCTTTCTGGAATAGCGGGTGAATGGGGTATCGAGAATATAGAAGTATATAGGTCAGACGTTTTTATACACTTACGTCAGGATTATAATAAGTATGACCTGATATTCGCAGACCCGCCTTTTGATTTAGAAGAAAGAACGACTATTCCAGACTTAGTGTTCGAAAACGAGCTTCTTAAAGAAGATGGTATGCTGATTGTTGAGCATTCCTCACAAACAGATTTCACAAAACACAAAAACTTCGTAAAGACTAAGAAATTTGGTTCAGTTTTCTTTACCTTCTTTGAATAATGAAAAGAATAGCAGTATTTCCAGGGTCATTTGATCCATTCACCGTTGGACACCAAAACATAGTCTTAAGAGCTATGCTTATGTTTGATGAAATCATAGTGGCTATAGGTGAGAACTCTCAGAAGAAGTATATGCTAAGTCTAGAGAAGAGAAAAGCTATTATAGCTGATGCTTTTAAAGGGGTTGAACAAGTGAAAGTAGAATCGTATAGTGGGCTTACGGTTGATTATTGCAACGCTGAAGAGGCGAAGTTCATTCTTAGAGGGTTAAGAAATTCTAGAGATTTAGATTTCGAGCAGCCCATAGCTCAATTGAATAAAAAGTTAGATGATTCTATAGAAACAGTGTTTTTAGTGAATGCACCAGAGTTCTCTGCAATAAATTCATCTATAGTGCGTGAGATATATCTAAACGGTGGAGACGTTTCTGACTTTTTACCAAACGGAATCAAACTTGAAGAATAAAAAACAGCGGACTTTTACATTTTTACTGCTAGCATTAGTTGGCAATTTGGTTTATGGAAACACCTATGAAATAATAGGAACTGCTCCGGGTTCTGAGGGAAAACAGTTAACTGTTCTTTCTTATGAAGAGTACTTTACTTTGTCTATGAAGGTAGAAGAGACTGTTCTTATAGACCCAAATGGCGATTTTAAGCTGTATGTAGAGTCTGATGAAAATGACTTGGTTATACTTAGGGTAGGGGCTGTAAATGCTCAGTTTTACCTAGGGAGCAGTCATTTATACCACGTTACGTTCGATATCTCCAAAGCTCAGGTTCCTGTCAAGTTTACGAATACGAACTGGTGCAGCGTATCTTTTATAGACTTAAATCCAGATGATATTAATGTTAAGATGGAGTCTCTTAATAGAATTCATGCCGAGTTTTATGATGAGAATTACCCAGAGATATATCAGATTCTATCTTCTCCATCTTCTGCCCTTCAGAAGAGCTTAAGTGCAGAAGGAAAGAAAATAGATATGGCTAAAAGAGATGAGAACCAGTATGAGGTAGTTTTAGAAAAAGACCGTGCTTATAAGTTAATGGCCTCGTTTGATGAAATGCTCTTAGCAGAACAAATAGACGCGCAAAAAGAAGATTACATTTCTATTTCTGCGAGATATATGATGGCTGAACTCGAAAGCCTATTGGGTAGAAATGAAAAAGAAATCCGAGAAAAATACTGTCAAGGAAAACTCTATTTAACTAACCTGGAGTTTATTTCATTTTATAAATCTCATTACAGAAATGTGTTTGAAGAGATATATCTATCAGATAATAGAAACCAATTCGTAAATCAGTTATACAAACTTCAGCTAGATAGCGCTATAATGGAGCTTAAACCTCTGTTTCCTAAAGATAAAGTGAAAAACATAGAGTTTATTTTACTGGCAGGAATTGAAAATGGATTGAATCTCCCGAATATTCCTAGCAGAGATGTGACGGTGGTATTGGAGCTGATTCTGAGGGAAGGAATGGCAGAGAATAAATTTATAGCGACTAACTTCAGAAGAGATTTTGCTAAAGGAATGAAAGGCTATGTTCCTGAAAACTTTTTGTTATTGGATTTGGATGATGAGCGCCACGAGCTCGAATCATGGAGAGGACAGTTTGTATATATATCTGTATTCTCTTCATGGAATACAGAGTCCTGCGGCCATCAGGAAAAGGTGAAAGAGTTAGAGCGAAAATTCGGAAATCAAATCAAGTTCGTTTCTATATGTATGGATGAGGATTGGTCAAGTTTTCAGGATTTCTTAATTGAACACAGGACCTATAATTGGCTTTTTCTATTCGGAAACGGAGACAAGTTGTTAAAAGAGAAATTAAATTTAGTGACTGTTCCGCAGTATCTTCTGCTAAATCCAAATGGTGAAATCATGCTAGACTATACCTTTAGCCCAGAGGAAGGAATCACTGACACGCTCAAAAAAATAGTAAAGAACTAAACTTTCCTTCCGTAAGCTTTAAACACTTCTTTTATAGAAGGGAATGCCTCATCGAGAAGTTCGCTGGCTTTTTTCATGGTCACCCATTTAGCTTTATCTATATCTTCTTCAGCTTGGGGGGTAAGTTTGGGGGAACCATCTACCCGCATTAAAAACCAATGAGATGGTTTTAAGCGAGGAGTTCCTTTAATGGTATAAATATGATAAGTGACGGTTATTTTATCTTCTAGGGTAATATGAGTAAGACCGCACTCTTCTTCTACCTCTCTCAAAGCACATTCTTTTATCTTCTCTTTTTTTTCTAATTTTCCCTTGGGTAAATCCCACATTCCTTTTCTGAAAATCATTAAACATTCATTATTCTCATTGAAGACTAATCCCCCTGCAGCAGGAATAATCTCAAATAATGACTTAAAAGTATCCCAGAGTTCTCCTGTGTCGTTATGAACAATAATTAATTTCACGATACTTTTATTGCTCTGAAAACTATCGAAGGCCCTAATGACAGCTGATTTGTCTTTCGAATGAAGAGCCAAAAAGTTCTTTGATTTCTCAAGCTTTTTAGGCCATTCATTTGTTAATAAAACATATCGTTCATTCAGGAAAACTTTATACTTTTGGCGCATGACTGTATGGGATGAATCCGCGTTAAAAGTAGCCGAATTTTTGCTTCAAATTAAAGCTATTAAACTTTCTCCAAAAGAGCCCTTTGAATGGGCTTCAGGGTGGAAGAGTCCTCATATATTGTGATAAACAGATTAACGCTCTCTTATCCTACCATCAGAACATATATTCGTCAGCAGGTCGTTAAGATTATAGAAGAAACTTATGCTAAGCCTGATGTTATAGCGGGCGTGGCCACTGGCGGAATAGCTTTAGGAGCTCTTGTAGCTCAGGAGTTAGGGAGTGCCTTTCTGCTATATACGTTCAGAGATGAAAGATCACGGAATGCAGAACCAAATCGAAGGAGTGTTAAATGAAGGGCAGAATGTAGTAATCATTGAAGACCTCGTAAGTACTGGCATGAGTAGCTTAAATGCAGTGAGATGCTGTAAGAGCAGCCGGAGCCAATGTTAAAGGAATGGTCGCCATCTTTACTTATGGGTTTGAGGCAGCAGAAACCGCTTTTTGCCGATGCCAATTGTGAGCTAACTACACTAAGTAATTATGAGAGCCTTGTAGATCAGGCGTTCCAAAGCGGATTTCTAAATGAATCTGAAATAGAAGGAATAAAAGAGTGGAGGGTATCACCATCTACCTGAGCAAAGCTTAATTAAATCAGATGACTCGAATAGAAAGTGAAAAAGGCCACTTAAAAACGAACCCGAAAGCCGTGTACTGATGATTTACGAGCTCTAATCCAACACTTAAGAAAGATCTTCCTACCGATAGAATTTCGGATTGGCAGTTACGGGATGACGGTCAGACGATCTTCTCTCACCGTAATGGGGGCTTATGGTAGCGGATTGAAGTTCTCAGAAGAATCTACAGAAGAGCATATTAAGTTAGTGGCCACTGATAAGAGTCCTTTTCCCTTTACCATAAGCCTTCATGTGATTCCTCACGAGGCAAATCATTCTACAGCACAGATTATTTGTGATGCTGAGCTAAATATGATGTTAAAGATGATGGTCGTTAAACCTCTGAAAAGCCTTTTTGATTATATCATTAAGAAAGCAGACGCATGTTATTCGTAGCTTATTTTAGCCTCTGAAAAGCTCGCTGTTTGGACACTTCCGTTGTGAGAAAAAACTGATTGTACCGTCTTCTCTTACAGAAAGAGAGCTGGCTATCAGAGACTTTTTCCTCCCATCTCAATTTTATTCTCTGAATCTCTTCTCCATAAGGCCTCATTATAGGCCGTTATAATTTCATTGTAGCCTTCTCTGAGCAAAATTAGATACCACTTTTCTAGTTTTTCAGAGATCATTTTTAAAAGGAAATCTGAGTCCATCACTTTATTCGTCTCATTTCTGATAGAGGTAGCACGCGAAAAAGAAAAACTCGTTTTGGTTAACATTCACTCCCATTCCTATAATCCCAAATTTTATTAAGCCCTTAACCACGGAGTTTTCTATTAGTATGCCTCCTACCTTTTTATCATTCAGAATAATGTCATTAGGCCATTTTATTTTAACATCCGCTTTTCAGCAGACACCTCGTCTATAGCCTCTTTTGCGGCTAAAGCTGACACAGCGCTCATGTAAAAGCTCTTATCCGTACTCTAGAGTCTTAGGCTGAAGAATAAAGCTACAGAGTAGATTCATGTGAGGCTCACTATGCCAGACATTTGAACGTTGCCCTCTGCCTTCGGTTTGGTTTTGTGCCATAATTACAGTGCCATCTGGCACATCATCTCCCTGCATTTTGATAAGTTTGGCTGCATAATTGTTCGTCGAGTCTATGGTCTGCAGGGTGATTTTATTTTGACCTATAAACAGAGTATTCATGCGCTTAATTGCCTTGATTATTAGGTGACTTTTAGACGTCACATTAGGTGGTAAAAATATTACATTTGCTAGATTATTACTCATTTTAAAGCGTAGGAATACATTGACACAAAGTATATCATTATTGGATCTCGTAATCAAGGGGATTCAAGACGTTAAGGGAGAGAACATCTCCATATTAGATTTAAGGGAAACAGATAATTCTGTAAGCGATTATTTCGTTATATGCACTGGTAGATCAAGTACCAATGCTAAGTCCATCGCAGATTCGGTTTCTAAAGAAACAGAATTAGGATTAGATGATAGGCCTTGGCATGTAGAAGGTAAAAACAATGCTGAATGGATTTTAATGGATTACTCTGAGTTAGTAGTGCACATTTTCACGGAGGAATCTAGAGATTTTTATGCTTTAGAAGACCTTTGGGCTGATGCTAAAATAGAGAGAATAAAGGAATTAGTATAATAAAAACATTATATGTCAGAAAACGAGAATAAGTCTCCTAAAAAGAGAAAAAAATCCATTAGATCCTAAAAGACCAAAACTCAGGATTCAGCTTTGATTGGATTGATGCTGTTATAGCAGTAGTGCTTATTGGAATAAATTTAATGGGACCTAGGTCAGAGGCTAGAAATCTGAGTCAAGTCCCAGGTTTAACTAACCTTATAGATTCCAATATGGTTAAATCCATTTCTATTCAGGATGGTCGGATAGCGCTCATCACACTGACTGAGTCGGCATTTGAGTCTAAAAAAGATGATTTTAAATCTACCGGGTTTTTTAGCAGTGTTTCACCAGATGGGACCGCACTACACATGTGTCCTTTCAGGTACTGAAGAAACAGTAAAAGAGCTGTTAGCGGCTGCCAATGTTAGAGAGTTCGAACTAGAGAATACTCAGACTGACGACTCTCTGCCGCAGCTTTCCACCAATTCGGTTAATAGCCTTCATCGGAGTCTTTATTGCTATCTGGATAATCATGATGAGAAGACTTGGCGGGAATGGTCCAGGTGGGGGTCAGATATTCATATATTGGGAAGTCCAAGGCTAAATTGTTTGAGAAAGGAAAAGGAACTAACGTTACATTTAATGATGTGGCCGGCTTAGAGGGAGCTAAGGAGGAAATAGAAGAGATTGTGAGCCATTTTTCTAAACATCCTAAATAAATACACTGAACTTAGGTGCTAAGATTCCAAAAGGAGCACTTCTAAGTGGGCCCTCCTGGAACAGGTAAAACTTTATTGGCTAAAGCAGTAGCAGGAGAAGCGTAAGTTCCTTTTTTCTCATTATCAGGGTCTGATTTTGTAGAAATGTTTGTGGGCGTTGGAGCTCAGAGAGTTAGAATCTATTTAAACAAGCCAAAGAAAAGGCACCATCTATAATATTTATAGATGAAATAGATGCCATAGGAAGAGCTAGGGGAAAGAATGCTGGCATGGGGAGTAATGATGAAAGAGAGAATACATTAAACCAACTCTTGACCGAGATGGATGGTTTTGGAACTAACTCAGGTGTAATCATTTTGGCCGCTACCTAACAGGGCCGATGTTTTAGATAGTGCCTTAATGAGAGCTGGTAGATTTGATCGGCAGATATATGTAGATATGCCAGACTTAAATGAAAGAAAAGAAATTTTCGATGTTCATTTGAAGCCTATTAAAGTATCTGCTAATATTAATGTTGATTTCTTGGCTAGGCAAACTCCAGGGTTTTCTGGTGCCGATATAGCGAACATCTGTAATGAAGCGGCATTAATAGCTGCCAGAAAAGATAAGAAGCAAGTGACGCGTCAGGATTTCTTAGACGCTGTAGATAGAGTGATAGGAGGATTAGAAAAGAAGAATAAAATAATTACTCCAGAAGAGAAAAAAGCGATAGCATTTCATGAAGCTGGTCACGCCTACTGTAAGTTGGTTATTAAAATACGCATCTCCTTTAGTCAAAGTTACTATTGTTCCTAGGGGACAAAGTCTCTAGGAGCCGCATGGTATCTTCCAGAGGAGAGACAGTCTTACTGCTAGGCCAGAGCAAATGCTTGACGAAATGTGCGCTACTCTTAGGAGGAAGGGCGGCTGAGAGAAGTCATTTTCGGATAAAATTTCTACTGGCGCTCTTAAGTGATCTAGAGAAAGTCACCAAGCAAGCCAGACGCTATGGTTACTGTTTACGGGCTGAATGATAAGGTTGGTAACCTTACTTATTATGACTCATGCGGGCAGTCTGAATACAAGTTCAGCTAAACCGTACAGTGAGGATACTGCGCCGTGTAATTGACGAAGAGGTAAGTCAAATCTTATCGAAACGTCATATCAGCGAGCCATAGAGTTATTGCGTAGCAATAGAGAAAAAGCTAACTAAACTGGCTGAAAAAATTACTCGAGAAAGAAGTGATTTTCAAGGACGACCTAGAAGAAATAATAGGAGCGAGACCGGAAGGAGCGAGAGTCTCTGAGTCTATAAATGATATGCCGGAGGATGAAGAGCTGATAATTCCTCCGACGGAAGAGGATTCTAGTGGAAGAGCCATCTAAAAAAGATTCAAACGAAGACTCATCTACAAATTCTCCAGCTGAATAATGGATAAGGATTGGATAAAAGTCTATTCAGAGACCTTCGAGCCTAAGGTGGAAATGCTTCGAATTCAATTACAGAATGCTGGGATTGCTGCATTAATTCTTAATCAGAAGGATTCTGCTCATGTACACATTGGAGAAGTCGAGTTATTTGTAAAACGAGATAATGTGATTAAGGCTAAGCATTTAATAGAGTCTTGGTCATGAGTGATGTGTTAGTAAGAGCGCTTACAGGCTTAGTTTTTTTGCGTGGTGATGATTAGTGGAGCTTGCATTTAACTCCACATCATGCTTCTGGCTGTTTTTAGTGATTGTAATCATAGGGAACTGGGAGTATTCAGGCCTCCAAGAAAAAGTCTCAGAATTTAAAAAAGTCTATAGGGGCAGTTCTGTCTGTTTTATTATTCGCTGCATTCAGTTTCGAAGGATTTCAGCTGGCAGATTTGGCCTTAGTAGGAGTGATCCTGTTCACTTCTGCTTGCATTCTATCGGTTCTGCTTCCCAAAGAAAGACTGCGTTTAAGTGACTGGGCCCATGTGATATTTAGTCAAGTTTATGTGACTATGCCATTTGTAATGCTTTATTTACTTGCTTTTTTATCAGGGTATTATGAATATAAAGTTATCCTGTCCTTTTTTATTCTTTTGTGGTTAAGTGATACGGGAGCTTACCTTTTAGGCAAGTACTGCGGAAGACATAAGCTACTGCCTAAAGTTTCTCCTAAAAAAACATGGGAAGGATTAGTGGGAGGAGTGTTGTCAGCGTTGATAGGAGCCTATTTTCTCTTGAAGTTTGGGTTTGAAATCCCTGGTCTATCTTGGTATGTGCTAGCGTTGCTTGTCTCTATACTGGGAGCTATGGGAGATTTGTTTGAATCCCAAATGAAAAGAAATAAAGGGGTTAAAGACTCTGGAAGTTTTATGCCGGGACATGGAGGCATATTAGACAGGTTTGATGGAGTCTTTTTGAGCGTTCCTGTTATTTTTGCTATAGTTAAAATCATGTCATAATGAAATTCCATAGAGAGGGTAAAAAAATTGTTTTAATAGCTTATTTCTTATTATCGATTCCACCTGTAGTCAGTTACGCCTTCGAAGCACCCTCATGGTTAACCGTTATTTTAATCCTGTTATCAGTCATTATGTTCGGATTGGTTATACAGTTTTTTAGAGTACCGACACGAGTCTTATCTGCGAATTCTGATCAAGTAATCTGTCCAGCAGACGGAAAAGTGGTAGTGATAGAAGAAACTGAAGAGACCGAATATTTCAAGGATAAAAGAATTCAAGTTTCGATTTTCATGTCTCCAATAAATGTACATGTGAATTGGAATCCAATTTCTGGTATAGTACAATACTTTAAATATCACGCAGGATTATTTTTAGTGGCGTGGCATCCTAAATCATCTACTGATAATGAGAGAACTACTCTAGTAATAAAAGATGAAAAAGGGAGGGAGATATTAGTCAGACAAATAGCGGGAGCAGTAGCTAGAAGAATTTGTCATTATGCAGATAAAGGAGATGCAGTCGCTCAAGGTAGAGAATTCGGATTCATAAAGTTTGGTTCACGGGTAGATATATTCTTACCTATCGGAACGGATGTAAAGGTGAGTATAGATGATAAGGTAAGTGGAATAGAGACAATTCTAGCTGAGTTGAAGTGAAAAATATCTGCTCCCTTATTGGAATATGCTTTGGCTAAATGAAGCGGAAGCGTTAGCCCCTTTAAGAAAAATTTCAAAACCGTGCAAATCTAAGGGTTGAAATTACGAGAGAGGACATCGCTCTAAACTAAAATATTAATGGAATTAATATGAAGGCTGCCGCCACTAATATCATCAATTATCGCTTGTTCTTATTTTGATTTTTATCGCCTCTTGTTTTAGGCTTTTTATATTTCTCAGCTAGCTTTCTTCTGTAAGAACCACCCATAGGTATTTTACTGTTCTTTTCACTCCTTTCATGGGAGGAAGCCCCACCAACAGTTCTTTTTACTCTGGTGTTTAATTCCTTTACTTTTGGTCGCTCTTCTGGAGTTAACTTATGATTTATCTCTACCTCTTCTTCTGGAAATGGAATCTCTTCAATGGTTATTTTCATTAACTCTTCGATGTCATCCTTGTACCTTTTTTCTTTTTCAGTATAAAGTAGAATAGATTTTCCTTCATGCTCTGCTCTTCCGGTCCTTCCTATCCTGTGCATGTAGTTTTCAGGATATTCAGGTGTATCAAAACAGATTACGTGAGTGATTTGGTCTAAATCTAATCCCTCTAGCCATTACATCCGTGGCTATCAATACTCTGCTTCTACCAGAATCAAAATCCTCGATAGATTTGAACCTGTAATTCTGAGATTTATTAGAATGTACTACCCCAGATTTAATGTAATGCACTTCATCTAGGTTAGAATGTAGTCTGTCTGCCTTGGCTTTACTATCTATAAATATAAGAACCTTGGTATACTCTTTTTTATTTCTAAGTAAATGAGCCAATAAATTAACTTTGGTGTAAAAGTTCCATACGGGATAGCATACCTGCTGAATGTTTTCGAGCGGTGTTCCGCTGATTGCAATTGCAATTTTATGTGTCTCCTCAAAGAAATCAGCTATTAACTCCTCTACATCCTCAGTC
>CAJJDD010000017.1 GCA_905182895.1 Flavobacteriales bacterium UBA4466
TTCATTGACGCATCTTCCCAATTCCATCCATCAAAATGAACAACTGAAGACTGCCCACCTACAAATGAACCTCTGGGCGTAATCTGACCTAGCAGGATTCCATTTGTTCTGACTGTAGTGGTTATGTCACTCTCTGTCTGGAAAGCTATGAGAGATCGTATATGAGGGTTAATATGCCCTACTTCTCGCTGATCTCTCGTAGCTCTTACAGAACCTATTTCCTGAAGACCTAGTGTTGAGTTTGGAGCTATAAACCCCGGATATATATGCATTCCTTCACCATCTATTACTTCTTCGAATAGATTTTTCCTGACTTCAGGTGTAGCTCCTACATAAGAGATCAATCCATTATCAAACCCAACGGCTCCTTTTAGAACCTTAGTTCCATCACCAATGTGAACGGTGGCGTTAATGTATATAATAGACTTTTCTTGTTTTTTACCTGGAGTAGGAGTTTGGCCATAACTGCTTGCTGCAGAAACGATAATTACTAGTAGCAAAATGAATCCTCTCATGTTCTTAGTGTAATTCATTAGTTATAGTGTTACAATGATAATGCTGGCTTCTCTTCTTTCCGGGCATTTGGCTTCCTTCGCTTACTCCTTCTTTAGCCATTAGTTGAATAATTCTATTTCTCTCCTCAGCTATATACGCTCTTCTTTCTATGTCTTTCTCTAAACTGAAATAACACTTACCATCTATATAAGTGGATAGCGGTTTAGCATACACACTCAAGGGGTGGTTATTCCAAATAACAAAGTCTGCATCTTTTCCGAATGCCAGAGATCCTACTTTATCATCTATGTGTAATAGTTTGGCTGGATTTAAAGTCACGAATTTCAATGCCTCTTCCTCAGGAACTCCTCCATACTTAACCGCTTTAGCTGCCTCATGATTAAGTCTTCTTGCCATCTCAGCATCATCACTATTATAGGCCACTGTTATACCTTGCTCCCAGAGTAATGCTCCATTAAACGGAATAGCATCTTTAACTTCGTATTTGTATGCCCACCAATCTGAGAAGCTGCTAGCTCCAGCTCCGTGAGCTTTCATTTTATCAGCTAGCTTATATCCTTCTAAAATGTGTGTAAACGTATTTAAAGTAAAGCCCATAGAATCTGCCACGTGCATCAACATATTTATTTCATGCTGCATGTATGAATGGCAGGTTACGAACCTTTCGCTATCTAATATTTCGGCCAACGCCTCTAACTCTAAATCTATTCTAGGAGAATCGATAACCTCACCTCTTTTTAATTGTTTTTTAGTCAAAAGCGAGCACTCTAGCTCATAAGCCATCCATTCATTTTTATATTCTATTGCTCTATGAAAGTGGTCATAATAAACCTGCTCTACTCCCATTCTCGATTGTGGAAATCTTACGTTATTAAAGCTCCCCCAATTACTTTGTTTAACATTCTCTCCAAGAGCAAATTTTATAAATCCTGGAGCATCCTTAAACTTCAGGTTTTCCGGGTTTTCTCCCCATCTTAGTTTTATTAGTGCACTTTGTCCTCCTATAGGATTGGCTGAACCATGTAGTAATTGACTCGTAGTAACTCCTCCTGCAAGTTGTCTGTAAATATTTACATCTTCGGAGTTGACCGAATCACCTATTCTGACTTCTGCGGTACTTGCCTGAGAACCTTCATTTACCCCCCTAGAAATAGCTATATGAGAGTGCTCATCTATAATTCCAGGCGTAACATGCATACCGAATCCATCTAATATCTTGATTGGTTCCTCTTTCCATTTTTTACCGAATATTTCTTCCAGTTTTATTTCTTTACCTACGGCGGCTATTTTTCCATCTGTAAAAAGAATCTGACCTCTATCTAATTTACCGATTGAATCACAGGTCCAGATGGTAGCATCTTTGATTAGAATTGTCTCTGCTTGTAGTGTATCGGCTCTTCCATAAGCCTTAAAAGGATATATAAGGAGTTCGTATGGAGAGGCTAATTCAGACGAATCCTGAGGCAACTCAATTTTCTTCGGAATACTTGCAGTAGCTATTTGTTTTACAGCTATCCATTCAAATTCCTTTCCATCTGGATAATTCCCTCTTCCCTCTAATATTTTTCCGTTTTTAATATCTGAACCTGATAATCTATAAATCCCTTCTTCACTTTTAAAAGAGTAGTTGAAATTCACAAATGGTTTGGTTTGTTTAAAAGTCAACTTCACTCCTAGCGAATCGTGTGCATCAATTTCCGCCTCTTTCAGAATAACAGCTTTACCCTCTTTCTTAAGCCTCACTCTATAAAGCTTGTTATCATAGCTCAAATTGTAATCACCTTCTAAGGCTAACTCAGGTGAGTTATTTACATTAAACTTCTCTCCTTGAACCCAATTCTCAAGGACAACAGACTTCTCATGAAAAATATTCTTATCAGTAATAATAAAATTCGCCCTAAATCCAGGAGCTATAACTCCCAACTCATCAGACATCTCTAATTGCATCGCTGGTATGACTGTCAATGCCTCTAGTGCTTTTTCTTCTGACAAACCATATCTGACTGCTCTTCTTACGTTTTCAAGGAAGTCTGACTGGTCTTTTAATCCGTGAGAAGTGAAGCTAAAACTAATTTCCTTATCAGCTAAAAAGTAAGGGTTGTATGGTGCCAACTCCCAATGCTTCAACTCGTCTATCTCTATTGTATTTGTTAAAAAAGGATCTGACACATCGAACGGCTTAGGATAATTTACTGGAATAATTAATGAACATCCAGTAGCTTTAATATCATCAAGCCTCTGGTACTCATCTCCATTTCCCTTCATAATATATTGAACATGGAACTCATCCCCAATTCTATCTGCTCTTAAGATGTCTAACATCTCCGTAGTTTCAAATATCTGCGGCAATGACTGAGAGGCCAACCAAGCCTCTAATGTTAAATCTGTAGGCTCTAGCCCCCTTCTGCCGCTCATACCACTGAGCATCTAAATAGCTTTGTCTAATTAATGCCGTAACTCCCATCAGAGAATTAGGATACGATTGTCTAGAATTCCCTTTTCGGAATGATAGATGAGCTGACGCCGCTTTACTCAATAAATTTCTATTCTCATTGGAACCTAAGGCCAACCAGCGCTCCTAACCCTCTATGAATACCATCACTATAATGAGTTAAGACAGCTCCAAAACCCTGTGCTCTGTAGACTTTTGCTTTCTTAGCATCATGCTTGAATAGCATACCTGCATTTCTTTCGGGATTTAGCGCTTCATTCCACCCGAAAGCACCCTGTTTTGAGGACTCATACTGAGGTCGATTAGACCTTTCCTTAGATTGCGCTGTAGGCATTCCATAAGCAGAATATAAGTCTATAAATGAAGGGTATACATGCTTCCCTTTCAAGTCTATGACAACACTTCCTGGATTTATAGCTGATTCTAGATTCTGGATTCTGTCTTTATAAATACTAAATGTAGCGTTCTCTATAACATTACTAGCATCTGTATGAAGAGTAGCATTGATAAATGTGTACGTGGGTGACACACTATTCTCAGCTCCGTTTAAAGGAAATGTTTCTTGTGAAATTAAGCTCAAGGCATTAGCCAGAAACAAAAACCAGAATAAGATTGACCTCATTTACTTTTACTTTTATTGATAGACAACAAATATATTTTATCTAAGCACTCCTAGGATTTTAGTGGTGCCCTAAATCAAAACTGTGTTCTCGCCTAACTTACTCTCTATTTCAGAACTTTTCTCATGTAAAAACTGAGGATAGGCTGTTTGTACTAACTTTGCTGCGCAATTATGAGTGTAGTAATAAAAAATAGAAAGGCTAGTTTTCAATATGAATTTTTAGAAGAATTTTCAGCTGGAATAGTCCTGACAGGTACAGAGATAAAGTCTATAAGAAATTCTCAGGCGAGTATAGCTGAAGCTTACTGCAGAATTAATCAACAATGAATTATTTAGCCTCAACATGCACATAGAGATTTATAGCGCAGGCAGTTATAACAATCATGAGCTTAGAAGGGTACGGAAATTATTACTAAAAAGAACAGAGCTCACCAAGCTGAGTTAAGAAGACTAAAGATGTGGGATTAACTATTATTCCTACTAAGCTTTTTATCTCTGAGAAAGGATACGCCAAAATAAATATCGCTCTGGCTAAAGGAAAGAAGCTTTATGATAAAAGGCAGGATCTAAAGAAGAAAGACGTGAAAAGAGACATAGACAGAGCCACTAAATAATTCAGTTTTTCACGTGTTAAACTTTCTAATTAAATATTTTAATCCCGAGTTGGGCTTCTAGATGAAGCGTCAGGATTTCTGCCATGGTCGTTACCTCCAGAAATTTAGGCTCATTATGATGTAAATGGAGGTCGGATCTGAGCACTTCTATATGAGCTTGAGACGAAACGATATCTTTCTTCATTTTTCGTATCAGACTTCGTGTTCTCTGCTTCGCTGCTAGAAAACGTTTTCTCATAGCCACGTGCTCCTCTCTTTTATACTGCGCAGCGGTTTCCTTGTTACATAACTCCTGAGCCAGTTCTACCAACGCTATATTGTCTTTATAATACTGAGGCAGATAAATAGCTTTTTCTTCCTTCATAATTTTGTTGGTCAAAATCTATAGGCCGCAGTCTGTACTGCACATTATCGAAATCTTGGGTAATCTCTATGATAAAGTTATATGCCCTCATATCTCCAAGAAGACGAGTAAAGCAGCGCTCGTTAAATTTCACGAACTCTTTGGCAAATCTTAGCCTGTTTTCTATCTTAATATTTTCGTTTTTTAGAACAAACTCATCACATGGTATTCCTACTATGTGCTCTACTACCATCGTATTTCCACTCACCACAAAAGACACTTTATCTGGAGAGAAAATCTCTTCCAGCTCTAACCCATATACCCTAGAGGCATCTGCTTTCTTAATATAGAAGTAATCATGATTATCATTTATCTCATTTTTCACTTTAATTCGGAATGGTTTACTATTCCCAAATGAGCAGAACTCTATACTGCTAATAGCCAGCGTCCACTCTTGCCCATCTGCCACTAATATTTCATTCGGATTTGCTAGGCAGTCAGTAGCGGGTGCGTATAGCACCGCATACCAGAGTGTGGGAACACCTGAATCATCTGTAATAGAAACTAAATCGGTATACTGACATAAGTCATCATACGAAATAGGAAGCTCAGCGTATCTAGAGTATTGTTTTAAATGCTCCTTGAAGTGGGGCCTTTATTTTATAATATAGGCTTCCTCTTCTGTATATCATTAAAATCTAAGCTCATAATTCTATTAAGTTATGCGTAGCAAAAGTTAGATGAAATCTTAATTTTGATCAGACTATTTCTTAGCAAATTCGTGTGATTTAAAACACAGCGGACATAGCTCTATAAAGATATTCAAAATGTAAAGCTAAAAGACCAATAAAGTCTCTTATTTTAGAGGCCCTTGTTATAGTAAGAAACAGAGCACCACTTAACTCGCTTTAGTATTAACCTTCCACTATTCTATACTTATCTGCAAATGTGCCCCAGTCCCAGAGGAAATTCTTCATCCACTCATCCATGTTTTTTAGAAAAATAGGATTAGGTGTATTCATTTCCCTAAAGTAAGATTCCTGAAAATCATTCAGTTTATACTTAAAAAACATCGCTTTAGACATCGCATAAACAGGATTCTTACTCGGGTGATTTACTCTTCCCATAGGAACTCTTGTAGCTCTTAATCTTACGAGCAAAATCTTCTGGTTTCAACTCGAAAATTTGAGCAAATTTATCTAAACATAAACGAGCTATCCTCTTATCATGTCCATCTTTAAAGTGCTTCGATATCTGAGACATATTGCTGGCAGCTATTATCATTAAAAAACGTCCGTAGTCTTTCTCCTCTAAACTTGGGGAAACAGTAAATTCAGGACAATCATTAATAAAACCAGCTAGCTCAGGAAAAGCTGTTTCTGCGGTTTCTATAATACCATTCACAAAAATATTTGCTACTTGGTTATCGGTAAGTTTCTTCTTTCGTAATAAAGTTAGCATGTACTCTGGGGATTTGGGTATGTTCCAAATTTAGAATTCCATAAGCAGGGTTAGAAAAGAAATCTCACTGTTCTGTCCACAAAGTTTTCAACGCCTCACATGTAGGTGCTCTCCGCACTTTTTACAGAAGTCGGCATCATCATCATGGAATATAAAATTACAGTTCTGACAGCTCTGTGTATTCGAAGAACCTCTCTACCCACACCCCCCTGAACACCTGACTCTTCCACTTTATCCTTCCTAGCCTGAACAGCCATTTCAGAAGAAACTATTCCGGTGGGAACAGCTATTATAGCATAACCTATAAGCATAATCATACTAGCCAAAAACTGCCCGAGCTCACTTTGGGGAGAGATATCTCCATAACCCACGGTGGTAAGTGTTACTATAGCCCAGTAAATACTCCTAGGAATGCTATCAAACCCTGCGCTTTCATCCTCTATAATGTACATTAATGTGCCAGTGATAGTGACTACCATCAATACAGCCATAAGAAATACTAGGATTTTAGATTTACTGGCTTGTAAAGATTTAGAGAGAAATCTAGCTTCTTTTAAAAACCCTATGAGCTTTAACACTCTAAATACTCTCATTAACCGGAGTATTCTTAAGGTTCTTAAACTACTGCCTCCCGACCCTATAAATAATCCTAAGTAGGAAGGAAGAATAGAAAGTAAATCTATAATCCCGAAGAAGCTAAACATATACTTCAGTGGCTTTTTCACAGTGACTATCCTAGCAATGTATTCAAAGGTGAAAAAGATAGTTAACACCCATTCTATGGCTATTAAAACATCACCAAACCTATCATTAATAGATGCTACGCTCTCCAGCATAACTACTCCCACACTTCCTATAATCAACCATAAAAGCAGAACATCGACTTTACCTTCCTTGGTATCTGCTTCATAAATAATTTCATGAAGGCGGAGCTTCCATCCTGTATTCTCACCAGACTCTCTGTAATTCAGTGCCATTAAGCGTAAAGTTCTTCAATTAAACTACTGTACTTAAGGAGAATCGGCTTTCTTTTTAACTTCATCGTTGGAGTTAAATCCCCTCCTTCGATAGAGAACTCTTTTTCGAGAAGAGAGATTTTTTTAATTTTTTCCCACTGGGCAAATTCGGTATTCAGTTTTTCTACATCTCTCCAAACCCTATCCTGAACCTGTTTATTAGCGATAATATCTTCCTTCAGGGTCACCTCTACTTTATGTCTTCTGCACCACTCCCTTAACACCTCTACGTTCGGCACAATTAGGGCTGCGGGGAACTTTCTGTTCTCTCCCACTACCATGATTTGATCTATGAATCTAGATGCCTTCATAGCGTTTTCTAAAAGCTGTGGAGCTACATATTTACCTCCTGAGGTTTTAAACAGCTCTTTTTTACGGTCGGTAATCTTTAAAAAGCCTTCTGAGTCCAATTCTCCGATATCTCCTGTATAGAACCAACCTTCTTTTAGGACTTCATCCGTTTTTTCTGGGTCTTTATAATATCCCAGCATTACATTAGGTCCTTTTATTTTTATTTCTCCATCTGCTGCGAATGCTATTTCTACATCAGTTATAGCTTTACCTACGGTCCCTATTTTCAGTAAGCCTGAAGAGTTGTCTGCATTTACGGTGCAGACCGGAGATGTTTCTGTTAAACCATACCCTTCCAACACTGGAATTCCAGCACCATTGAAGAATCGTGCTAGTCTTGAAATTTTTGAGGGCTATAGAGAATATTTGTTAAGCTTAAAGCTTCTTTTACTTTAGAGAACACCAGCTTACGCGCTAAGGCTAGTTTCCACTCATAAAAGCTTCCGTTTTGTCCATCTGGCTCCCAAGCTAAAGCTACATTTAGCGCCCAGTTAAATATCATTCCTTTAACTCCACCAGCAGCGCTTCCTTTATCTACTATTCCATCATAAAACTTTTCTAACAACCTAGGAACAGCCGTAAACATGTGCGGCTTAGAGAACGCTAAATCCTCTTTTATAGTTTCTAGACTTTCTGCGAAGAAAATATGAGCTCCATTATACATATACATGTAATGTATCATTCTCTCATAAATATGACATACCGGAAGAAAACTAAGAACTCTCGTAGTTCCTTTCTCCATGGCTGGTAACCTAAAGGTGGAGGCTATGGTGTTAGACGATACGTTTTTATGCGAAAGCATAACTCCTTTGGGTAAACCTGTAGTTCCTGAGGTGTAAATTATAGTGGCTAAATCATCCTCTTTTACTCCGTCTTTTAACTTGTCTACTGCCTGCTGTAAAGTATCATCTGAAGCTTCATGTATATCTGTCCATCTCGGGGCATCTGCTACAGGCTCGAAAGTATAGATAGAAATCAAGGATGGCACTTTGTCTTTTATTCTGCTTACTTTATGAAATAAATCTGCATTACTTACGAAGCAGTAAGACAGTTCTGCATGGTTTAATATATACTCATAATCACCCTCTGTCATGGTAGGATAAATAGGCACATTAATAGCTCCTAACTGCAGAATAGCGGCATCCATTATATTCCACTCACACCTATTATTATGGCTGATTAATCCTATTTTGTCTCCTGGACTAACTCCTAGCTTTAATAACCCTCTGCTGCAAGAGTTCACGGCATCTATATACTCTTTAGTAGAATAGGTTTTATGCACTTCTTCAACCTTAGAAGTCATCATTTTCTCTAGTGGAAAATTCTCTAATTGATAGTATGCAAAATCAAATAATCGCTTCGGTGTATTCATGGATGTCTATTATAGATTACAATCTGCTAAATTTATAAAAAACTGTTTAAAAAACACGAAGTATCTACTATTCGGAGTTTAGCTATATTTAAGAGTGCTAAAATTTAGGTCAATCTTACCCTTTCTTGTTTTTTCGTGCATCGTTCTTTCGCGTTGCAACGCACCTAAAGACCCACAACCCATCTCCTACTATATAGATATATGGAGCATTCAGAAAGTAGGCATGAATAATATACATGGTGAATTCGTACTCAACAAAAAGCAGCTTGCAAGATTTAAGAGTGAAATATCCCGGTCTGTCACTGTTCCTGGATTACACATTAAAACTGGTTTTTTATCCATCATAGTTACTCTAAAAGATGAAAAAACCTTCGTATTCAGAGGCAATTCAGAAAGTAACCTATTAGAAGTCTCCGCTGAAATAGCTACCGTTCATTCAGATGACTGGGATGATGCTGACTGGATCGTTTTAGACACCAAAGGAGTGAACTTTAATAATTACAAAAAGCGATAACACTCTCCAAAAAGATGTTTTAAAGGAGAATAGAATCATACTTCCAACTAAATTAATTTTCACATCCAAGCTTATGCATTGGAAACTAATCTATCTCACTATTCAACTTAAAGGCATGAAAAATAATTTTTAGTTAACATAACTTTTATGTTGAATTACTAATTTTGCAGCAGTAGAATTTTTACAAATGAAAGAAATAGCCTCAGTTTTCTTCAAGCTTGGTTTATTCGCCTTTGGTGGACCTGCAGCTCGCGTCCAACGACGTGAAGAAATCATTCAGAAACGGACTCGCCGACTGAACAGGAGTTTTTAGATTTAATAGGTGCCACCAACATTATTCCTGGCCCTAACTCCACAGAAATGACCATGCACTGTGGTTATAAAAGAGGTGGTGTTTTAGGCTTATTTGTTGCCGGTTTTTCATTCATTTTCCCCGCTGTAGTCATTACAGTAATTCTAGCTTTTCTTTATGTAGAATACGGAAAGCTGCCACATGTAGAGCCTTTCGTAAAAGGAATTACACCTGCTGTATTAGCCATTATAGCCGCAGCAGTTTATAAGCTAGGAAAGAAAGCACTAAAAGGATGGGAACTGGGGATTATAGGGGCTGGAGTATTCGCAGCAGCTCTTCTGGGGGTTCATGAAATTTTAGCCTTGATTACTGGTGGAATCTTCGGGATGCTTTATTTCTACTTCAAGAATAAAAGTCAAAATTCCTTAAATAGCTTTTCTCTGGGCTTAATAACCACCGGAATGGCAGGTTCTTCTCTTTCTACATGGGGTATATTCTTTACTTTTCTTAAAGTAGGTTCTATTCTTTATGGAAGCGGCTATGTACTATTTGCTTTTCTCGAACCCGAACTAGTAAGCAGAGGTTTACTGAGCACTAAGGAACTCATGGATGCTATAGGTGTAGGTCAGTTTACTCCAGGTCCAGTTTTATCTACAGCTACATTTATAGGCTATCAATTAGGTGGTTTTATGGGTGCTCTAGCCGCTACATTAGGGATTTTTCTTCCTTCTTTTATTTTCGTTTGGGTATTTCATGATTACATGCTTAAGATGAGAAAAATTAAAATTCTTTCTTATTTCCTTGATGCAGTAAATATTTCTGCTTTAGCAGTAATGCTGGCTGTCTTATTCAAAATGGCATCTGGAAGCCTCGTGGATTGGCCAGCTTGGGTTATAGCAGCTTTAAGTATCGGTTATACTTTCTTAACTAAAAAACCAAATGCTATTTACACCATCATAGGTGGAGCTATTTTAGGCTGGGCGCTCTATTCTCTTTGAGAGATCTGCGCTCCTACTTCTTCAATTTTAACGATGAGCTGCTAATAGGCCTACTGCTCCTGAGAAGACACAAAACTGAGGATTATAAACTCGGGTCTGAAAACAGTATTGTTTACCCGTTTTATTTTAGAAAAAAATAGTCTCGATATTCTGGATGAAACCATCTTAGAGACCGCTGCTATTAGTGGGACTCGGATTAGGTGGAAGAAATAATAGCTATTCTTTTAAAAAGCCGTGTACTCTAGTCAATACTTTATTTAAATCTTCTGGCAGTTCATTTTCTGTCCATGGATGTTTGGCTCCAAATACGTGGTTTACTCCTTCCATCACTTCAAACGCTGCTTTTGGGTTGAAATCTCTCAGTTCTTCGGCCTCAGAAAAACCTACTGCTTCATCACTCGTTCCGTGAACTATGAGCCATGGAATGGATAGTTTTTTTGCCATCAGAGGAATATCGAAGATGTGAATGTTCTCCATATAATCTTCGTGCATCTGATAGAAGTGCGGCATCTGCTGGCCTGTCCTCTTATTCATAACATGACTCACTCCGTTTCTTTTCCATCTTTCTAGTAGTGGCCCTGTGGGCTGGCGTCTTACTAGATCTGAGATAGCAGCTAACGTGACTAGCTTATTTATTCTATCATCAAGGCCAGCTGCTAAAATAGCCATCCCTCCTCCTCTACTATGTCCTAATAAAGTGGTATTGGATACATCTAAACGCTTTCTAGGAAGAGAATTGGACTGGTAGATGAAGTCTAACATTCTAGAAATATCTCCAACCTCAGTAGAGTAATTATTATTACCGAAAGCTTCGAGGTCTGGGAAATCCATCGGCTGTTCAAGTGTCCCTCCATTGAATGAGAAATAAACTTGATAAATAAAAATCACTCAATTATCTTCCCGAATAAATCCCATGCGCCCCAGTCCTTAAATCCCTTATATCCATGAGCGAACAAAACCACTGGTAATTTCTCTGAGCCCTCAGGCCAAAAAGCATCGAGAATCAGCGGTTTTTCTCTGCTCCCTTTCCAAGTAAGGTTTCTTATTTCTGTAAGCGTCATGTGTAACATCTATGCGGTGCAATTTAGCAGGAATAAGTGGAATAATTATGGCAGAATTCGTGGAGAGCGTTCTTTGGTTATCCCTTTTTTGGTGAATCTGATTACAATCTCTGAAATCCTTGATTAGTATTCCATATAAACCTTAAGAGTTAAAATACTCTTTCACTTGTAAAATGTGTTTTTCTTTGGCTTCAGAGCTTAACCAACTTGCCTCGAAACCATTTATGGCTAGCTGCATCAGTTCATTTTTATCTAAATTAAGGGCTTTAGCTGTTTCATAATAATTCTCATTCATGTAGCCTCCAAAATAAGCTGGATCATCTGAGTGAATGGTGGCTAAAATTCCTTTGTCGAGCATCTTTCGTACTGGATGGTCTTCCATCTTCTCGATGACTTTGAGCTCTACATTACTAAGCGGACACAATCTTAACCATTCTGTTCTAGCAATCTCTGAACTAGAGCTTCATCATCTAAGCAACGGTTTCCGTGGTCTATTCTTACCACTTTCAAAAGGTCTAGTGCCTCCCATATATAATCTGACGGCCCTTCCTCTCCCGCATGTGCTACTAAATGGTACCCTTGGTTAGCAGATGCCTTAAACACATTTACAAACTTACTAGGTGGGTTACCCATCTCAGATGAATCTAAACCTACTCCATCTATCCAATCTTTGAACGGCAGAGAAGATTCCAATGTACTAAATGCTGCTTCTTCACTTAAATGTCTCAAATAGGACATGATGAGTTTGTAGGAAATATTCAGTTCCTGCTTGCCTTTTTCGAGTGCTTTATGAATACCATTGATAACCACATCAAATCCAACTCCTCTATCGGTGTGAGTTTGTGGGTCGAAAAATATTTCTACATGAACCACATTTTGACTGTGAACTTTGGTGAGGTAAGCCCAAGTTAAATCGAAAAAGTCTTGCTCATGAATGAGCACTTGAGCGCCCGTATAATAAATGTCTAAAAACTCTTGAAGGTTATTAAACTTGTAAGCCTTCTTTATAGATTCGATGGAATCATACGCTAAATCTATATTATTTCTTTTGGCTATTTCGAACATCAGTTCAGGCTCAAAACTCCCTTCGATGTGCAAGTGAAGTTCTGCTTTAGGTATTCCTTGTATGATTTTTTTTAGTTCTGATAACTCCATAAGAGATACAACGATTAAAGATTATTTATGAATTAAGCGACTATAAACGAATGCCAACTGCACCAGTTTACTTTGAGAGCAAACATAACATTTATCTTACTGAAAGTTTAAATTTCTAAATAGAGATATTGACTTTGAGCCATTGAAAGAAACAAGTATATGAGGTTGGTAAAAACCTAAGAATAATGGGTCCAATACTTCTAGAACTTAATTTTCAGCTCTCAGATTTAGTAAACATTTTCTTAATCAATGTGATGCCGGCAGATAAATTGCCGTTTTTTGAAAGTGCCTCAGATAAATTCATGGACGTGAGTAACGATATAAAAGCGAGTGCTCCAAGTGCTCCTCCGTATCCATCAAAAAACTGATCTCTATTCAAGTAAATAATACTGAATAGACATCCTGCGACTGCTAACCGCAGATAGCTCGCCTTGGCACTGGAGGATACCATACCTATGAAAGAGCTGCCAATGAAAACTATAGGAATGCTTTTAGTTAAAAAATCACTTAACAGCTCTGGAAAGAAGTGAAAAAACAAACTTACGAGTAATGAAAGTAACGCTGAGGCTCTGACTCTACCCTGCTTTAATTGATCACTGACATAGAAAGTGAGCGTAGCTCCTGCCATTCCTGTGATGATAATAATCACGTAATCCATCATAATAGCCAGTTAATTAATGATACCAGCAGTACTCCTCCAAAAGCCATCGTACCGAGCTTCCCTCCCATGCCTAAAAATATATTCTTAGACAAGATATAAATTACTCCAGCTAGAATACCTGCGGCTAATATAAATCCAACTGAGGGTACTATTACTGCGCTTGACATGCCTACGAATACTCCACAGTATATAGCAGGAGGCATTTTTTTCAAATATGCTGATTGTTTATTCAACTCTGGCAAAAAAGAAGCTGCTGTTCCTATAATTCCAGCTGATAGTACACTGTCAAATCCTGAATAAATAATCAGCGCATAACATATCACCGCTCCTCCTGGACTAGTTGGTACTGCTTACTCTACATTTAGAGTAAAAATTAATGGTGTAAATCCAAATACCTGCTTCCAAAAAGGATGGACAATATGACGAGAACGATCAAACATACGGCAGCTGTATCGTCTGCTTCAACGTTTTCTTTCAGTGTCATGAAAAGAAGTAAAATTTGAATCAATACTAAAAATATCACCATAAAAACCCGGATAATTTTGTGTGGTTTCATAAATAGATTAATTCATTAAGGCTCTCCTAAGTAAAGTAATGCTCAATAATATGGGTAGAGTTTTTTAACACATTAATACCCTATTTAATTTTTCACAAACATACCACAAGCCTGAGGTATATACGGAGTATTTAAAACCTATAATTCAAGCAGGGTTATCCCTACTTGCAAGGCTTTTCTCAGAATGCCTCTTAAACCACCACGAAATAATCTTCTCCCAAATCAAATTCTTTATCGGATAGCTCTTCCTCTAATTGGGAGACTTCCCCTGGGCTGCTTAATCCTAAGAGCACTGTTTCTGTTTTTTCAGGTAAATATATAAATGAACTTCTACTTCATATATGAAGTGCCCTATTTTCTTTGGATTGTTGGTTTGCCAGATGAACTCCATTCCTAGCCGCTTAAGTTCCTTGGCTATGGCTTTTCCTTTCTTGCCTGCTCCTAGCAGAATTAACTTTTTAGTTTCATCTCTGTTTAACTTCAGGAACCAACTTAGTTTTAGGGGTAGAAAAGTATTGGCCGCGTATAACGGTGATACTCTGGATGCGCGCTGCTCATGGTCTCTCCATAAATGAGTGACTTCGTTTACTGCTGCCACTTTTAATCCTCCTGAGAACATTCTAAAAACCAACTCGTAATCCTCTGGATAAACCGCTGAATCGAATGCCCCTATTCGCTCGAAATCTTTTCTATAAAGCATCCAATTAGGAGATGCTATTACACATTCTTTATATAAATGTGCTCTATGACTGTTCTCATCTATGAGTTTGTTTAACCATCGCTCGTAGTTTTTAAACCCTTCTCCCAACGCATCGAAATATTTCACTTTTCCAGTGGCTACATGTCCTGTTCCTTTCTCCTCCAGTGCCTTTAATAAATTACTTAATTTATTTACGGGCATGAGGTCATCTGCATCCATACGCGTGATGATTGTGCTGGTGGAGTGCTTATATCCGCATTGCAACGCGTGAATTACTCCAACTCCAGTGTTCTTAAATGACTGAAAACGGGCATCTTCTGCTGCAAACTCATTAAACACTTCTAAGGAACTGTCTGTGGAATGATCATCTACCAAGATGCATTCCCAGTCTATGAAAGACTGGTTACGAATGGATAACAGAGTTTCATAGAGAAACTCTGCTGCATTCTTACACGGTATAATTATACTTACTTTACTCATGAAAGAAAAAAAATGGGCAAACCTATAAGCCAAGTTCTGTTCCAGTAAACTGGTTCCATCATTTATCTAATCGACCTACCCTCCCCGTGGTGTAAAAACGAGTAGCTTTTTCTCAGTCAAGCCGAGACGGGGTTTACACGGTCTTTCTGCCCATAAGGTTTACCTAGCTACCGGCATCACTACCGGTACTGGTGAGCTCTTACCTCACCTTTTCAGCTTTACCTGTGTCTGAGCTAGGCTCAAACCATCGGAAGTCTAAATTTCTGCAGCACTTTCTGTCAATGAATAATTCCTTACCCAAAGCCTCCGTATTAATAGAGTATGGCACTCTGCGCAGCCTGGACTTTCCTCATCTTGAAAAAAATCAAAACGCGATGGAGCGGTTTGCCCGCGGTAAATTTACTCCCTATTTTCTTCTAATACCAATTAAACCTATGAAATTCAAACATCATTCCCACAGAACCAAAAAAGACCTAATCCGACTAAGAATCTCACGGAAAATGCTGTGATAGTGCTTTAGGTGGGAATGAAAATTCAGGCTAAATTACTAGACTGGGTAAACTGATTATGCTAAGAAAAATGTTGGACACCGATTTACGTGCTTTTCTGCTTTCGGCTATCTCTGTGGTTCTATGCACTCCATGCTGTGAAACACAGGTTTAGAAGCTACAGATAGAAAGCTCATATAAACTATAGCTCTGGTGTGTTTATAGTTGGACTAAAGAGTCACCTGAATACCAGTCATGTCTTTATTCCGTTTCTTCATTTATCAATGGAAAATCGGGTGTGTACGTCACATGGTACTCTCCATCTATGTCTTCTATCAAGTAGACCTGAAGTTCTAGGTGAGGGTTTTCTCTGAGAAACACATCTACTTCTTGCGTTCCCATAACCATAAAGGCTGTAGCATAGGCATCTGCCTCATAAGCCGAAGAGGCTATCACTGTACAACTTAATAAATTATGATGAACAGGATATCCTGTTCTTCCATCAATCATATGCGAGTATTTAACTCCGTCAATTTCTTTAAAGTTTCTATAACTACCACTTGTAGCTATAGCACAGTCTGTCAACAAAACTACTGACTGAGCCTCTTCGTCATCAATACTTGGGTTTTGAATTCCTATGGACCAATTTTTCTTCTCTGGGTTTTCTCCTTTCACCTTAATCTCACCACCCACGTTTATCATGAAGTCACTCACTCCTTTCTCTTCTAGTATGTCATAAATAAGATCCACTGTATACCCTTGTACTATTCCATTAAAATCTAACTCTCTTTGTGGTTTAGATTTTCTAATCTGTACATCTTGCTCGTAAGACTCCTCGAATGGGTTATCAATTAATGAAAAATCGAATTCAGTAAACCCTGTGAATTGTTTCACAGAGTCTATTTCTTCTTGAGTAGGCTTTACAGTCTCATCCTCTCCAAATTTCCAAAGCTCCAATAAAGGAAGTAGTGATGGGTCAAAAGCTCCATCAGTTTTCTGACAGATATCTTTGGAAACCTCCATCATTATGGTGAAGTTCATCATAGAATCTCTAAAAGCAAACACAGTATCTGTTCTAGAGTGCTTATTTAAACGGCTAATAATAGATGTAGAATCCCACAAATTAAACTCCCTATCTATTTGCGATAATAGACCTTCTACTTCATTCTTATAATCCGTAGAATCTTTGTACACCACCTGGTATGTAGTTCCTTGGGTGTAACCTCTTAGCTCTAGGTAACCCGTATTCGTGTCTACAGCAATATCAGCACAGCCGAAAAGAATGGACACAAAGACTATAGACAGGATTAAATATTTCATTTTAATATATTTAGCGTTCCAATGAGATTTTCACTCACTGCTATAAGGAACGAGAGAAGTAACGTAATTCGTCAAATTTACCGTGAAAATTTCAAAAACAGGATTAAAAAAAAACCTCGTTTAACGAGGTTTTTAATTTAGTTTTTTCTTATGTCTTATCCTCCAAAATCATCGAAGGCAACATTCTCTGGTGGTACACCCCAGTCATCTACCATTTGAAGTACTGCCTTATTCATTAAAGGCGGTCCACAGAAATAAAACTCTATATCTTCTGGAGCTTCATGTTTTGTTAAATACTGATCAATAACAGCTTGGTGAACGAATCCTGTAAATCCATCTCCTTCTTTATCATCTACATTTTTCTTGACTGTCCAGTTATCCCCTTCCATAGGCTCAGAAAGCACTACGTGAAACTGGAAGTTTGGAAACTCTTTTTCTATGTTTTTGAAATGGTCTAAATAGAACAGCTCTCGCTTACTTCTGCCTCCATACCAGTAAGTTACCTTTCTGTTAGTCCTTAAGGTATGAAAAAGATGAAAAAGGTGTGATCTCATTGGAGCCATTCCTGCACCACCTCCTATGTAAAGCATTTCTGCTTCAGTTTCCTTAATGAAGAACTCTCCGTAAGGTCCTGATATCGTTACTTTATCTCCTATTTTACATCCAAACACAAATGAAGAACACATACCTGGATTTACATTCATCCATCCGTTTCTTTGTCTGTCCCATGGTGGCGTCGCAATACGGATATTAAGCATTACTATATTTCCTTCTGCAGGATGATTAGCCATAGAATAAGCTCTGAAGATAGTTTCATCATTCTTCATAGTTAAATCCCATAGACCAAACTTATCCCATTCTGGCCTGAAATCATCAGAGCTCTTCCTAACTCAGGATGAGATGTAATGTCCATATCCTTAAAATCAACAGTTATGGGTGGCACATCCACTTGAATATATCCTCCTGCTTCGAAGTCTAATGTTTCGCCTTCTGGTAACTGAACTACGAATTCCTTAATGAAAGAGGCTACGTTATAATTACTTATTACAGTACACTCCCATTTCTTTATTCCAAAAATCTCTTCTGGAATAGCTATCTTCATATCGTTCTTTACTTTCACCTGACAGCCCAATCTCCAGTTGTCTGCGATCTCTTTTCTAGAGAAGTAAGGTGCTTCAGTAGGAAGTATTTCTCCACCACCTTCATTACTTGACATAACATTGAACACAAGTTCCACCTCCACCACAAGCCGAAGGAAGAAATATCTTCTCTTCACCTAGTGTAGTTAGAATTGTATTTCCTGCTGCTACTTCTACTACTTTTTCACCATTAATGGTAAGTGTCACTGCCCCACTCGGAGACAGTTTGGCTTTAGCGAATAATAATAGTGATACTAAAAGCATCACGATCATTAGAAAATACTGCTACTGCTGCTAAAATTGTCGTTGTCATCATTCGACTAATATATTTTACTTTTTTATAATTCGAATCCCATAAAGCTCATAAAGGCTATCCCCATGAGACCAGTTAATAATATACGTGATGCCCAATCCTCGCAAAGCAGCCGAGGAACGTTAGAATATCGTATTTTCTCTCGTATCGCTGCGATCGCCACGATGGCTAAGCCACCAACCTACACCACTGTCCCTAAACCGAAAGTACTGTAGCCTCACCTATGTTGGGATACTGACGGTCTTGCATGAAGAGCGCTCCCCCTAATATTGAGCAGTTCACTGCGATTAACGGGAGGAAAGATTCCTAGGGCTCCGTAAAGCGCTGGCGCGAATTTCTCCACAATCATCTCTACCAGCTGAACCATAGAAGCTATAACTGCTATGAACATGATAAAACTAAGGAAACTTAAATCTAAAGTATTAGTTCCATCTAGTCCCCACTCAGGGTTTAGCCAAACTAGTGCTCCTTCTTTTAATAGATAGTTCTCCATTAAATAGTTAATAGGAACTGTAATACCCAACACGAATATCACGGCGAATCCTAATCCTACTGCGGTCTTTACCGTTTTAGAAACGGCTAGGTAAGAACACATCCCTAAGAAATAGGCGAAAATCATGTTCTCTGAGAACGCTGCTTTTACGAAAATGCTTAAATAATCTAACATATCTTCTTAATTATGTACTTCTTAGTTTTCTTCTATTAATTTTTGATTTTTACTTCTCTGAATCCAGATAATGATTCCTACCACTATAAGAGCCATAGGAGGAAGTATCATCATGTTATTATTGAAGTAACCCATTTTATAAATTGCACCTAGCTCATCAGGAGCACCAACTGATTCTCCGAATAATGAAATTCCCATTAATTTACCCGAACCAAATATCTCTCTTACGAAAGCTACCACTACTAATATCCATGCATATCCCATGGCATTACCAATAGCATCTAAGAACGAAGGCCAAACTTTATTTCCTAAAGCATACGCCTCTAAACGTCCCATGATAATACAGTTCGTAATAATCAATCCTACAAAGACCGATAACTTCTCAGCTACATCTGGCAGATACGCCTTCAGTACTTGATCTACTATAATTACTAAAGATGCTACGATTACCAATTGAACGATAATTCTAATTCTAGAAGGAATAACATTTCTAAGCATAGAAACGATAACATTACCACCTATCATCACGAACAATACTGAAGCAGACATTACTAATGCCTGCTCTACCTGCACTGTAATGGCTAAAGCCGAACAGATACCTAATACCTGAACAGTAATCGGGTTGGCATCATTTAATGGATCAGAAAGTAACTTCTTGTTTTTTTTGGAGAAAAGAGACTCTTTAGGCTGCTTTACTACTATATCTTTTACTTCACTCATTATCCTCTTAGTTTAATTGTGCTGTTGAAGATTCATATTTTCTATAAACTAGCATGGTTCTGTTCACCATTTCTTGAACTCCTTTAGAAGTAATAGTACCTCCAGTAATTCCGTCTACTTGGTGCTTACCTAGAGAGCTTCCTGCTCCTTTAGTAACTTCGAACATCATTTTAGCATTAGCGGCTATGTCTAATTCTTGACCAGCCCAGTTCTTTTGGAAGAAGTCTGTTTTTATTTCAGCACCTAAACCCGGGGTTTCTGTTTTGTGATCAAACTTAGCCCCGAAGATAGTTTTCATATCTTTCTCCATAGCTACATATCCCCAAATAGGTCCCCAAAGTCCTTTTCCTACCATAGGTACGATAAACACTTCAATCCCATCATCAGTTTTGGCAGTATAAAGAGGGAACTTCTTTTCAGTTTCTGTAAGCTCTGTATTTCTATGCTGCTTTTTAATATCTACAGCGAATACTGCTTTCTGGTCAGTAGAAGTGATTTTCCCGTTATTATCTAGTAAGTAAAATCCACTTACATAATTAGTAAAAACATCGTTTACAGTGCTTCTTTCAGATTCTACTCCGATGGCTCCTATGATATCCATCCTCTTCTTATCAGCCTCGTGTGCTTTCTGAAGAGGTTTTAGACCGAATGCTAAAGAAGCCAATACAGAACCTACGATAACCACCATGATTATCACAAACGTGAGCGTAAAACCCGTACTATTTTTATCTATTGCCATTTTTCTGTTCGTTTTATGCTATGGCCAATTTGGCTCTTTTCATTCTTTTCTTAATGTTACCTTCTATTACGTAATGATCAATAGTAGGCGCCATTACATTCATAAATAAGATAGCTAACATAATCCCTTCTGGATAAGCTGGATTAGCTGTCCTAATTAGAATAGCTAGAATACCTATTAGTAATCCATACCACATTTTACCTCTCGTAGTTTGCGCAGCTGAAACAGGATCAGTAGCCATAAACACTACACCGAAGGCGAACCCACCCAAACATAACTGGTGATACCACGGTAGATTCTGTAATAATATCTGCGGCAACCACTTGGTTAAATATTAAACCCATAACTGCTGCCCCTATAAATGCTGAAAGTATAATTCTCCAGCTTCCAATTTTTGTAAAAATTAAAATAGCAGCTCCTATCAATATTAAAAAGGTAGAAGTTTCTCCAACAGAACCTGGAATGAATCCCATAAACTTATCGAATGTAGAATACATTACTTCTTGGTTTTCACCTCTAAAAGTGCAGCTCCATCTGCAGTATCTACCAATAACCCTAATGGAGTAGCTCCTGTATAAGTATCTATCACGTTTGGACTAGCTGCTGCTGCCAAAGAATCGCTATAACCTGTATGGAACCATACATTGTTACCACTCATCTTAGTAGGGTATGCAAAGAACATAAACGCTCTAGCCGTTAACGCTACATTCAGAATATTCATTCCTGTTCCTCCGAAAACCTCTTTAGCTATTACTACAGCGAAAGCAGTTCCTACAGCCACCATCCACAATGGACAATCTACAGGCATTACTAATGGAATAAGCATCCCTGAAACCAAGAAGCCTTCATTAATAGAATGGCCATTAATAATTCCAAATAAAATCTCAATTCCTAACCCTACCGCATATGACACTATGACCATCGGGAGAACCAGAGGAGCCCCGTATATAAACATTTCCAACCAAGTAGCATGTCTAGCCTCTCCTAACCAGTCGATTCTTCCGGCTTCAGTTAAAATAGCATCATATTGAAATCCTATGTTATAAATACCAAAAAGAAGGCATGGAATAAGCGCTACGATCACTAAGAACATCGTTCTCTTCAAATCGATCCCGTCTCTCACATGAGCTCCTTTGTGAGTAGTATGACCTGGTACAAACGCGAAAGTTTCTAACGCATCATACATAGGCCAGAACTTCCTAAGCTTTCCTCCCTCCTTAAAAGGTGGTGCTATTTTTTCGTCTAAAAATTTATGTAATCCTTTCATTTTAGGCTTTGTTCTTATTTAAACTCTTCCATTATAGTATCCAATCCTTCTCTTATTATGCTCTGCACGTTTATTTTGGAGGTACAAGCATATTCACACAACGCAAAATCTTCAGGAGCAACTTCATAAATCCCCAACTTCTCCATCATGTCTATATCATTAACAATTATAGATTTAACTAACTGAACAGGGTAAATATCAAATGGAAAGACTTTCTCATACTGACCAGTCACTACGAACTTCCTTTCCTCTCCGTTCATATTGGTATTAAGAGCGAACTTCTTAGATTTTGGGGAAATCCAAGTTGGAAAAGATTTGCTAAGCGAAAATTTATTGAATCCTGGAGCTAGCCATCCTTCAGTTAAGAAAAACTGTGGCTCATCTCCTTCAGGGACTACTGTAATCTGTTCACTATAGAAACCTATAAAATTATCCTCATCTACCTTCTCTCCAGTTAGTACATCTCCACTAACTATTCTAGAATTTCCTTCTTTTAAATTCCCTGTCGTAATCGTCTTTACCTGAGAACCTACTTTAGTATTATAATAAGCTGGAGCGTTTACTTCCGAGCCTACCAAAGCGACTATTCTATCTACACTTAGCTCTCCTGTAGTTAAGGTTTTTCCTATACTAACCACATCCTGAGCGTTGCAATACCACACAACCTCTCCTTTATTTAGTGGATTCGTTTTATGAATCTGAACTCCTACATTCCCTGCAGGATGAGGACCGTGGTAAGTAGTAATATTCGCATCAGCACTAAACTGGTTAAACCAGTTACCTTCCGAAGAAACTCCTAATTCTACTTCCCCTCCACTAGATAGAGCTGAAAGAGCTGACAAACCAGCCTTAAATGCAGCTTCTTGTCCCTGCATCACAAAATCAGCATCTGGTGCTAACGGAGCAGAACTAAACGTACTTACAAAAATAGCTTTGGGTGTATCCGAAGGCTTGGCGATAGTACTGAAAGGACGTTGCCTAATAAAAGGCCAAAGTCCAGAGGACATTAGTGAGTTCGTTACCTCTTCTTTTGAAGACATAGAACTAGGCTTAGTGATAACTTCCGATGCGTTTGAAGTATCCGCTAACACACGAATTTCTAATATCTTCCTTTTAGCTCCACGCACTATTTCGGCTACTTCACCACTCACAGGGGAGGTGAAAACAATAGACGGGTTATGCTTGTCGTGAAACAGAGGGGTTCCCTTTTTAACTTCGGCACCTTCTTTGAGAAGAAGCTTAGGGATTAAGCCGTGAAAGTCTGTTGGTTTGATAGCGTATACGCTACCTGCAGTAGACTCTTTAAGAGTATTTTCTGCTGCTCCAACAAGTCTTATATCCGCTCCTTTGCGAATTTTTATGGTTCTAGACATCTGGTGATTATCCTTTACTTTTGGAGCGCAAAAATAAGTAATTGTAATGGTTACAATAGTGTTTAAAATATCAACGAAATAGTTTAGAATGATTCTAAATAAAACAAGAAACTCTTGCCGCGCAAAGTGTATAGAGCAATATAACATGAATAAAATCACTATTTTTTTCTTCACCTTTTTTTGTGGATTAATACAAATCTCACACGCAGAAGTGTCATTCTTACCTACAGATAATGAAAGTATAGACACTAGAAATAGGATACACAAGGAGTATATTAAGACCCTTCAAGTCAGAAACGCTGAGGCTTACCCCTCATACCCGACAATTCCATTGAACAGTAATGATTTCCTATCCTACTCTTTTGATGACCTAAGTAATTTAGACGAAGATTATGTAATAAAAGTATTTCACTGCACGTACGACTGGAAAATATCTGATTTACAGTCTAACGAATACCTGAGAGGGTTTCCAGAGTTACCAATTACAGAGTTTGAACCTTCATTTAATTCTGCCATACCTTATGTAAACTATCAGTTCGACTTTCCTAATGATATGATGATTCCCTTAATGAGTGGTAATTATATTATTCAAGTAGCTCCAGATGATGATTTAGATAATCCGATTTTCACTTCTAGAATAATTATCTACGAACAGCTTATAAGATACAGAGCACAATTAAAAGAATCTAGCATAATTTCAAATCGAAATAGTCACCAAGAGTTAGATTTTGACGTGGTTTATAACGGTTATGAAGTTTTCAGGCCATATGACGATATAGAAAATGTAGTTCTTCAAAATTTTAATTGGGACAACAGTATTTCAGATTTAGAACCCGTTTTCGTTAAGAATAATGAAATCAGTTACGACTATGGCGAAGAGAACAATTTCTCTGGAAATAACGAGTACCGCTTCTTTAGCACAGCCAATATATCAGGAACCTCCCCAAGCATGCATTCTTTAAAGATCAATGCTAAAACTCTAGTTCCAGAGATAGAACTGAAGCGTGACGAGTTTAGACCGTATAAACTTTACACGACATTTCCTGATATTAATGGTGATTTCAAAGTCAATAGTCTACTGGGATTTAATGACGATCTGGAGGCTGAATACTGCCAAGTGACATTTGTCCTAAATAAAGAAACCCCAATGTCCAACGCTCAAAAAATTCATATCTTAGGGGGATTTAACTTCAATCAACTCACCTCTGAAAGTCAAATGCAGTATAATTACACGTTAAAACGTTATGAATTAACGACCCTTCTAAAACAAGGGTATTACAACTACACATACGCATTGGTTGAAGATGGTGAATTAGACTTGTCTTTTGTGGAAGGAAGCCATTTTCAAACAGAAAATGACTTTCATATCTTCACCTATGACACGAACCCTAACCTAGGCTATGATAGAGTGATAGGCATGTATAAAACAGATACTTTTAACAACTAAAAAAGGCACATTAATATTTTTGTGACTTTTCTGTTCTAATTCATCGAATATTTTACTTTTCTTGCATTGGATTTATGAAAGCAGCAGTTAGTCAAAACATAGAAATTAGCGTAGTCCCAAGATTCGAGGAATTGAAGAGCAGCTCTGTGAACAATAGTTTTATACACTCTTATAAGGTTACTATAATTATAGACAATATCTAAAGCTGAAAATTTTAGAAAGATGCTTCTTACACTGTCAGATGGAAGCTATACTGTTTTTGGTGAAGGTGTGATAGGTGAAAAACCTGTTATTGAGCCTGGGGACTCGTACAAATACAACTCTTATTGTGAAATGACAAACGACATCGGAAGAATGAGAGGGTTCTACAATTTAAGAAACGAACTTAGCGGAGAAGTCTTTAAGGCTACAATCCCTACCTTCAATCTAGAGACTCCTTTCTCTATGAACTAATGACAAAGGATTAATCTCTTTATTATTAATTGAAGCAATTTCTTGTTCTGCAGATTTCACGAGAACTCCTTTTTACAAAGGAGTTAATCTCGTAGGAACTTCTCAGGTTCAAAAAAGCGACATTTATGATGACCTAATTAACGTAAAAGTCAATAGCGTATCTATTGTCCCTTTTGCTTACGGAAACTCCAATAGTGGAGAATTAACCATTAAAACAGACTGGCAGTGGTGGGGTGAAAGTATAGAAGGTTCAAAAGAATTAGCGAAAATGGCTAAGGAAAAAGGAATGAAAGTCATGCTAAAGCCTCAAATATGGTTTGATGGAGGAAGATATACAGGTAACGTCAATCTGGAATCAGAAGAGAAATGGAAGCGATTCGAAAGCTCTTACGAAGAATACATTTTACACCACGCAAAAAGCGCTTCTGATTTAGAATTAGATGTTTTCTGCATTGGTACTGAGCTCAAAGAATTCGTACTGAACAGACCCGCTTTTTGGAAAGAGCTAATCTTTAAAGTAAAAGCTATTTATAAAGGAAAACTCACCTACGCAGGAAACTGGGATAGCTATAAATTAATGCCTTTCTGGGAAGAATTGGATTACATAGGCGTAGATGCTTATTTCCCTTTATCAGACTCGGACACTCCTACTGTAGAGGAGGTGAAAGATGGATGGTCTGGTCCTATCGCAGAACTAAAAGAAATTTCAGAAACAAATAACAAGAAAATTCTCTTTTGTGAATTCGGGTTTAGAAGCATCTCCAAATGCGGTATGAAGCCTTGGGTTTCTGACAGAGGTGGTGAATTGAATTTGATAGCCCAAAGAAACTGTTATCAGGGAACATTCGAAAGCGTATGGACTGAACCTTTTATGGCTGGTGGTTTTTTATGGAAATGGTATCCTGATCATGAGAAATACGGTGGACCTCATTGTAAACGATTTACTCCTCAAAACAAACCTAGTCAGCAAATTATTTCAGATTTCTTTTCTCGAAAGTAACTTTTCTTAGCTGGATGCGCTTATTTCCAATACAGCCCACGAACTCACTCCTTGGCTAGAGGTCAGTTCTAAACGCAACTCATACTGACCTGTTTCAGGAAGAGTAAAATTATACTCGTCATTAATTAAGGAACTTCCTAAGGCGTAAGTTTGACTTTCTATTAGGATTTCGCTCGCATATAAATAAGTCTTCATTTCGGTAATCATTGCTACGCAGGAGGCCTGTAGATTCAACTCAAAACTTAAATCCCCTTCAATTAATGAGACTAAACATTGGAGAGAAATATTATCGGAATTTAAAGAATCCATAATGGGATAATACGGGTTTTCTATAGAGAGAATATAGTCTTTGTCAGAAAAATTTCCCTCATCGTCATAGACTCCTATCGTTAAATCATAAATTCCTATAATACTATCCGGGAATATTATTTCTGGAGAATATTCATAGCTATTCCCTATAAGATCTGTTATACCTAAATATTCAAAAGCATCTGGTTCATTAACTATCTGTCCTTGATGTGATGAATAATCATTTTTATCCCAACCTGAATCATCTGACAGATTAAAAGTTAAATCAAACCCCTCTCCTGCTATAACTGTGAGCGAATCAGTAAGAGTTTCCCCTTCGAAAAAAGTCTCAATGGAAGGAGGAGTATCATCATTTTTTTCAACACACGAAGTAAAGCAAAGTGCTAATCCAATGCTAAATGCTATATAATTTACTTGCACCATTTTATGGGTTCAATTTTTTGATTGATTAAATATTTATTGGCAGCGCTAAAATGTTTACTTCCAAAAAAACCCCGATAACTGCTCAAAGGAGAAGGATGAGGGGCTTTAAGGACAAGGTTCTTCTCTGTGTTTATTTTAGCGCATAACTTTTGAGCAAAACCGCCCCAAAGAAGGAAAACCAAGTTTTCCTGTGTTTCTTTCAGTACTTGTAGAACCACTTTAGTGAAGTCCAACCAACCTAGAGAACTATGACTATTGGACACCCCTTCTCTCACTGTTAAAGTAGCATTCAGTAAAAGCACTCCTTGTTTCGCCCAAAAAGTTAAATCACCCGAAATAGGCATACTACCTATGTCTGATTTTAATTCTTTAAAAATATTCTTGAGTGAGGGCGGAATAGCCATTCCCTGAGGAACACTAAAACTTAGACCATGAGCCTGTCCATTACGAATATAAGGATCCTGACCTATTATCACCACTTTTACAGATTCAAAGGAACATAATTCAAATGCCTTGAAAACTTCATTTTTAGCTGGATAACAACTGTAATCATCATATTCTTTATCCAAAGAACAGATCATTTCTTGGTGAAAACTACTGTTTACCAGGTCTTCTAACTTAACCTTCCATGTTCCTTCTAGCGTGGCAATCATTCCCTCAAAATTGCGTTTTTAAGATGCATTAAGAAAAACATCAACATACAAATTTTCAACAAGTTTTAAATATCCTTCGCTAAGGATATATTCTTAACTAATTTTGCGCATCTTTTTAATAGCAAGGAATGACGATGGAACCAGTAGATTTATCAGGAGGAAAGGAAGAGAAAAAGCTCTATCAGTATCAAAAAGAGTCAATCGAGGCTATATTCGAACGAATAGATAAGTATCGAGACGGCTACAATCTTCTTTTTCAACTTCCAACAGGAGGTGGAAAAACAGTGATTTTCTCTGAATTATCTAGAAGGTACATCGAGATGACCAATAAGCGTGTGCTTATTTTGACTCATAGAATTGAACTTTGTGGTCAAACTTCTCGAATGCTAGATAATCTAGGCGTTAAGAATAAGATTATCGATAGCAAAGTAAAAGATCTCCCAGAGAAAAAAGACTTCATGTGTTTCGTGGCTATGGTAGAGACACTTAACAATCGATTAAATGAAGAAAAAATAGAGATGGAGGATGTAGGCCTCCTTATTATAGATGAGGCCCACTATAACTCTTTTAGAAAACTCTTTAAATACTTTTCCAAGCAGATTATTCTGGGAGTAACTGCTACTCCGCTTAGTTCTAATGTGAAATTACCACTCAAGGATAATTACAACGAACTCATCGTAGGAGAATCTATTACATCTCTTATTGGTCAGGGATATTTGGCGAAAGCTTCCACGTATAATTATGACGTCAACCTTCGGTCTCTTAAGGTTGGAATAAACGGAGATTATACAGTAAGCTCTTCTGAGAAACTCTACAGTAACTTCCTTATGCAGGAAAAATTACTCTATGCATATGAAGAAAAATCTAAGGGAGCCAAAACACTGATCTTTAATAACGGAATAAACACTTCGAAAGCTGTTTACGAGATGTTCCTTGAAGAGGGTTATGAAATACGTCATTTAGACAATACTCATAGCGAAAAAGAAAGAGCTGATATTCTTAAATGGTTTAAAGAAAAACCTGACGCTATTTTATCTTCCGTAAGCATCTTAACCACTGGTTTCGACGAACCTACGGTAGATACGATAATCCTAAACAGAGCGACTAAGTCCCTTACTTTATTTCACCAAATGATAGGTAGAGGATCTAGAATACTAAATAACAAGAAGAATTTTACGGTTATAGATTTAGGAAATAACGCCAGAAGATTCGGTTTATGGGAAAGCCATGTAGACTGGCAGCAAATATTTAAAACTCCAAATACTTATTTAGAAGGGCTGTATTCTGATGAAGAAATAGAACGTCAATTTGTTTACGTGCTCTCTGACGACATTAAAGCTAAATTCCCTAAAACTACTTTCGAGAAATTCGAAATAAAGGATGAGTATAAGAAATCTATGGATAAAGGTGAGCGTCCTATTGAAGCTATATATAGAAGTATAGCATGTCACAAGAAAATGATTCTAGAAAATACTGAGGATGTTTTTGATGCCTTGGAGTTAGCAGAACTATTAGAAAAGGAAGTTCAGTATAGAGTAAAGCGTTTTTCTTACTGCATAGCTAAGTCAACTAAGAATTACTTGGACTGGATGCAAGAAGATTATATGAGAAAACTCAAACAGCAATTAAGACAAGAGTTAAACTAGAGATAACTTTTAGTAGTTTTAAACAGTGAATTCTGAGCACTTTATTTATTTCATAATCGGATTTTTTGTTTGCAACGCATTAATTTCATTCTCCTTTTTCCTAGGCCATAAAGGTCTGTACATTTATAATATACACGGGGGGAAAATTCTCACTAGTCTTAGTTTTCTCATTCTAATTGGCTCTCATGTTCATAAGAATCCGTTCGCTTGTGCTTTAGCATTCCTATTTCTTGGAATCACCCCTTTAACTCAAAACAAAATCTATCACTACTATACATCCTCTGGAAAGGAAGTCAACAATACAATAAAGTATTTAGTTTTGTCTTTAAGCGGCCTGGCCATTACAGTACTCTTACTCCATGAGAGCATAAACTTTACATTTCTGAGCCATTCCATGGGTTTGATTCTTATAACCTATCTCTTATTTGAACTAAAGATCAAACGAGACTCTATCAAACGGACCAGTAAAAAAGGACTAATCATAGCTGCTATACTATCAGAGATATTTCTTTATCTTACTCTAATCAGTGTGAATTACTCCTCGTGGATCAAACCAGTCGCAATTATTATCTGCCTCTTAAGCTTTCTACATATATTTTTTATAACATTCTACTGGTACCGAGAGTATTACTGCACCTAGAACAACAAGAGATCAAAAGAATAAATAGACTAGAGCTTAAACAGAACAACTTAAAACAATTAAAAAACAACAATCACTTAGAAAATGAAGTCGCATCAGCTGTTTTTTACTCAGAACTAGTTTCATTGGATTTAAATTTCTTATCTGAAATTAGTACTGTTATTATCAACGATCTGGACAAAAACAAGGACCGCAGTAGTATCATCCTTACTAAGCTAGCCAAACATTTAAGAAACCACGTCTATTTCCAAAACAGACCTTCTGGTTCGTTGTTTAATGAAGTAAAAGCATTGAAGGATTTCATGAACTTGTGCAACATTCTTGATGAAAAAACTCATATCTCACTCGAGCTAAAAAATGGGAATAAATTTACTGAAGATATTAGGGTAAGAACCCACATACTTTTACCCTGTGTGAAATCTGTTTTTAAAGCTTCATTTTCTCGTGAGTTTAAGGTTACAAATAGAGTTCTGATAGATTACACCTCGGATGATGTTATACTTAAAATAGACGTAGATTCTGAAAAAAAAGTTCTGAATAAAAATGAGTTAGGCTTAGAATATATCCAATCAAGACTTCTGGACCAGAAAGAAGATTTCGGTGAAATATTAGATGTTTCTGAAAATCGGCTTCACTTAAAACTATCAAGAATCAAACACTCAAACTGATGGATAAGGTGTTACTATTTTTCTACGGTTTCATGTCTGCGGGAATTATCTACAATTGGGTTTCTGGAATACTACTAAAAATAAAAAGCCCAATTTTTCTCTCAGGGGTCTTGTTACATTCACTGTTTTTGGTGCTGGTTGTTGGACAACATTTCCCTATAGCTATCTTACTTTTCTCAGCATTATTACACCCAATTTTCGGTGTTTTCTTTTCTGCCCAAAGACATAATTTAGACTCTCTGTTTTTTAGCAGCAGAAAGACCAGTTTAATAGCGTTAGGAATAGTTATAACTGGCTTTATACTCTGGTTTTTGGACAATGAAGAACTTATTCTTTTAGGATCTCCAGTTGTCTACCTTTTCTACTTAGGGAACTTATTTAATTACGCTATAAAATCATGGAGGAGTCTTACAGGTTTACATAAAGGAATTTGGATTAGCCTGCTGTCGCTTCATACAGGGTTATCTTTTATCACTTTTTCTATATTAATCACTAAGGAGGCTATCTCATCATTTTTTCTTTTAACTGTGGGTATTAACAGTTTAATTTCTTTAGTGATCGTATACACTTATTTAAAAACGTATTATAATTCTTTAGCAAATGAAGAACAAGAAAGCGAACTTCTTTGTTATCAAAAATCTGTCTGCTATAAATCTCATCACTTAAAATTGTAACGATGAGGATTCTTCTTAAAGAATAAGGCTTTAAATAACCAAACAAATCCTCACTTTTTATTTAATTCTATAAATTCTATAAATTCTCTTATTCTTAAATCTGAGATTAGAAAAGCCAAGACCTATCTATCTAATCTTACTGAATTTTTAGGTCTTACTTTCTCTGAAAAGAACTCTTCGTTTTACACGCTGCAAGAAGAATTAAACCTGATAGAACTGTACCTAAGATTAGAAAATTTAAGGCGAGATAATATCATACTGCTGAACTTAGACGAAACCCACTCTGTAAATTCATCTGAATTATATGTTCCTCATCTATTTTTTCAATCTATTATAGAAAATTCTATTATCCATGGATTAAGCGACTCTAAAGGTGGCGTAATCACTATTAAATTAGAGACGGTCAAAGAAATGGTGCACATTTCTATTACAGACAATGGAAATGGCCGAAAAACAGAAAAAGGATCAAAAAGTAAAAACAGCCACAAATCAGCTGGATTAGAAATATTAAAAAACAGATTAACCTATTTAGAAGAACATTACAGGAAGACGTGTTCGTTTGAGATTAAAGTAATCGGAGATAATTTAGGTACTGAAGTTTCTTTGACATTCCCCGTAATTAGTACTCCACCAAAGTTCAAAATGTTATAATATAAACGGCAGTCTCGGGTTAGGTTTATCAGTGAGTGTTCCAAACTCACCATTAAGATACTTAAAGTATGCCGAAGCTCCTATCATAGCAGCATTATCGGTGCAGTACTGAAAATCCGGAACATGTGAAGCCCATCCTTTTTCGAGTGCTAAAGAAGTGAAATTTTCTCTCAAGTAAGAGTTTGCAGAAACTCCTCCCGCCAGGGCTACTTCCGTTATTCCAGTCTTTTCACAAGCCATCTCTAGCTCGCTTAATAAAATAGTTACTATGGTGTGCTGAACAGAGGCACATATATCATTAATGTTCTCTGAAATGAAATTAGGGTTTTGTTTCATCTCTCTCTGAAGAAACTGAAGAACATTTGTCTTTAAGCCACTAAATGAAAAATGCAATGGCTTCACTTTAGGCCTAGTAAAAGAAAATTTTAGAGGGTCTCCTGTTTTAGCCAATTTATCTATTAGCGGGCCGCCTGGATAATCTAACCTAATAATTTTGCCGTTTTATCAAATGCCTCCCCTGCCGCGTCATCAATAGTTTGTCCTAATATTTCAAATTCATTTGGGGCATTAACTCTTACTAATTGGGTATGCCCACCGCTAATAGTCAAACAAATAAAAGGAAATTTAGGCTTTGTCTCTTGATTTAAAAAGTGGGCCATTATATGTCCATGCATGTGATTTACAGCCAAAATCTTTAGGTTGGCCCCTAATGACAAACCCTTTATAAAGTTTCCTCCTACTAATAACGAACCCAACAACCCAGGACCTTGGGTAAATGCCAGAGCATCTAAATCTTCGAGTTTTATATTAGCATCGGTTAAAGCAGTGATCACTGTAGGAACTATATTGGCCATGTGCTTTCGGCTGGCTAGTTCTGGAACCACTCCACCAAATTTTTCGTGAATTTGTTGAGAACACACCACATTTGAAAGAACTTCTAATCCTCTTAAAACAGCGGCGCTTGTATCATCACAAGAAGATTCTATACTTAAAATTACTGGTTGTTTTTCTCTCATTTCACAGACGGATTTCTTCCTCACCCTATCACAAAATTAGGTTAATTTGCATGAATATTGCTAAGCAATAGAGGAATGAGAAAAGCTCGGAAAATACTGTTATGGACACTGCTCGCATTATTGCTGTTCGCTAGTGTTTTATTCATAGCGTTGCAATTTTCAAGTGTACAAACATTCATAGGGCAGCAGACTGGTAAATATCTAAGCAAACAGCTTGGAACAGAAATATCTATAAAGTCCTTAAAAATAGATTTATGGGATTCCATTCTGCTGGAAGACGTTTTAATTAGAGATTCTAAAAAAGATACTTTAGCTTATATACAAGGACTTAACACCGGCTCTTTCTTACTTAAACTTGAGGAAAAAAGTATCTTTCTCAATGAAATCACCCTAGAAGCACCTCTTTTCAAGATGGCCATCTATGAGGGCGAATCTGCTAATAACCTTCAGTTTCTTTTAGACTCTCTTTCATCCGACTCGGAGTCTGAGGGGAAATGGAAAATAGAAGTTACTGACTTAGCTATTATAAAAGGAAGATTTGAATATCAGGATTTTAATTATGCAGACAGTTTAACGGAGACCTTAAACTCCAGGAGAATAAGAATAAAGGAGCTAAATGCAGACTTGTCTGAATTCCAAATTATAGGAGATAGCATATTGTTTAAGAGCAACTCTCTTTCTGCTGCAGAATCTAGTGAGCTGGCCCTATACAAACTAAACTCTAATGTGACTATAGCCCCTTCTGGAATATCCTTAATGGATGCTTCCTTTTCTCTAAACCATTCTGACATCTCAGGAAACATCCAATTAAAAACTGATTCCTTTGGCGCTTATTCGCAGTATGTCTCTACGGTTAATCATGATATTACTTTTCATAATTCCACACTGAACTTAGCCGATTTAAACAAGTTTAGCGTTAACTCAAAATTTTCTGACCTAGAAATAAAAATGGAAGGAAGATTAAGAGGGAAAATAGATAAGCTAAAAGGAAAAAGAATTTCTCTTCAACTAGCCAATAACACAAATTTCATCGGTGATATTTCGTTGAACGGGCTTCCTGAATTATCCCAGACCTTTATAGATTTAGACGTAGAACAACTTAACTCTTCCAGAGCAGACATTCAAACTCTAATTCTTCCGGCATTAGGAGTAACCAACGTAAATCTTCCTCTAAATTTAAACAAACTCGGAAACTTTAATTTTTCAGGAGACTTCACAGGGTTTACAAACGATTTCGTAGCATATGGTGAACTCTCTACTCCTATAGGAAAACTAATAACAGATTTAAAATTCAAAGAGATTCCAGGAGATGAACGTTACTCTTATTCTGGAGAATTGATTACTCTAAATTTTGACCTAGCCAAGCTTTATAGTACTAAAAATTTAGGTGTTATTTCTAGTGCTATCTCGGTAAAAGGAAAAGGAATAACCAGAGAATTAGCAGAAATAGACTTAGAAGGAAAGGTTAGCTCTATTTCTTTAGGAAAGACAAGCTTTTCTAACATTAGTGCTAGAGGAAATTTAAAAAACAACTTCTTTTCTGGAAACCTAGTGAGCAAAGATGAAAACGCAGACTTAGAGTTTTCTGGAGTTGTAGACTTCAGAGAGTCCATCCCATGGTACTCCTTCAGCTCTAAAATAAAGCACCTTAACCTAAATCATTACGTTGATGGTTTAGATCAGATAAGCGCCTTAAAAACCAATCTCAGCATTGAAGGTTCAGGCTCTAACCCAGATAATATTACTGGGGAAATTTGTTTTGAAAACACCGAATTTTCATCAGGAGAAATTCCAGTTAAAATTAACTCCATATTTATACACTCCTCACTAAGCCCAGAGAGAGATATAATCTTAGAGTCCGACATAATTAAAGGGGAACTAAAAGGAAAATACACCTACGATCAAATCGTGAACTCCGCTGCCAGAATAGCAGAAAACTTTACTCCTACCGTTAAATCTGACTCTCTCATTCCCGCTGGTGACTTTAGCTTAACCTTAAATGTAATAGACTTTCAAAAACTCAGGAATTATCTAGGAAAGGAAATTTATGTTTCTAAAGGAAGTAACCTTTACTATTCTGAAAATGGTCAAAACAGCCACCTTTTAATAGAAACAGATACAGTTTCATATCATGGGGTAAGTCTCGATTATCTAAATCTCGGGTACCACCAGCTAACTGAAGAAATCTCGATCAACATAAACTCTTCGGAATTGAACATTAACAATCAGTTTAAAATCATTCAGCCTAAATTCACCTCTGAGGGAACTAAACATGGATTAAAATCTAATTTCTCATGGAATAATGGAGGAGAAAACAGCTCTGGAGATGTCGATTTTTCCTATTCTTTAGACTCGACTAATTACACCTTAGAGTTTGGCACTGGAAATCTATTTGCAGGTCCAGCCAATTGGAACATTCGACCTAACGGGAAGTTTATTTCAGATGGATCTGAATTTTCATTTGAAAACTTAATACTCCAAAACGAAGACCAACAAGTATTTGTAAATGGTAGTTTAAATGATGGAAATAAAACAGACCTCATCCTAGAAAATCTAGATCTCTCCTCCGTCAATTACTTCACCCCTTCTGGCAGCGCTCAAGTAAATGGAATTCTACACGGAAGCCTGATATTCTCCGATTTACTAGGCTCGAGTGAGGCTAGCAGCAGCTTTACTTTGAACGACTTCAAACTTGATGAAGATACGATCGAAGTGACGTATGTACGACAGGTAAATGGAATTCTGATCAAAAAGTTATAGAGTTATCTGGAGAACTAACGAATAATGAAAACAAACCATTTTCTTTTTCAGGAACCTATTCTCCGTCAGAAGAAGAAAACCCTCTAGACTTTAAAGTAACAGCTAAAGAGTTCGAGTTAAATTTTCTCTCCTCTATTGTTAAAAGTGCTGTAAGTGAATTTGGAGGGTCTTTATCTGGAGAAATCGATGTCAAAGGAACCCTTTCTAAACCAGTACTACATGGCGATTTATCTTTCAATGACGCAGAAGTGAAAATAGACTTCTTAAATACATCCTATACCTTAAGAGATGCTGTAGAGATTACTTCTGATATGTTTCTCTTGGAGAATATCGAAATTGTAGATCCTGAGGGAAACGTGGGCCACGTTATAGGTTCAGTTGTACATGAAAATTTCAGAGAGTGGAGTTATGACCTTTTCATCGACATAGAGAAAACACCTTTCCTTTGCTTGAAATACTACTGAAGATCAAAATGAACTCTTTTATGGAAAAGCCTATGGTTCAGGGTTTATTAGCATATTCGGATATGATGACTTTCTAGAAATCAACGCCAATGCTTCTGCTGAAGAAGGAACGATCATAAATATGCCCTTAGGAAATAGTGAGGAAGTAACTTTCGAGGATTTCGTCTCTTTTGTTATTCCTGAAGAAAAAATTAAAAACAACGGTCTAGCTCAGTTGCAGTCGGACTTTAACCTATCTATAGATTTAGAAATAGATTCACAAAAGAGGCTGTTTTTAAAATGATCTTTGATCAAGTGACGGGCGATGTTTTGGAAGGCAGTGGAAAAGGACACCTTTCCATGATAGTGAATGATGATGAGGATTTCCAAATGTATGGCACTATAGAAATAGTAGACGGTGAGTATCTATTTACACTTCAAAACATTATCAATAAAGCATTTGAAATAGAGCCTGGCGGCACCATTAGCTGGTATGGAGACCCTTTTCTAGCAGATATTAACCTAGAGACTGTCTACAGGCTTTCAGCACCTTTATATGATATAATAGGCTCGTCTGATGACAATGAATCTTATAAAAAAAGGGTTCCGATTAACCTGGTCATGAATCTAGAAGGGAAACTTCTGAACCCAGGAATAGCATTCGATATAGAATTACCCGCCTCAGATGAAATAACCAAAAGCAGAGTGAACAGCGCTATAGCAACTGAGCAAGAAAAAAACCGTCAAGCTTTTAGCCTTCTGGTTTTAAAGAAATTTCTACCTTCTACTAGTTTTAACGGTCTTGGCCATAGCCAGCTTGGAATAGCTGAAAACAGCACTGAGTTCCTCTCAAGTCAGTTAAACAACTGGCTTTCTCAAATAACTGATGATGTAGACATTGGGCTAAGTTATAGACCTGGAGATGAAATAAGTAGTCAAGAGATCGCTCTAGCGCTAAGCACACAGCTATTTAGTGATAAATTGTATATAAGTGGTAATCTTGGTGTCACTCGTGGAAATGAAAGAAATCATAATCCCAATACGCTTATTGGTGACGTACGCTTAGAGTATCTCTTAGGAAAAGATGGTAAGATTAGACTACTGGTCTATAATGACACGAATAACTTTGACATAAACACCACTAGCTATGAGACTTCTTCTACCCAAGGAGCGGGAATACTTTATAAAGAAGAGTTCGAGTCATGGGATGAGTTTGTCGAAAATTTTAAAAAACTCCTGACCTCTAAGAAGAAATTGTAGTCTATCAGCGTTGCAACGCCAGGTTATAACGACTAGAAAATAGTACACTCACTTACATTTTACACCTTCTCTTTCTAAGTATTGACTGCACTTACATACGCCAGGAGCAGAAAAACCTTTCACCTATAACAAAACATATCTTTCAATCGCATGAGAGTAAGGCAAACCACATAAAAGGAGGAGTAATTCTCAACGAAAACATTCCGTTTTAAAAAGCCCTGGAACTTCAAGCCAGACGCTAATAAGCTTTTTTTGTCTCATTTAACATCATTAAAAGCCTCTTGGATAGCTCAAAAAGACAGCTCATTTAAAATTCGATACAGTTCTAATGAATAAAGTTTAAAGCCAAAAAAAACGCCCTCCTAAGAGGGCGTTTTAAAATTAGTTTTAAATCTAAGCTTACTGCTTGATTATTCTATGAGAGATATTCTCATTTCCTACAGTTACATTAAGGAAATAAACCTCCGCTAGCTTGACCCATTAAATTAATCTCTTTATTCCAAATTCCGCTAACCGTACCGAAATCAGTAGACTGAACTTCAGCACCTATTGAGTTTAGAACTTTAGCGCTTACTGCCTGTCCAGCTAATCCTTCTATAGTAAGATTCACTATTCCATTGGTAGGATTAGGGAACATATTAATTTGAATATTATTTGCTAATTCATAAAGACCTATAGTCATTAGGAAATCTTCTGAAGACTCACAACCGTTTTCATCAGTGATCGTTAAATTAATAACATCTCCCATCTCTGTTTCACAGAGGCCATCTATAGTATTTCCTACTACCTGAGTCCCGTCTGCTAATTCCCAAATGATAGTAAGACTTCCTGTGCCTCCACCTTCATTGATTACTTCAAACATTCCATCACATGCACCAGCTTCACTAACTCCAGCATTTTCTGCGTTAGGAGTAACGTCATACTGAATAGCATTAGGAGCATCTACTGTGAACGTATCACTTCCAGTACATCCATCACTTTCTGCACAGACCACATAGTCTCCTTCTGCAAGCGCATCGAAAATTCCGTCAGTAAATTCAAAATTCTCGCATCCTCCTATACTATAAGAGAAGTTTCCGTTTCCACCAAATCCTGAAACAACAATTCCTCCATCTTCACTTCCGAAACAACTTACATCAGTAACAGAGTTCGCGTTAACACCTACCTGAGCAGGTCCAGTAATTTCAGTTAATAGGCCTGAAACGGTACATCCATTTGCATCTGTAGCTATTACGGTATAATCCATTCCTGGTAAAAGACCACAAAGGATATTCTCTTCTTGTGGCTCTATCCATCCCTCTACCTCATAAGTGAAAGAAGGCTGCCCACCAGTAGCTAGAGCGATACCACACGCATCAGCCACATCTCCACATGAAGCAGCAGAGAATGCATCTAATTCAATTGACATTTGTAACGGATCATTGAGAGCTATAGCTCCTGAATTCACTACACAACCGTTAGTCATCCTGCACAAACATTCGATACGTGATTACTATCTGTAAGGTAGAATCAGTAGGTAACATAATCCTGAAGACTCATCAGAGTTATCAGCTGTAGCTAGTGAAGCAGTATAAGGAGCAACTCCTCCTGCTATTCTCAACACATACCTGACCATCACTAAACCCAAAACAAGAAGGGTTATTAGAATCAACTCCATTTTCTGTAATTACTATTTCAATTCCTTCTTCAATAGTGTATGGAGCAGAGGCAATACATCCCTCTGCATCTCTTACCTCATAAAGATAGTCTCCCGCTGGCAAGACCATCCTAAACAGAGAAGAAACTACAAATGACCCGTCATTCGTAGAATGTAGAATAGAACCCTGAGCTCCAGTAATAGAACTAACGTCTACACTTCCATCAAGTGTTCCGAAACAACTAGCATCAGTAATAATTAAGATCAGCAGCATGTCAATTGCCACTGCTAAGGGTACTCACATCGCATCATCATCGACTGTCGCAGTTTGCATCATAATTATCAGCAGCTGGATCCGTACATCCAAGCCCTCCTTCTGCGGTCGTGGCGAAAGCATAATAAAAATCCTCTTCAACATTGAGTATTAGACTCACCGTTGGTAAATACTTGTACATTTCCAGCGAAAGATAAATTCATGTTAATGGCGTCAGCATTATTTACTGTAAACTGACCTAAAGACACCCTTAAGTCATCTCCAGCTACTCCAGTTTTCTGAGCCGGGAAGGACATAATAAGCTAATCCTGTAAAGTCGTCAGAATAAATACCATCACCTGCTTCGAAGTTAGTTAACCAAGGATTTCCAGGACCACCTAAAGCAGTCGGAGCAGTGTAAGTAGGATTATCCGCATCCACATGATATCCAATAGTTAGATATGAGTCATACGCTACTAATGGCGCAACACCAATAATTGCTGCATTCATTGGGCCTACAGCAGCACCACCTGCATTTGCTGAAAAAAATTGCTCATCTTGGTCAGTTAACTGTATAGATAAAGGATCATCTATATTTCCTGACACATTTACTACAACGTCATCTGCGTTTGTAAGATTTGCATAAAGACGGTAAGTAATATACCCATCTAAATTAACAGTACCTAACTGCGACATCTTCGTATACGGTACCGTCATGTACATAATGCTCTTCAAACTCCACACTAATTAATTGTGCGTTGGCTATACCTGCAATAAATAGCACGAAAGCCGATAGTAAAATTCTTTTCATTTTTAATATTTAGTCGATTTTAAGTCAAATATACACCCTTAGCAGTTCTGCACTATATATTTAATTCAATTTTATTCCCACTAATTTCAAATCAGTTGGAAGCTTAACAAACGATTGAAATTCTACTTGTTTCAACTTTTCGAATTGATAGACTTTTAGTCTATCGGAATTCTGATAATAATAGCTCTAATTATTTAAAGGAATTAAAGTTTTGGCAGGTTGACTAAAATTAAAGCCTAACCCTGTAAGAACAGGGAAATAATTTGAGGATTGATAACCACCAGTTGTTTTATTCCAAAAACTTAAATTAGTAAACGAAGAATTAAAATTCAAAACTTGAAACAGAGGCTCCAGCAGGAGCACCTTGACCGCCATAACCAATATAGTCGTTTTAATTTTAGCACATACTCAAAACTTGGAAATAAATAATTATTATTGTAAGCTACAGAACTAGTGGTGTTCGGATTGTATTCTGATGTCCCGCTTACATGATATAAATTGCTGAAATCTTCTAAAGGTTGACATTGGTAAGAGCTCCAGGATCCACTGGCATAACCCGCTCCAAAATTACTAGTATATTTGCTTGAATAAGGCATATTATAACAGACAGTATCCGTCACTTCAAAATAGAAAATATAATCTCCTAACCATAATGAAGAACAAGATGGCTGGCTTATTAGTAAACTCTCGTTTGACTCATCATTATAGCCTTGACTTACTATATAGGAGCTATTGGAACTTAGGTCAAAAATAGTCTCTCCTAAATCATAATCATCTAAATCCAAAGACTCTAACGAAAATGCGGGGCTTGTAGTAATAATATTATTACTACTGCTTGATTCAGAACCATTACTAGCATTTCCACTGGCTTTAATAATATAATTTGTAATTAAATACGGCTGCATATTATTATGAGGCTGATCACCTCCCACTCCATTTGCTCTGACGTTTCCATTGGTTACCCATTCTGGTGGTCCGTCAGAAGTATAGTCACCTGTAATTCCATTCCAGTTAGCTGATGACTGTGATCCATAAGAACCATCTCTATAATATTGAATTTCGTGCTCATGATTAGGCATCTCATCAATAGTGATGATGTGATTTTCCTCACCTCCATCACTGCCTATAACAGTCCCATTATTTGAAAGTATCCCTGCAGAAACACCCCCCATATTATCTTTACCTACAGGGACTCTACCTCTAAGATCAGGCACGTTAAATGTCGTACTTCCATCCCCAGGGCCATAACTCTCCCCTATTTCTGTAAAAAGATCTGAATATGTAGATCTGCTTATTTCACCCCCATCACAAAACAACCAACCGTTAGGTGAATTTTCACCAGCAAACACCTGTATTACTCCGATTGGTAGATTACTCTCTGTTTGCCCATCCACAAAACCATTTACATAAACTGAGTCCACTATAGTCGATATCAAATCAGCAACATATAAAGAATCAAGATATGTATTGTTACTTGATGTAGCAGATGAAGAGCCTCCACCACCACAATTGGCAAAGTAATTCTCATCTACTAAGTAGCCGTTAAAGTTAGCCCAATTAGACCCGCTGGAAGGGACAGTTGATGAAACAACAGAACCAGAACCAGCTATTATAATTTCATCTAATCTACTGTCTTTAAGTATTTTCATAGCCGTATGAAATGAACCAACATTATATCCTGCAAATGCAGTTATATATAAATTCTTACCAGATGGAACAGTATAATCAGCCATTAAATTATATGTAATTGCTGTGACATTTGCATCAACTAATATCCCGTTCAAGTTAGCCCAATTAGACCCGCTGGAAGGGACAGTTGATGAAACAACAGAACCAGAAACCAGCTATTATAATTTCTTCTAACCTTATACTAGAAATAACTTCCTATTCCATCTATTTGCATATTTGCTTCCAAGATTATATCCTGCAAATGCAGTTATATATAAATTCTTGCCAGATGGAACAGTATAATCAGCCATTAATTTCCAAGTTATAGGTTGTCCTTGTAATCCATCAGGAAAAGAATAATACAACCTCCACCCATACCTCCACTAATATTAGCGTAAAACTTGAGTCAGCACTAATAATGTTAGCAAGTGAATCGTAATCTACTACCGCATCTATTCCATCTATTCCATCTTGTCCGTTAAAATAATCTACTCCAAACATTGGAGTATAACCATCTACTCCATTACCATCATTTCCGGGCTCACCTTGTATACCCTGAGGGCCTTGTGGACCAGCAACTCCTGTTTCGCCTTGAGGACCAGCAACTCCTGTTTCACCTTGAGGACCAGCAACTCCTGTTTCACCTTGAGGACCAGCAACTCCTGTTTCACCTTGAGGACCAGCAACTCCTGTTTCGCCTTGAGGACCAGCAACTCCTGTTTCACCTTGAGGACCAGCAA
>CAJJDD010000018.1 GCA_905182895.1 Flavobacteriales bacterium UBA4466
CTTGAGCCTTGCTTTGTTCATAATCTGTAGTTAAGGCAGTCCATTTCGTAGAGTCCTCTGTGACAGGTAGGTCACGTCTAGCAGGTCCGAAAACTCCTGCGGTGCTAGTGACCACTATTTTTTTCACACCCAACGAAGAAGCTTGTTTAATCAGGTCTAGATTATTTCTAACGTTAATCTTGTAAAAAGTATCTGTGTTTTTATCCCATACTTGGGCAAAAGCAGCTAACAGATAAGCTTGTTCACAGCCCGTAACCGCTTTAGCTATTACATCTAGGTCATCTAAATTTCCTTCAAAGAATTTTATAGACTCATGCCTTACTTCTTTTTTAGCACGCTCAATAGAACGAACCAAAGCATGAACCGTATGTCCCTGTTCGGCCAATTTGAGAGCCATTTGAGAGCCTATAAAACCAGTAGCTCCAGTTAGAAAAATCTTCATCTATTTAGTGATTTGCATATCTGGATGTGCTCTCAGGCTAAAGTATGAACTGCTGGCCGCTTGTGTGAAATGAATAATAGCCGCGGCATAAAACACTCCTGTTCTTTCGACTATTATGCAGAGCAAAATGCCCAGAGGGATAGAAGCTAAAGTTTCCTTCAGCCCTTTAGGAATATGAACCAAAGAGTAGAGAGCTGTATTTAAAACTAAAGCAGGCCAGAATTCCATGACATCTCTAGAGCTGAAGAATAAAACTCCTCTGAATAACCATTCATATCCAAGTAGATATAAAAACCACGTAAAGTATTCTTTGCGTTGCAATGCTCCATTCCATTTCTTCTCTCTGATTTGAGGATAGATTTTCAGATTATCTGAAGTCTTGGCATTAAAATAATTCATAGGTACTAACACTGCCGAAAAACCAAGAATCCAATAGAAACACTCCATAGGAAAAGCCCATTTAACCCCGTAATCAGCAAAAGTAAAATCACTTAATAGAATCCACACCAAAATAGTAATAAAAGGAAAAACACCCATCCAAAGAAACCCCATATTCCTCATCTTAAACACATCAGAGGTAGGCCTGTTCTCCGTGTTTCCTTTGTTGTTTTTAGCAGAGAAGTAATAGCCTACATAGCCGAAAAGGACAAGTGATATGCCTATTATGACAGATATTTCGGAGGAAGGTATAGATGAAAACATCAAATTATGAATTGAAAATTAACGCGAAAATACTCTTTAGATATTTATGAAAACGCTTATTGAGAATCATATATAAACACAAAGTCGGGAGATGTAATGTGTGAGTGGTTAAATATATTTGGTACTATAAAAAAGGAAAATAATGAAGAAAATTTATATGGTGCTGACATTCAGTATTTCACTAGTGCTTATAGCGGCTTCTGGTGGAGTAGGAGAAGAACAGAATAAAGACCGTTCAGGTTCTCCAGATGGAGATAATGTATGTTCTCAATGTCATAGCTCAGGTAGTTTCTCACCCGAGATAAATCTATCTATAACGAATGAAGAAGGGACAGCTGTAACTTCTTACATACCCGGAGAAACTTATTTGTTAGAATATGCTGTAGCTGGAACTTCAGGAAATCCCCTTGAATTTGGATTTCAAAGTACAGCGCTTAGTGATGGAAACGCTAATTCAGGAACCTTCTCTAATCCAGGGTCCCAAGCACAATTAGAAACTGTTTCCAATACCAATGTGACAGCCAGGTCAGTAGTAGAGCATAGCTCACCTAGCTCTTCAGGCACTTGGCTAGTAGAATGGATAGCGCCTAGTGCTTTTAACGGAAACGTTACATTTTATTATTCTGGAGTAGCTGCGAATGGAAATGGTGTTGCAAGCGGAGATGGTTATATAGGAGGAAGTACAGTGATTACGCCAGATTTTGATAGTTCTATAAGTGACCAATCAATTATCAGTGATTTAGAGTTAAGAGGCTCTGATAGTGGTGTTGTGATTTATGGAAGCGATAACGCTCTAATGGAAAGAGTAGAAGTTTATAGTGTTTCAGGTAGGCTAATCTCTAAAGATGTAAATGCTAAACTGCCGCTACTTTTAGATAATTCTAATTTAGTCTCAGGGATAAATATTATCGTGTGCACCTCAGGAGAAATTACGCGTACGTTTAAGATGTTTAACTAACTTAAATTCTCGTTAATTCTAAAGCCCGCTGGTATATACTAGCGGGCTTTTTTCGTTAGCTTTGCAACGCTAATAAACAAACATAGAAGGATGTCTGAAGAGAATGAAAAAGGCTTAAACTTTATAGAACAAATTCTAGAAAGGGATTTAGAAGAAGGGCTAACATGATGGAAGGATACTTACTAGATTTCCTCCTGAGCCTAACGGATTTCTTCATATAGGACACTCAAAGGCTATCTGCCTGAATTTCGAGATGGCAAAAAAATATGGTGGGAAAACCAATCTTAGATTTGATGACACCAATCCTGAAAAAGAAGATACTAAATACGTAGACGCTATAAAAGCGGATATAAAGTGGTTAGGTTTTGACTGGAATGAGGAAGAACGGTATACTTCAGACTATTTCGATACGCTTTATGAATATGCTGTGAAACTTATTTCAGAAGGAAAAGCTTATGTAGATGAACAGTCGGCAGCTTTAATAGCTGAGCAAAAAGGTACACCTACTGAAACTGGAAATAATTCTCCTTTTAGAGATAGAAGTGCAGAAGAAAATCTAGAAAGATTTACTGAAATGAAGGACGGTAAACATCCTGAAGGCAGTATGGTTTTGAGAGCTAAGATAGATATGACCTCTCCCAATATGCACCTAAGAGATCCTTTCATATACAGAATTAAGCATGAAAGTCATCACAGAACTGGAGATAAATGGTGCGTCTACCCGATGTATGATTTCGCTCATGGTCAGAGTGATAGCATAGAAGGAATAACGCATTCTTTCTGTTCATTAGAATTTGAGGTACATAGACCATTATATAATTGGTTAATACAGGAACTGGAGATTTTTCCAAGTAAGCAAAGAGAGTTTGCTCGGTTGAATTTGAATTATACGATTATGAGTAAAAGAAAATTACTCAGGTTGGTTGAAGAGAATGTGGTAGACGGATGGGATGATCCTAGAATGCCTACTATTTCGGGATTAAGAAGAAGAGGGTATACAGCAGAGTCCATAAGGAATTTCTGTGATAGAGTAGGTATAGCTAGAAGAGAGAACGTTATAGACGTAGCTCTTTTAGAATTTAGTATAAAGGAACATCTTAATAAAATAACACCTAGGGTAATGTGTGTTTTAGAACCTATCAAGGTGGTTATTACTAATTATCCAGAAGGTAAGACTGAAGAGTTAACACTCATAAATAATCCTGAGGATGAGGCTGCAGGAAGCAGAAATATTCCCTTTTCTAGAGAAATTTTCATAGAGAGAAACGACTTTATGGAAGAAGCTCCAAGAAAGTATTTCAGGCTAAAACCAGAAGGCTATGTGAGGTTGAAAGGAGCTTATATCATTCAGGCTAATTCGCATGTCAAGGACGAATCAGGAAACATTACAGAAGTACATTGTACATACTTCCCAGATTCTAAAAGTGGTGAAGATACTAGTGGAATAAAGGCTAAGGGTGTCATCCATTGGGTAAGTACAGAACATGCCTTGGATGTGGAGGTTAGACAGTATGATAGATTATTCTCTCATGAGTCTCCAGATTCCGATAAAGAAAAAGACTTCATGGACTTTCTAAATCCTGATAGTTTGGAGGTGATTTCTAATTGCAAGGCTGAGCCACATCTGAAAAATGCCAATGCAGGAGATAAATTCCAATTCCAACGTTTAGGCTATTTTTGTGTGGACTCTAAGTACACTACTAAAGAAAAACTTGTATTCAATAGAACGGTTACACTAAGAGATTCCTGGTCTAAACTTCAGAAAAAATAATGAAAGGAGTTCTAACTATACTTTTTTATCTGTTGGTTATTAGCAGAGGATTAACTCAAGATGAAAAGTTCTGGGTATTCTTTACCGATAAAGAGGGTATGGAGTTTAACCCTTACGATTACTTTGATGATAAGGCTATAGAAAGAAGAGAATCATTAGGGCTGAGTTTATATGATATAACGGATTATCCTGTCAATCCTAACTATATTAATGGAGTAGAGAAATGTGTGAGTTGTATAAGTCATCATACTAGATGGTTTAATGCGGTTTCGGTTAAGGCTTCTCCTGCGGAGATAGAAAAAGTAAAATCCCTTTCTTATGTAAAAGGTGTAATGCTTTTTTCTAAAAATCCCATGCGTATTACTGATGAATATTTTGAGGAACAATCCGATAAATCTGACTCGCTTATAAAGTACCAGACAGAAAGAATGGGCCGAAGAGAATTTCAAAAGGCTAACATCGATGGAACAGGAATAAGGATAGCTGTGCTGGATGCAGGTTTTACTGATTCAGACATAAATCCATGTTTTAACCATTTGAGAGAGGGAAATAAAATCATAGCGACTTATGACTTTGTGAAAAATAATTTGGACGTATGCCATGGTCATTATCATGGAACAGCAGTCTTAAGTTGTATAGCAGGAATATATGAGGCAGAAGGAAGGTCAGACACTTTAGGTTTGGCTACGGGAGCAGAGTTTCTATTAGCTAGAACTGAAAAGGCTCAAATAGAAGTTTTCTCTGAAGAAGAAAATTGGCTGGCAGCTGTAGAATGGAGTGATAGAAATGGAGCTGATATAATAAACAGTTCACTGGGTTATACAGGGAATAGGTATTTCTATAGAGACATGAATGGATTGAACACACTGGTAAGTAGAGCAGGAAATCTAGCAGCAAAAAAAGGTATTCTAGTGGTTAACTCGGCAGGGAATGATGGGTCAGGAGGCTGGAATTTTGTAGGGGCTCCAGCAGATGCAGATAGTGTAATGGCAGTTGGAGGGTTGTTGCCTTCTTCTGGAATACATACTGCTTTCAGTTCTGTAGGTCCTACATACGATTTTAGACAAAAACCGAATGTTACAGCTTATGGGCATGTGATAGCAGCCAAAAAGGATAATGTTTCAGAAACACAAGGAACTTCTTTTTCATCTCCACTTACAGCAGGGTTTGCTGCTTGTGCATGGCAGGCAAATAGAAGTTGGACTAATATGGAGACTTTTCCATGAATTAGAAAAGGGTTCAGATTTATATCCTTACTGTGATTATGCTCATGGATACGGAGTTCCACAAGCTTCCTATTTCTTAGATAAAGCTGAAGAAGTTTCACCTACGATAACTTTGGAGAAATTCGAATCAGAAATAAAAGTAACTATCATGAGTCCTTCATTGACCATAAGAGAAGATCAGACACAGGTAGAAATGCCCTTAATAGCTCAGTCAATTGTGTAAGCGACTATGAAGACTATCTGTTTTATCAATTTCAAACGGAAGATGGAATCATTATGTCTTATAAAGTTATAGATCTCCAAGGAGCAGAAATTTATTCGTTTACTTATCCTTCAAAAGCAGAAAAAGCAGTAGTTTATTATGAAGGATATACCATAGAAATGAGATTAAAATGAAAAAAATCATAATAATACTTAGTTTGCTTTCAGCGACAACTCTTTCTAGCCAAGAGATAGTGCTAGAAAGAAATGTAGCTGACGATAGGGATTCTGTAGAAGACGATAATTCTAAGAGTCAGTTGAAGTGGGGGTACAATCTGACATTAGATGTACCAGACAGCCTGAACACTCTGTGGTCTTCCACTAGTATAAATTATACTGGAATGAAATTATTTAGGCCAGCTAAATTTTATAGTCTAGGGCTAAACTACGGTATCCAATTCGACAACTTTAAATTGGAACAGGATTCAGCCAACCTTCTTTCCGTAAATCAGATAAATGACCGCCAGCAATTGCATCTATATACAGGAAGAATAGGACTGATTAATAGGTTTCACTTAGGGAAACATGGAGTGAAAGAAGGAGCCTTTATAGAAGTAGGAGCTGTAGGAGCTATCCGTATTGCCTCTAGAATGAAAATTGAAAACGAGATAGACCCAAAGGCACAGGGGAATGCTGGAGCACAAGAAGTAAATATTACGTATAAGAGACTTCAGTATATAGAGCTTCTTCAGTACTATGCCACAGCGGCTATAGGCAGAAATGGCCTGGCGCTTTATGGAGAGTATAGAATCTCCAACTTGTTTAAGAAATATGAAGCTATCCATAATGATATAAAGCTTCCAGAAATAGCTCCGTTGAATATTGGGCTTAGAGTTGAATTCTAAGATGCTTAGAGTTCTAATTGCAGTTTTCGTTCTATTGATAGCCACGGAGACATCTGCCAAAAAAGTTCCAGCAGAAATAATTCTAATTTCGAATGACACTGTTACGGGAACTATATCAGGATATAAAAACGGATTCATTTCACCATACAGTAAGGTGAGAGCCGAGAGGGAATATGAGTTAAGTGAAATTAAATCTATAACAATTTTAGAAGAAAATAGTTACTTTAAAGTAATCCACACATCTGTCTACGAGGACAGTACTTATTTGTTTATTAGGGAGTTGAAAAACCAAAAATGGAAAGGACTAATTAGTTTTAGACAGTGCACTTGTAATGAACGTTATCAGGTAACGAAGTTACCTTAGTAACAAAAGTTTTTAAAATGCCCGATACGCGCATACATTTTCAATACGACTTACTTAATCCAAAGGGAGAGCTCTCTACAATAGCTGAAACAACATTGGTTTTTGTAGATTGTGAGTCCGGAAAACCTTGTCTCATTCCATCAAACTTTAAAACTAAAATTGAACCTTATTTCTCTTAATATGAAAATTATATACAAAGTATTATTGAGCGTTTTTATACTCTTATCTATAGCTACAGAAGCTAAAGAAGGTATGTGGCTCCCTATGTTTTTACAACAACTAAACGAGTCCGAGATGCAAGCTATGGGCTTAGAACTTACCGCTGCTGAAGATATTTATAGTATTAATCACTCAAGTTTAAAAGATGCAATAGTGCATTTTGGAGGGGGATGTACTGCTGAAGTTGTAAGTAAACAAGGTTTAATTCTTACGAATCATCATTGTGGATATAGTCAAATTCAAAGCCATAGTAGCTTAGAGAATAATTATCTTAAGAATGGATTTTGGGCAGCTTCATTGAAAGACGAATTACCAAATGATGGACTCACGGCTACACTGATAGATAGGATAGAAGACGTCTCTTCCAGAATGATGGAGGGAATTACTGAAGGAATGAGTACAGAAGAAGTCCAAGCTAAACTACAGGAAAACTCAAAAGCTATCGAGGAGTCAGCTACTAGTGAGCTTTTAGCGGCCAAAGTGAGAGCTTATAACTATGGTAACTCATACTTCCTAATAGTAACTAAAACGTATAATGACGTGAGACTAGTAGGGTCGCCACCTCAGTCAATAGGTAAGTTTGGTGGAGATACAGATAACTGGGTTTGGCCAAGACATACAGGAGATTTCTCACTGTTCAGAATATATGCGGATGCTATGAATGAACCAGCAGAATTCAGTGACTCTAATGTCCCATATGAGCCTATTCAGCATTTGAAAGTTTCGTTAGATGGTTTAGCTGAAGGAGACTTTACCATGGTATTTGGATTCCCTGGGAAAACGGAACAATTTCTAACTTCAGATGCAGTAGAGTATGTGATGAATGAGTCTAATCCTATGAGAATTCATATGAGAGATGAAAGCTTGAACATTATAGATGCAGCCATGAGAGCCGATGAACAAACCAAAATTCAGTATGCCTCTAAGCAGTCAGGTATAAGCAATGCTTGGAAAAAATGGAAAGGTCAGAACAGAGGGTTGAAACGTATGGACGCCCTTGGACAAAAACAGACACTCGAAGCAGAATTCCAAAATAGGATAAAGGATGAAGCCAGGTATTCCAGTGTATTGGCAGATCTTAATGAGCTTCATGAAGCTAACAAATCTTATAAGAGAGCCAGAGAGTTGTTTATAGAATATTATTACTATGGACCTGAAATTATTTCTTTCGCTAAAGACGTATCTAACTTCGGAAGAGAATACCTAAATCTAGACAGTGAAGAAGAAAAACAAACGCTGAAGGATAAATTCACTAAAACAGTAAATGACTATTTCGATGACTATAACCCTAGTATAGATCAGGATATATTCTTAGCACTAACACCATTGTATTCAGAATATTTAGATGATAATTTAGAGCCAGTGGAACTACTCGCTGGAAAGGAAGGATGGGGCATTTATGCTAAAAAAGTATTTAAAAACAAAGTCTTAACGAGTAGAGAGAGCTGTATTTCTTATATCAGTGACATATCAAAAGGAAAGCACAAGAAGTTTCAGAAGTCTGCAGCATCTAAACTAGCCAATCAAGTAGTAGAGGTGTTTTATACACTAGCTCTTCCATCATACAGAAAGTATAATGGAGAAATAGAAAGTAAAATGAAGGTTTATACAGAAGGTTTAATGAAATTCTTTCCTAATAAAGATTACTGGGCAGATGCTAATTCTACATTAAGGCTAACCTACGGTAAAGCTGAAGGTAGTGAGCCTAGAGATGGTATGGAGTATAAGTTTTATACTACAGCAGACGGTATTTTGGCTAAGAATGCCTCAGGATTAAAAGACTATGAGCTTCCAGAAGATTTAGTAACCTTATTGAAAAAAGAAAATTATGGTAAGTATGCAGATTCAGATGGAGAATTAAGAGTCTGTTTTACTGGGTCTAATCATACAACTGGTGGCAATTCAGGAAGTCCTGCCTTAAACGGTAAAGGTCATTTGGTAGGTTTGAACTTCGACAGGTCATGGGAAAGTACCATGAGTGATATTATGTTTGACCCTAACCAGTGTAGAAATATTATGGTAGACATCCGCTATGTGCTCTTTATAATAGATAAGTATGCAGGAGCTACTAGACTGATAGATGAAATGGACCTAGTAAAGTCAGGTGAGGCTAAAGCTGAAACACATTAGTAGCTTACCCCTCATAATTAAAGCAACCGGAATATCACAAACTTTAATAACACATCTAAATCTTCATTATCATATCCTAATGAAGATTAGATTTCTCTCCATTATGTTGTTTCTATATATTGTTAATCAATTAGATAATAAGTTTTAGTTAAACTAAATTAATAGCACTATTTGCTCTAGGAAGGTCTCAGATTATTCAGAGGTCAGCACTGGAAAAGTAGAGATGATTTCCAGTGTGAAGTGGAAAGAGAAGTTCTGAAATGGGTCTATAAAATCGCTCAGGAATCTAAAAGAAGGACTGAAACATACTTTCTATAGAAAATTACACATTCTTTAAAATTAGCATAAATGAGATGAGTAAACTTCAAAAAGAGTTCATTATTTATTTTTATATGCAACGGATCGTATAGATTTCTATGCAGCTTTAAGCTATGATAACTCTATTCCTAATTTTGGCTGTTACATGTTCATTTAATCTAATAGCCCAGCAGCCAGATTGTTTCGATGCCTGTTTTTATGATCCAGATGTATTATGTATTTCACTCTTTGATCCCGTTTGTGGGTGTGATGGAGTAGAATATTCTAATTCTTGTTTTGCCTTAACTAGTGGAATTCCTAGTTGGACTTATGGCGCCTGTTCTAGTTCGCTTTGCAACGCTGAAACTAGCATTCAGTCTGTTTACCAAGGTTCTACTGGGACTGACGATGAACCTCAATCGTATGCCGCAGACGAATATTGCTTTCAAGCAGAGTCTAATGATGAATTAAGCGAAGAAGCTACTTTTCAATGGGATTTTGGAAATGGTCAAACTAGTTCAGAATTAAGCCCGTGTGCTAGTTTTACTACCATATCTGATGGTCAACCCGTAAATGAAGATTATCATGTGGTACTTACTGTTACAGATGGAGATTGCCGTTATACTAGTAATCTTTTAATTAATTGTAACGCTCAAACCACTGAATGCTTAGACCTAGAAGATGTAGATTTTGGCGTTTGTGCCATGTTTTTAGGTGTTTGTGTGATTAATAGCAGCTGTGTGGATATTTCTGGATGTTCTACCACTGCGTTTGATGGAGTCGATTACTCAGCATATTTTTTCACTTCTTATGAGGACTGTAGCTCAGAGTGTGGTTCTTGTGTAAATCCTACTCAAATAAATTTAGATGCCATTTGTCCTACAGTAGTAATACCAGTATGTGGATGCGATGGAATAACCTATAATAACTCGTGTGAAGCTGAAAATTATTATGGAATTACAACTTACACAGATGGCCCATGTTCATCTCAAATAGAGCCGTGTGATGAACTATCCAATATAGATTTCGGTTTTTGTGACATGCTTCTAGGAGTAGGTATAGTAGATGGCCTATGCACTTATGTAAGTGGATGCAGCTATACGGCTAGTGATGGGGTAGATTATTCAGAATCATTCTTCACTGATATGGCTAGCTGCAGTGGCTGTGATCAATCAGCGTGTTTTAATCCTCAGCAAGTAGATCCTAATGGAATCTGTGATGGACAGTACCTTCCAGTCTGTGGGTGTGATTCTGTAACTTATATTAATGAGTGCGGGGCTATTAATTCGGGAGTAACTAGTTGGATTGAAGGAGAGTGTTTAACAGATTTAATAGAGGAAAATACATCTTTAGCATTTATAGTTTACCCTAATCCATCAGAAGATTTAATGACTATCGAATTTAATCAGTCATTTACAGGGAAACTTAGGTTAATCAATAATCTTGGTCAGACTATTCATTTAGAAGGTATAAGAAGTCAGAGAATGCTTACGCTAGACGTAAGTTCACATGATGTAGGCTTTTATACCTTGATAATATCAGATAATAGGAGCGCTAATATCTTGAGAAGAGTCCTTAAGAAATAAAGTAGATAACTGCTATAACTATAGCGAAACAGCTAAGGGCAAACACCACTGGACCAGCGATTTCATTCTGTTCTGGCTCTTGATGATCTGTATGTTCTGACATTGGAGTACTTTTTATAGTGCGGTGCAAAAATAATTGAGTTATCTGCTTAGTACTAACTAATTCTTTTATTATTATCAAATAACTTCTTTTAACCTGTCTAGGGTTAATTAATAACCAACAATTAGAATGTTTCTAAGGGATAATTAATGAGGGTTTAAGCAACCATTCTTGTACTACATTCGTGTTACTGCAAGGACACCTGCACCGATAAATTTGAATACATGAAAAAAACAGCATTAGCGTTATTTTTACTTATTACTATAAGCGCTCAATCACAAGTTGTTATTAATGAATACAGCGCGGCCAATAGAGACGTTTGGACCGATAATTATGGAGATGATCCAGATTGGTTTGAGCTATATAATTCTGGAGGAGCTGCGGTTAATCTAGGGGGGTATTTTCTAACCGATAATCCGGATAATTTAGATAAATGGGAGATTCCATTGGGATTTACCGTTAATGCTGGAGAAACAGTAAGAATTTGGGCTTCAGGTAGAGGTGAGTCAGATGGTGTTAATCATCATGCAGATTTTAAACTAACGCAAATGCGTCAAGAGTTTATTATTCTATCAGATCCTGGGTTAACTATTCTAGATCAAGTTTGGATAGAATCTCCTAACAAGCTAGGCCACTCCTCAGGGAGGTTAACTGATGGAGGTGAAGTGTGGGGAGTTTTCGAAAACCCTACACCAGGAAATCCGAATTCAGGTGGAGTTACTGGTTATGCACCTACTCCTGTTTTTTCTCAAGCAGCAGGTTTTTACGGAGGAGCACAAAACATTTCCATAACTACTGATTCAGGCTTCGATATTAGATACACTACAGATGGAACAGAGCCTGATGCTGGCTCAGCTTTATATGCTGCTCCAGTAAATTTAGCAGATGTAACTACATTAAGAGCTAGAAGTTTCTCTGATGGAGGTTCTGATCATATTGAAAGTTTTACCGCGACTAATACATACTTTATAGCAGTTAGTCACACGTTTTCTACATTCTCTGTCAACGGCCAATTAAGTACTGCTGGAAATGGAGGTTCTGGTGGCGGAGGAGGCGGAGGCTGGGGAGGAGGTGGAGGTCCTCACATCGTTTCTGTAGAATTTTTCGATGAACATTAGTTGACAAAGCAAGAGGTGAATTTAACGAGCACGGAAATGATTCATGGGCTTATAATCAAAGAGGAATGAGGCTTCATGTTCATGATGAATATGGCTATGCCAATAAGATAGATCATCAGATGTTTTCTGTAAAAGATAGAACAGATTTTGATGTGATAATAATCAAAGCAGCGGGTTCTGATAATTATCCAGGGTCGCCAGCCCCTACCGCAGCTCACTTAAGAGATGGATGGGTACAAACTCTGAGTCATAATGCAGGTTTAGAAGTAGATGAAAGAACTTATGAGCACACTATAAACTACTTAAATGGGGAGTATTGGGGAGTTTATGAATACAGAGAAAGAATAGACGAAGATTTTACTCAAGAATATTATAATACATCTGGAAATGAGATGGATATGTTAGAGCAGTGGGGAGGAGTAGATGTAGAATATGGAACACTGCAGAACTGGGAAGATACGTATGATTTCATTCGTTTGAATGATATGACTGTAGACGCTAATTATCAAGCAGCGTTGCAATTGATTAGTAAAGAAAGTTTTATCGATTACATGATAATTAACACGTTTTTCGTGAATTCCGATTGGCTAAACTGGAACACGAAATGGTGGCAAGGATTAGATGCAAATAATCCTATGCCTTGGAGATATGCCTTATGGGATATGGATAACATTTCAGATTTAGGACAGAATTATACCGGGTGGAGTTCGACCGGTTTTGAATCGCCAACAGTTTGCGAGGTGTCTACAGTATTCGGAAATGGACCGTCATGGAATTCCGATGTAGGTCATTCGGAAATCTACCGGAACTTATTAGAGAACGAATCATTCTTCCAAGATTATATTAACAGATATACTGACTTATTAAATGGGGCATTGCATTGTGATGCGATGACCGCACTCTTAGACCAATTCGAGGCTGAGATGCTTCCTGAAATGCAAGGTCAAGTAGATAGATGGGGTGGAAGTGTAGCAGGGTGGCAAGATAATGTTGACGCTATTAGACAATTCAATTGTGACAGATATGATTTTGTGTATACTGTTATACAAGATTGTTTTCCAGATTTAGAAGGCCCTTTTAATGTTACCGCTAATGTAAACGGAGTAGGAGAGATTCTATTCAGTACCACATCTGTAACAGATACATTCGAAGGAATTTATTTTGGAGGATTAACTATTTCTTTAGAAGCTATTGAAACTTGTGGTTCTACTTTTACTGGATGGAATGTAGTCTCTGGTGATGCGGTATTTGCAGACCCTATGGCATTTAATCAAGAAGTGAACTTAACTAGTGATTTAGTCGTAGAAGCGACATTCATTCCTAATAATGCTCCTATTGATATTTATTTTCAAACAGACCCTCCAGGATTCGGAGGTATAATGATAGATGGAATAGAGATTACTACACCAGGCACATATGCGTATACAGCAGGCACCCAATTAGAACTGTCAGCTATAGAAAGTGGATTTGAAATTTTCGATAACTGGGAAGTAATCATACGATGTCGTTCTTGGAGACGATGATGATGCAGTTATTTCATTAAATGCGTGTGAAAATGATACGATTATTGCAGAATTTGATGTGTTTTTAAGTGATCAGCTAACTTTTAACGTTATGCCTGTTGGTTCTGGTACGATTACAGCAGAGGGATTAGTTATTCCTGTTTATCCAACCACTGACGATTTTGCCATTGATTTAAATATTGATGCAGAAGCTACTCCTGCAGATGCGTCTTGGCAGTTTGTTGAATGGCAGTTAAATAATCATGTACTTAATCCAGATGAATTCTCTACTATCGTTGACTTTGATTTTCTTGTAGAGGATACACTTATAGCTATATTTCGAGGAAGTCCCTACTTTCTCAGTAGTCATTGATCTTTCAGATGCTGATGCTGGAATAATTACAAGCTCTGGTAATGAATATGAAGCTGGAGATATTATAGAGATTATAGAAGGAGGTACATTAAGCTTAAATGTAACTGCTAATGAATGGTATGAGTTTGATTACTGGGTGACTTCAGGCGGTGTGATTATAGATGGAAATGACACGGATGCTCTTTTAGATTTTATTATAAACGGAGATGGAACGATAACAGCTGTATTTATTTATACTGAGCACTGGGATATATCTATTGATGTTTTTCCTATAGGTTCAGGAACAGTTAATCTAGAGGGGTTAGATTTAACTACATATCCTCAGATAGAGACGTATACAATTAATGATAATATAGATTTAATAGCTACGCCTATAGATCAGTGGTGGTATTTCAGTCATTGGGAGGCTGCAGGTCAATTATTTACACCAGATAACCTACAGACGGCAGTTTCAGCCAGCATTCAATCTGGTGACGCTATAGTAGCAGTGTTTCATTGAGTTAGAGAATTATGACATTACAGTCCAGGTGAAACCTGAAAATGCAGGTGTCGTAACCTTTGATTTAGGATATGTGACAAGCACAGAATGGACGGGAGTTATTCAGGGGAATGTACCTTCTGCATTTACTGCAGTAGAGAATCCGTTCTACAAGTTTATAGGCTGGACAAGTTCTTCTCATGCACCCACACCATCAAACGATAATGCTAACGTAGTATTTAACTTTGGTCAAACAGATACTGTGGTAGCAGTATTTGAGCAGATAGATTTTTCGTTTTTCATTCCTAATACATTTACTCCAAATCAAGATGGGTTAAATGAGGTTTGGCTGCCCGTTTCTTCAGCAGCCGATCCAGAAGCATATCATTGTATTATATTCAATAGACAGGGAGAAGTGGTTTTCGAAACTAAAGACCTATATGAGGGTTGGGATGGTTCATTCCTGGGTAAAGACCACTATGTGATAGATGGTGTTTATAATTTCATCATAACGACGAAGTCATATCATGAACTAGGAAACATTACTAAGAAAGGACATATTACTATTATTAGGTAATAGAAAATCTCCTACAAAAAAAGGTCAGCATAGCTGGCCTTTTTTATTGTCTAATATTAGACTTGTTTATCTGTTTCCTGAAAAGCTATACTCCTTAAGAACATCTATTCCAAATAGACCCTTCTCGGTTCTTACATCAATGTGAGAAGCTCTTTGAACCTCTTTCTCGAAGTACACTCCTTAGTAGATATTCATCCGCCCATACTCCATCCTCGAGATAGATTAGGCCTTCTGCCATAGAGGACGGCTCTCCTTCGTAAGGGCTGAACTGGTAAGCGTGCTTTCTGTTCTTTAGGAGAATGCGACAGAGCGAAATTCGCCAAGAAAAGTAAGCTGAGGGCAAATGGGATTAAGCCAAGTCGAGATATAATTCTGTTTGTTTTTCTTGTATTTAAGTAGAGTTCCAGTAACATATTTAGCTCCTATGCCGAGAAGAAGAAAGAGAGAGATAATCAAAGAAGAGCTCACCACAGTGCGCATGGTAGCAGTGAAAAATATGATAAAAGAGGTGAATCACCATGAGTGTAAGTCCAAAATTTATAGGTCTTACTCACCTGGCTGAGCGACTGTCTGAAATCTTCAATGGAGAGGTCTCTATATTGTTTTTCTCACATAAGCCCACCACAAAGGAAAGCCGATAGCGAATAATACCGGAAATGTTAAAAATCCCCCCAGTCCCCTTTCTAGCGGAAACTTAATCATTAAGCCTATAATAATCATCAATAGAAAAAGGGCCACATAATTAAAGAAGTGGCTAAACACTTCTACTTAGCGCATATTCTTCAGAGGCTAAATACTCCTGTTTTAGGTTTTCTGCTCTTTCTTGTGCATCCGCTCTTTTCTTTCGCGTTTCTTCGATATCCCAGTTTTTGTGAGTCCCATATTTTTTTTTGAGATTAATATCGTCATCTTTTTTTATAGGTTCTCTTTTCTTATAATTCTGCTGCGCTCTCTTAGTGTTTCTGTACGAAAGAATAAAATCATAAGAGAACCTAAGCCGCGCGAATTCTTCCTTCGCACTGGAAGAAGGATTAACATCGGGGTGCAAATGCTTCGCCTTTTTTCTGAAAGCAGCTCTTTACCTCAGCCATCGAAGCGTCTGGCCCTAAGCCTAATTTTCTAAGATGTAACAGGTAGTCTTGCATTGATTTCTACTTTCTTTTCAGCTCTTCTATAAGCTCTTTGACCTTCTCACGAGTTAGTTTTGATAGCTCGTCTAAGGTTAAGTCTGCATGATCTTCTGCTTGTCTGACTTCTCCTATATTTACTTTAAGAGTTTTTCCAGCGTGTATCCTTAAGCTTCCTGCCGCCAGAATGTCTCTGCTTCCTAAAATACCTATAGGCACGATATCCAGCCCATGAGTTTTGGCCATTCTAAAAGCGCCTTTCTTAAAAGGCATAAGTTCACCTGTCTTAGATCTCGTTCCTTCGGCAAATGAGATTACATTTTTTCCGCTCTTAACTTTTTCACCTGCAATTTTTATAGACTCTTGAGATTTTGTTTTATTCTTTCTATCTATAAAAATCATTCCTGTTAACCAGATGTACCAGCCTATGAATGGTACATATTTCATTTCCTTTTTAGCTATGTAATATAGCGGGTGTGAACAAGCCAACGAAACAGCAGGAGGATCTAAGTGACTCTCATGATTAGAAATATAAATTTTTCCAGGAGATTTTTCTATATCTCTGATTTCCATATTTCTCAAATTTAGCACCGCACACAAACATTACACCGTTCGAGAATAAGTATACCGCAGTGTTAATACATTTATCCGTAGAACCTGTAAATAGCAGAATGATGAGCCCTATCGTAGAGCCATAAGCTGCTATAATTACTATTAAGATTAATCGAATGATATTTATGATATACTTCATGCCGCTAATATCTAGTAAAATTACAAGTGGAGCATCTTTTTAAATTCACTCTCATCACATTCTTTCATTTCTCCGGGTTCCAGATAAGCTAAAGAAAGCTCCTCAACAGAAACTCTAACGAGGCGAAGAGTTGGGCTAGAGATGGCAGCAGTCATTTTTCTTACCTGTCTATTTTTACCTTCACTCAGTATGAGTTTCACCCATGAAGTAGGAATAGATTTCCTTACTCGAATAGGTGGTTCTCTTTCCCAAATAAAATCTGGTTTCCCACATGCACTGGCTTTGGCAGGCAATGTATTATAGGCTTTTTTACCCACTTTTATAGTGACAGATTTAGCGAGTTGAGCTAGAGCTTCTTCGGTAATTTCTCCATCTACCTGAACATAATAACATCTTTCATGCTTATTTTTAGGCAGTAGAAGCCGCTGATTAATAGACGTATCATTCGTTAAAAGAAGTAAACCTTCAGACTCGGCATCTAATCTTCCCACACTGTATACATCTTCAGGCAGGTTTAGAATTTGGGAGAGACCTTTCCATTTCCCTTCATCAGTAAACTGTGATAGGTAGCCGTAGGGCTTGTTGAATTTATAATATCTGCGTTGCAATAGGTATATCTTTTTTCAATCGTTTTCGAAAGTAAACATTCACATAGTATCTTGGCTTAATGTTTAAGAATTTCCTTCTTCTATTTTTTCTCTTGAGCTTTTTCCACGGAAACGGTCAGGAAGAAGTTACAGATATTGCTACGCAGGAAAGCGACACCACTAGTAGCGAAAGAAAGAATTTATTAATAGGATTTCCAGCGGCATATTACACTCCCGAAACCAAGTGGGGTTTCGGTGCAGGAGGAATATATAATTTTTATATAGACAAGAATGATAGCATTAGTCCATCTAGCCAGCTGCAGTTAGCCGCTTCATATACTCAGCGTAAACAGGTGTTAATTTATCTGCCTTTTAATATTTACTTGGATGAGTGGAGTAATGTAATAGAGGGTGAGTTTGGATATTATGATTATATATATCCTTTCTATGGCCTAGGTGATGAGAGCAGAAAAGAGGACTTTGAAAATTATAATTCTCGCTATTTTAGGTTTCAAATAGACGGCTTGAAGAAAGTGAAAAAAGATATTTTTGCTGGTTTTAGGTATTGGATAGATACTCCTGATATCTATAAAATGGAAGCAGGAGGGATTTTAGATTCTTATGATGTTCTGGGTGAAACAGGGGGTGTCATAAGTGGATTTGGTCCGGTAGTTAGATTAGATAAAAGAGACAATGTGTACAGCACGTCTAAAGGAAGTTATGTGAGCATTCTTTATCAAGGGTTTAATAAGTCTATAGGCAGCGAGTTTGACTTCGGTCGGGTGCGCTTAGATGCTAGGAAGTTTTGGAGTTTGAAGAAAGTAACCCTGGCAGCACAGTTATACGGAGATATTAATTGGGGAGATGTTCCGTTTTTCCAAAAAGCCAGGCTAGGTGGAACTAAAAGATTAAGAGGATATTTAGAGGGTAGATACATCGATGATGTTTCTATAGTTCCGCAGATAGAAGTTAGAAGAGATATATGGAGAAGAATAGGTGGAGTAGGTTTCTTGAGCGCAGGAAGTGTAATGCCTTCTTTAAAGGAGTTAGCTAATAGTAAATGGAGATATACCTATGGCGCTGGTCTGCGCTATACCTTAGACGAAGATAAAGGAATTAAAATTAGAGTAGATTATGCATTTACTCCTGAGGGAACCAATTTTTATTTTACTATTGGAGAAGCTTTTTAATAAAAATAAAATGAAGAAATTAAATTTAATTGGGTTTAGTCTACTCTTATTTAGCTGTCAAACGAATAAGGTGGAGATACCGTACGATAAATCTGAAACCATTTCAATTATTAAAACCAATCTAGAAGCTCAAGAATTGGCTTGGAACACTGGTGATCTTTCAACATTTATGGAGCATTACTGGAAAAGTGATTCTATGGCTTTTATGGGTAAAACAGGTGTGACATATGGATGGCAGCAGACGTTAGACGCTTATAAAGCGGGGTATCCTACTCAGAAAGAAATGGGAACTTTAGAGTTTGAAATAAAGAAATTGGATGTTCTGTCGAGTGACGCTGCCTATATGCTGGGTTCATGGAATATAGAAAGAGATACATTAGACGTAGGAGGTCATTTTTCGCTTATTTGGAAAAAAATAGCAGGGCATTGGGTAATAGTTACAGATCATACAAGCTAACACATGAATTTTTCAGAGACTCCCATCACGTTTGTCATTTTAGGCATTACTATTCTAGCTTCATTCGCAGCATTTAATAACAAAGAACTAAAGAGCAATTGGCTTTTTAATCCTTACCTAGTAAAAGAACACAACCAATGGTATAGAGCATTTACCCATGCATTCATCCATTCAGATTATATGCATTTAGGATTTAATATGTATGTGTTTTTTGGTTTTGGCTTAACGTTAGAGCAGGTGTTTACTGACCCCGTTTTATGGACGATGACTTTTCCTGATATCCCTTTTTGGGGTGTACTTAAGGGAAGGATAATTTACACTATCCTCTATGTAGGAGGTTTCTTATACGCTGTAGTTCCAGCTATGAGAAAACACTCTTCCAATCCGAGCTACAATTCTTTAGGAGCTTCAGGAGCAGTTTCTGCTATTCTGCTGGCTTATATTGTACTGTTTCCATTAAATACGTTACATCTTATGTTTATTCCGTTCCCTATTCCAGCTATAGTGATGGGTATAGGGCTTTTTATCTATGAAGCGTACATGAATAAGAGAGGAGGGACTGGTATAGCCCATGATGCGCATATCTCAGGAGCTATATTCGGAGTGGTATTTATCCTGGCAGTGAACTACAAATTCATAGGACACTTTATTTCGGAGATTTCTAGCTTCTTTTAATACACCTCTAGAAGGAGGGTGCATTAGGTTTAAGAAGACTTTCTATATCGTACAACGTAAATACGGTAAAGATTACAAAGAAGAGAAGAATAAGATTAATTCCATTTACTAAGAATCTCTTAACGAATTTCTATGTTTATTACAGAGATAATCTGATCAGAAACAATACTCCGGCTTATTCTTTCAGGAGCACCTGATGACCTAAGTCCTAATCTGCGGGAACAGGGTTTATTTTTTTAATGGATTTAGCCATGAATACAAATCTTGTTTGACTCTCGCTGAAAATAATGACCAAGAAAAAAACTCCTGACATTTTTACAAGTTCTGGGCTCCTTCTCTATTAAACCTTAATCTTAATTATTATACGCTGTTATTAACTATTAACTTCATTTTGAATAACCAATTCTCTTAATTTTACGGGGATAAGAAAGAATTAGTTACAGTAATTGAGGGTTATTCCTGAGAATGCCTTTAACTAGCTGATATTTAGACATAAACATTACATCACAACGCTTAAAAGAAATATGAAAGAGAGTAAACATCATAGAAGAGTTAAAAAATTTAGTGAATTAAGCTTAGATGAATTGTACAAAATAATTCAACTAAGGATAGATGTGTTCGTGGTAGAGCAGGACTGCCCGTATTCAGATTTAGATGATAAAGACCAGAATGCTACTCATCTTTACTATGAGACCGAAGAAGGAGATGTTATCGGGTACATTAGAATTTTAGATAAAGGCGTGTCTTATAAAGAGATAGCTATAGGACGAGTGATTATTAAAGAATCCTACAGAAAATATAAGCTTGGACACCAACTCATGCAGGATGGGATAGATTATATAGAGTCTATGGGAGAAACTGAGATAAGAATCTCTGCTCAGGAGCATCTTAGGAAGTTTTATGAAAGGCTAGGTTTTCCTGAAGGTCGGAGAGACGTAGCCTTGAAGATGATACGCCGTCATTTATCAGATGTTCAAGATTGGCACTAAAGACAGCGAGTACTGCTTATTGAAGCTTCTAGTATTTTTCTCGCTTAGGCAGTATCGTTTTTCCTGGTCTTCAACGTCACCACATTTCTGTTATACTTCTCGTCTATTATTTTCCTCCTGTATTCGAAGATGGCATTAAGCTGTTTTTTAATAAACAGTTTATTAGCTATACCGCCTAAAAAGCCGAATGGAGGCTCGTAAGTGATTAGAATCTTTCACAATTATCACCATCTATCGGTTTTTCATGATTTTATGCTCGTGATGCCACATTTTATATGGACCTTTCCTCTGTTCGTCTACGAAGTATTCTTTCAAAATCTGACACATGAGTTATTTCCGTGACCCAAGGCATTCGAATGCCTTTAATTACGGACTTACCTTATAACTTATGATCATTGACCTGGGTACATACTGGTCTCTTGGTGGCCCAGTATGTTATTTCGAAATCCCATATAATCTGGTGGAGTTATCTCTTTGCTAAATTTCCTGGTGAACTGAAACAAATATCCCAAGCTTTCATCTACGGTATGTATTTTCTGCTCTTTGTAAAGTTGATATACTGGCATAGGCTTTATTATATAACTGCAAATAAAGCTTCAGACCTTGTGGGAATTATTTGCGAAAACCTCACCAAGAGCTAAATTCATTCACGAAAGAATCACTTACAGCTATGAAACCCCCTTTAAGAAGAAGATTTGAGATTAAACCTTAAGAATCCAACTACAGCAGACAAAAAAGCCCTCTCGAAGGAAGGCTTTTAAAATATGAGTTGAATTTATAAATTAAACATTCTCATCTAAAGTTATATCTCCAGAATCAAATGAGCCATCTACTTCTTTAGGATTAGGTCCCCATTTGTTTTCTCCGGGTTTACTGTCAGTAACCAATAACACCAAAAGCCAAATACTCCCTACTAGTGGTATTAACGAAATTAAAAACATCCATCCACTTTTACCTACATCATGAAGTCTTCTTACTGTCACAGCTAGGCTAGGTATTAAAGTAGCAAGGACATATATCATATATATGGCTCCATATCCTATGCTTTCCATAGCCAAGCCTGTCACATTATCCAGTATCATAGCGACTATAGCAAAGATGAAATTAAATAAGGCGAACATCCAGTATTCTTTCCTCCTTGCTCTACCATTAAAGTTAGCGTAGTTGTCTCTAACTACTTTTAAGTACCATTCCATATCTTTAAGATTAAATTGTTATTTCTTATTGCAATCTATTCATTTATCTCCTTAGTGTTCTTAAAGTATCACGGAATTTGTCAACAGTGGTTTTTCAAACGCTCCTATGAAAGGGCCTTAAAATGATTTATTTAAGAATAGATAAAAGATCTTTAAGTATACTAGCGTAAATAAATACTACTCTAATTTTACGCTTTATTAATCTCGTGAAGTGTTATCTCTGGTGGCATACCTACACGCCCAGGGAAGATTAAAAATCCCATTCCTCTGTTTATGTATAAATGCTGATCACCTTCTGAGTATGAACCAGCATATCTTTTGTATAGAAATTTGGCTACACTAAACTCAAACAACCCAGGAATATTTCAATTCCAAATTGCATACCATGGGTATGGCCACTGAGGGTTAATTGTATGTTTTTTGGATGCTCTTTCACCCTAGATTGCCAATGTGATGGGTCATGACTCATTAAAATTGTAAAATCTTGGGCGCTAACATCTGCACAGGCCTTGTCTAAATCACCGGCTTTTTTAAAACCTCCTTCTCCCCAGTTTTCTACTCCCACAAGCTTTATAGCCTGTTGGTTTTTTTGGATGGTCCTACTTTCGTTTAACAGCACATCCCAGCCCATGTCTTTTTGAAGGGCTATTAGTGTCTGTAGATTTTCCTGTTTTTTTTCTGCAGACTCCCAAGACACATAATCTCCATAGTCATGATTACCCAAAACTGAGTACACTCCATCTTTTGCTTTTAGTTTCTTAAATACGTGAATCCACGGAGCAGCTTCTTCTGGCTCCTCATTCACCAAGTCTCCAGTGAAAGAAAATATAGTCTGGGTTTAGATCATTGATTAATTGTACAGCTTCTTCTAATGGGCCGAAGTTTTCTCTAAAACTGCCTAAGTGCAAGTCTGATATTTGAACTATTCTAGTTCCATCGAAGGCTTGTGGAAGGCTTTTAAACGAGCATTTATTGACTAGAATTCTCCATCCATAAATTCCTTTGGTCGTACCCCATAAAAAAGAACCGAGCATAACACCCCCAGCGCCTAATGCCACCTTCGATAAAAAGGTCCATCTAGAGATAGGTTCTCCAGGATTAGATTTACCGGATATGTTGACAGAAGCTAGTCTAACTCCCAGAACTAAATCAGAAAGAAGCTGAAATGCCGAAATACTAAGAATAGTTACCGATAAAGTGATGGCGCCTATAATGGTGTATTGTCTAATGAAATCATTTCCCTCGTACTTCTCTCTATTTACTGCTAGGTAAGTAGTAGATGCATAAACGAGCACAGTTACTAATAGATAGGCGATTCTGATAACCCATTTTGATTTAGGAGACATTCCCTCAGTAACCAGGTGAACTGACCTGTAGCTGTAAAGAATAAGAAGAGGAGTGAGGTATAAAATGAGGTAATAAATGTTCATTAACTAAGACGTTTGCACCGCAGATAAAGAAAATCCTTTATCTAAAAACGCGAAGTAAAACGTAAATGCGAAACTAAGCACGAAGTAAGTTGTTAAAATGCCTAAAATGGATTCAGGAAAAATTGTTAATCCTAAGATTTCAGGAAATATAAAAGCCACTATTAATCCTAAAACCGCTCTACCTAATTCGAATATGCCTGCCCATCTATACCGGTCCATTAGACCGCTATAGCCAAATATCCCTATGGATAGGAATATTCCTGAGCACAATAATTGAATACGAGTCAACTCCCCAAAGAAATAGAAAAGGAGTAGAATTCCAGTAACAGTAAAAAGCATTTGACCTATAAAATATCCAGAGAATAGGTTAGAGTAAGTAGTTCTGTATTTTACTTGAGCGTATGGATCTTTAGTTATTTCTATAGGATGTTTTACTGCTACATCATCTGGCCTCCAGCCAGTGGGCATGAACCATATTTTAAATTTGTCAGTCCAGTTTTTAGTTCTCCAAGCATCTTTAGCTATTCCATATAAATGCTGAAAATTAATGATTACGGGGTTCCATGTGCTTACAGGTTTTAGCACACCATATACGGGAGGTACACTTTCCAACTCTTCTTGGAATGTACCGAACACTCGATCCCAAATACTGAATATGGCAGAAAGATTCTTGTCGAGGTAAATTTCATTAATGGCATGGTGAACTCTATGCTGCGATGGAGTAACTAAGACATATTCCAACCATCCTAGTTTCCCTATGTGTTTAGTGTGATACCAAAACTGTAGAAATAAATGCACAGGAGTGAGCACTTGTATTAGCTCATTAGGAACGCCTAAAATAGCAGCAGGAATTAAAAATATAGCGAAGAATCCTAAAATGTTAGAAATCGGTTGGCGCAAAGCGCAAGCGAGATTAAATTCCTCACTACTGTGATGAATCACGTGTAAATTCCAAAATACATTTACCTTGTGACTCAGCCTGTGATTCCAGTAAGTAGCTAAATCCAGAGAGATAAATGCGATAATAAAAGTAGGAATAGTGGCCTCCAGAGTTAGAACAGAAAGATGACTTAAAAGGAAAGGGTAGGATACAAGAATAACGATAAGTCCTAGAGAATCCTTCAATACATTAATAAGACCAGAACTGATACTTGCTACGGTATCCAGTATGGTGTATGTTTGATTCTGTTTGAAATAACCATAGAGCAATTCTATCAGCATAAGAACTATAAATACCGGAATGGCTATAAGAAGAGCATTTGCATATGTTTCCATGAGTGTTAACTTTCGAATACTTCGGCCATGAAGTTTTTGATTTTTAAGGTTGTTTTATGTCGATCTACACAGTATTGGACTAAGTCTTTTCTCAGTATTATATCAGGAGAGTGATCAGACATGAAGTAGAACTGTTTATTCATAATGTAATCAGAAGTAAGCTCTTTCCCTTTAAACTCTCTAGGTATTAATTTATTCTTTTCTCCCTGTACACCTTTTTTAAAATGTTTTATGAAGTTTTTGTCAGCTATAAGTTCATGCCATTCATCTGCCTTAAAGAGAATCTTCTCTCTAAGAAATAACAGATTTTCTTTCTGAAGAGAATAAGCTCCTCCGCCTATTTGACAACTTTCCGGAGAAAGTCTCACATAATAGCCAGGATATTCCTTGTTCTTTCTTCCAAATTTAGAGAGCACAGCAGAACGGTCAGTTTTATAAGGAGATTTATCTTTACTGAAACGAATGTCTTTATTAATTCTAAAAATACAATCCTTAGGATTAGGCTGAATACTTGAGTCAATTTTGTGCAAACCAATGACCAAATCACTTACGAAGTTCTCGAATGGCTTTTTTACAGAAGAATGATACCTCGCTCTATTGTCATCCATCCATTCCTTTTGGTTATTTGCAGCCAGCTCTATAAAAAAGTCCAGAAAGTCTTGGGTAAAGTACATGTCTCAAAGTTACAGCGGAATTAGAGAAGAAGTATCCTTGGCTTATAAAAATTTTCAGCAGTTTTTAGCCGCGTTGCAATAATTGTCTGAGGCGCCAGTATCCACTCAAATTAGTTCTAGGGTATTTATTGAGGCGAATCATTAGAGTTTAATTCTATCACAGACTCATAATCTGAATTCGAATGGAAAAAATAGGGGCATAAAAAAAGCCTCTCAATAATGAGAGGCTTTTAAAGTCTTAAAACTTACTGTATATATTCTTATAGAACGCTTACGTTAGTTGCATTTAAGCCTTTTGGGCTCTCTTCTACATCATAGCTTACTTTGTCACCTTCATTAATCTCATCTGATAATCCATTTTTGTGTACAAATACATCTTTACCACCATCATCCGGGGTAATGAATCCAAATCCTTTGGCATTGTTAAAAAATTTTACTGTTCCGTTACTCATAATTTATAATTTATAATAAAGTACAAAACTACTATTAAATTTTTGTTGTAAAACATATTTTGTAGACTTTTTTAATAAAAATGTTTAAAAGCAGTTAAAATACAGCTTATATTCTAGCTTGATATTTGTGTAAATTATAATATCTTCCCTCAAGAGAAAGTAATTTATCATGGGTTCCTTTTTCAGCTATTTTACCATTTTCAATAACTAAGATTTGATATGATTAGGAGACACAGCATTGTATGGACCAGAAAAACCGTCTTTATTCATTACGTCTAAGTATAATTTGCACAAATCTTTTATATGTATCCATGGCATATATTGTTTTCCGCTGCCTATTGGAGATGCTATTCCTAATTTAACTGGAGTATATAGTTTTTTTAAAGCCCCTCCATTTAACGCAAGAACTACTCCTGTTCTCAGCAAAACAGTTCGAATACCCATATCTTGAAACTTTAGGGAAGAATCCTCCCATTTCCGGCAGACGGTTCCTAGAAAATCATCAGCTGCAGAGTCTGTCTCATTAAATATTTTCTCAGAAGTTAAACTCCCGTAGTACCCTGTAGCGCTCGCTGCTATAAAGGCTTTCAAAGGAATGTTTAAGTCCTTCACTTTTTTTGCAAGGAGCTCTCCAGATTTAACTCTGCTGTCAGTAATAATCTTCTTTCTCTCATTTGTCCATTTTCCATCTGATATATTAGCGCCTGCTAGATGGAAAATATAATCCACACCATGAAAAGCTTCATCATCTGCTGTCCCTTCGTTGAGGTTCCACTCGTATGCAGGAATAGCAGCACTTAGGTTTCTAGTTCTGCTCAGGTGCTTTACCAAGTGACCTTGTTCGGCTAATAAGTTGGAAAGGGCAGTTCCTACTAGTCCAGAGCCACCTGTAATTAAAATATTAGACATACTTTTTTTTGAAGTAAAAGTAAGCGAGTCTTAGTATCTAATGCTAACAAAATAGTTCGCTTTTAGTTGTGAAAGATTATGACATAAAAAAGTCCTTACTTAGAAACCTGAAGAATTTGAAATAACTTTTCGTAGCAGCCTTTAAGCTTCAGGCGTTAAACTTTTTTTACCAGTTTTTTTTTAGATTATACTGAGAGCTTAATGTGTTTTTCAAGAAGGGCGTAAAGCAGATTGTGAGCTATTGATTTATAGCTTTGGAGCTGTAATATCGCTTTAATCCATCAATATTTTGCTGTAAGTCATTAATAGTTGGAGAGTAATATTCGTCTGGCTGAATACTCTCTGGTGAAGAGCCTTTTGAAGAGTTTAAATGTAATTTTAATACAGATATACTCACGAGTAATCCACTTCTATTTAACATGTAAGGAGTAGCATCACCCCACGTCCCTCCATAAGGTCCTAGACAAGGTGTGCCCATGGTTTTCCCAAACCCAAGAGATTTAAACTGCGAAGTAAATAGGACGCTCGCACTGCCAGAGAAATGATTAATGAAAAGAGTTTTAGTTCCATGAAAAGCATGTTTCTTCTTTGCGCTGTAAACTTTATAAATAAAAGTATCCCTTTGGTGAAGTGGAGTGCCTGCAAGATTCCGAAAGAAAGGAATTTTATCATTTTTTTTGAAAAGATAAATCCATTCCATCCTCCAAGGCCTTTAGTCAGTTTTTCATATTTTTTACTGCTAAGTGGACTTTTAACCATAGAGATACTATGAGGTGATAGGACGTCTGGTCCAGATAAATAGGTGAGGATTAATATTTCTTCAGTTTAGAAATAAAAACGATTAACTTCTAACAAAATAGTTATTAGCTTATTTATTTTTTTAAAGCTCTTTGACGCCTATAGTAGTCAAATAAATCATAAACTCTAAAGTAAATCGTTGCTAATGGCAGAAACCAAGGTATTCCAAAGTAATAAGGGCGAGTTTGAAGAGATATTTCTTCAAAGACAGTAACTCTTTTTTCTGGATTTAAAATTTTTAAAGCAGCTTTATGACCAAGATATGGTGCCATAGCCGCTTGCTCTAAAGAATTGCCCTCATAAAAATAATACGGCTCTACATCTTTTAAAATCTTCTCTGAAGTTATTCCATTAATACTAGTTATGACTGACCCTGAAGGTATGCTGTCCAAGTAGTCCTTTCTCAAAATTAAATCGTCACCTATCCTTGAAGTTATAAAGTATAAGTTAAGCGCATCGTTCGCTCGAGTGAAATTAAAAAATCTTTTTAAGCTTAGCGTTGTGTGTGAATCTTTTAATAGCTGTAATAGTTGACTAACCTTAGTGCTAAACTCGGCTAGGCTAATATCCTCGTTTATACTTTGGTAAATTGAATCAAATGTTAATTCAAATGTGGTAGAATCGACATAGAAGAACGGGTTCTCATGAGATTCATAAAGCATTTTTTTTAAGTCCAATAGGTCTGCTTTTAACGAGTCCTTTTGGTAGATTAAATCAGAAGGGTTTTGGCCATAACTCGAAGATGATAACAAGGAAAGAAAAATGGCTAGGCCAAAAAGCAGAAAGCCGTTTCTATAAATAGAAACGGCTTTTATTATTTTGTGTTCATTAAGATTAATCTTCATCCTCATTTGTAGATTCTTTCTTATCTCCTTTTTTAACTTTAATACATATTTCTTCTTTCTTCTTATCGAAGTCAATAGAAATAGAATCACCCTCCTGAATATTAGAGTTAATAATCTCTTCGGCTAAAGCATCTTCAACATATTTCTGGATAGCTCTTTTAAGAGGTCTTGCTCCGAATTTAGCATCGTATCCTTTATCACTGATGTAATCCTTGGCAGCATCTGTAAGCTTTAGTTTATACCCTAAATCTTCTACTCTGCTATAAAGTTTAGCTAATTCAATATCTATAATCTTATGAATGTCTTCTTTAGTAAGTGAGTTAAATAAAACTAAATCATCCACTCTATTAAGAAACTCAGGAGCAAAAGCCTTTTTTAATGCATTTTCAATAACACCTTTCTGATCATCCTTATTGTTAGCAGTTTTAGCTCCAGTCCCGAAGCCTACACCAGTTCCGAAATCTTGAAGTTGTCTAGCTCCAATATTAGAAGTCATAATGATAATGGTGTTCTTAAAATCTACTTTTCTTCCTAAAAGTCAGTCAATTGACCATCATCTAGAATTTGAAGAAGTAGATTGAATACGTCAGGGTGAGCTTTTTCTATCTCATCTAATAATACTATAGAGTAGGGTTTTCTTCTAACTTTTTCTGTTAATTGACCACCTTCTTCGTAACCTACGTATCCAGGAGGAGCTCCTACTAATCTAGAAACTGCAAATTTCTCCATGTACTCACTCATATCCATACGGATAAGTGAATCTTCAGAATCAAAAAGATTTTTAGATAATTCTTTAGCTAGTTGAGTTTTACCTACGCCTGTTGGACCCAAAAAGATAAAAGAACCTATCGGTCTATTTGGATCTTTTAATCCAGCTCTATTTCGTTTTATGGCTTTAGCTACTTTCTTTACGGCCTCATCTTGTCCTATCACCGTACCCTGGAGATCTTCCTCCATTCTAGCAAGCTTCCCACTCTCTTTCTCAGCTATTCGTTGAACAGGAATTCCTGTCATCATAGCTACTACTTCAGCCACATCTTCTTCGGTAACTACCTCTCTATGATTTTTAGAATCTTCTTCCCATTTATTTTTTGCAGTATCTAGTTTTTCTCCGAGTTGTCTTTCTTTATCTCTAAGCTTAGCAGCTTCTTCATACTTCTGACTCTTAACTACCTGGTTTTTTTCTTCCTTAACTTCCTCTATCTGCTTTTCTACATCTAGAATTTCTTCAGGAACATTAATGTTTTGAAGATGCACTCTGGAACCTACCTCATCTAAGGCATCTATGGCCTTGTCTGGAAGAAATCTGTCTGAGATATATCGAGTTGTTAACTTAACACACGCTTGTATCGCTGCTTCTGTATAAGTAACACTGTGATGATCTTCGTACCTTTCCTTGATGTTATTAAGAATTTGAATAGTCTCTTCTACACTTGTAGGTTCTACGATAACTTTTTGGAATCTTCTTTCCAAAGCCCCGTCTTTCTCTATATACTGTCTGTACTCATCTAAAGTAGTAGCACCTACACATTGAATTTCTCCTCTAGCCAGAGCAGGTTTAAACATGTTAGAAGCATCAAGTGATCCAGAGGCGCCACCTGCACCAACTATTGTGTGAATCTCATCTATGAAAAGAATTACATCTCTTGTTTTTTCAAGCTCGCTCATCACGGCTTTCATTCTTTCTTCAAATTGACCTCTATATTTAGTTCCTGCGACTAAAGAGGCTATATCTAGAGTTACTATTCTTTTTCCGAATAAGACTCTAGAAACTTTCTTTTGAACTATTCTAAGCGCTAAGCCCTCAGCTATAGCAGATTTACCAACACCGGGTTCACCTATGAGAATAGGATTGTTTTTCTTCCTTCTGCTAAGGATTTGAGAAACACGCTCTATTTCAGCATCTCTGCCTACTATAGGGTCTAACTTGTTCTCTTCAGCCATTTTAGTTAAATCCCTTCCGAAATTGTCTAAAACAGGCGTCTTGCTTTTAGGGTCACCTTTCTTTCCTTGTCTTCCTCCACCTGCATTTCCTCCGTTTCCTCCAGAGCTGAAAGGCATCTCATCTTCATCATCATGAGACCCTGGGAATTCACTTCTTGGCATATCCATTTCTTTGTCGTTTGCTATAATTGATTCGAATTCATCTTTAGCCAAATCGTAATCGATTTGGAATTGAGCTAATGACTTTGTAGCCACATTATCTTGATCCTTCAAAATAGATAAGAGTAAATGTTCAATCCTGTCACCCAATAAAGCTCCACCTCTACTTATGTGATTTTTAATATTTTTTCCGCTTGTTTAACTAGAGGAATAGTATTCTTATTACCAGTAACGCTGGGAGTAGAAGATTTAGTAGAGAGCTCTATAAGGTTTCTCAGTTTCTTTATATCTACATCTAATGATTCTAGAATTTTTACCGCCATGCAGTCATTTTCTAAAATTATTCCAAGTAAAAGATGTTCTACACCTATATAACCGTGATTTAACCTCACAGCTTCTTCTCTACTATTAGTTATTACTGATCGTACTTTCTTTGAAAATTTAGCGTCCATCTATTCGTTTTCTTTACTTGTTATTACTACACAATATACATTCTTACACGGCATTATCAAATTTAAATATAGGAAGACTACTGATGCGTCACGTAGATGTCAATTTTTCACCAAATTTTGTGAATAATTCCACCTTAAATCTGAGGCTTAGTCCTAACGGTTGATTTACCTTCGCGCGTTGAGCAAATTTGATGTTTATTTAGGCTAATGTTTTGAAGAGTATTTTTCACTTAATTAGTCTGAAATAAATTAATATCAAATGACGTGCTAAATTTTTAAAACAGACTAAATGGCAGACGGAGAAAAAATAGTACCGATTAGTATAGAAGAAGAAATGAAGTCAGCGTACATCGATTATTCGATGTCCGTAATAGTCTCTAGGGCATTACCCGATGTTAGAGATGGATTAAAGCCTGTTCATAGAAGAGTTCTATACGGAATGTTGGATTTAGGAGTCCTAAGCAATAGAGCTCATAAGAAATCTGCAAGAATTGTTGGAGAAGTATTAGGTAAGTACCATCCGCATGGAGATACTTCCGTATACGACTCTATGGTAAGAATGGCCCAGGATTGGTCATTGAGATATCCTTTTGTAGATGGACAAGAAGAGGGTGGTTCGATAGATGGAGATAATCCTGCAGCTATGAGATATACTGAGGCTAGGTTGAAAAAGATAGCCGAGGAAATGCTCGCAGATTTAGATAAAGAGACTGTTGATTTTAGACCAAATTTTGATGATTCTTTATCAGAGCCCGTAGTACTGCCGGCTAGAATACCAAGTTTATTGTGTAACGGTGCCAGCGGAATTGCAGTAGGTATGGCGACTAATATGCCTCCTCATAATTTAAGTGAGGTAATAGACGGTACAATAGCATACATAGAGAACAATGATGTTACCATTGAGGAGCTAATGCAGCATGTGAAAGCTCCCGATTTCCCTACAGGAGGAACAATATACGGTTATGAAGGTGTAAAAGATGCTTTCGAAACAGGCAGAGGTCGTATCGTAATGAGGGGGAGAGCTAGGTTTGAAGAGATGAAGTCTGGGAGAGAAATGATTATCGTAGATGAAATTCCTTATCAAGTGAATAAGGCAGATATGATAAAGAAAACAGCAGATCTTGTTAATGATAAAAAACTAGACGGCATATCTGAAATTAGAGATGAGTCTGATCGAAATGGAATGAGAATCGTTTATGAACTTAAACGTGATGCTATTCCTAATATAGTGCTGAACAAATTATACAAGTATACTTCGCTTCAATCTTCTTTTTCAGTTAACAATATTGCTCTAGTTAAAGGAAGGCCTGAGATGTTAAACTTAAAAAGTTTAATATCAAACTTTGTAGAACATAGGCATGACGTTGTAATCAGAAGAACTCAATACGAACTAAGAAAAGCTCAAGAGAGGGCACATATATTAGAAGGGTTATTAATAGCGTTAGACAACTTAGATGAAGTAATCAAGTTAATAAGAGCTAGTAAGACTCCGGAGAGATCCAGAGAAGGGTTGATGAAAACCTTTGAATTATCTGAACTTCAAGCCAGAGCTATTCTGGATATGAGGCTTCAGAAATTAACTGGCCTAGAAAGCGAAAAGATAAAAGCAGAATATGACGAGCTAATGACAACAATCGCTCGTTTAGAAGAGATATTAGGAAGTGAAGAAGTAAGATTTCAGATCATCAAAGATGAGCTTATCGAAACTAAGGAAAAGTATGGTGATGAAAGAAGAAGTAAAATCGAATATTCTGGAGCTGACTTATCTATTGAAGATATGATTCCTGATGAAGAGGTAGTTATTACCATCTCTCATGCAGGATATATAAAAAGAACTTCTTTAAGAGAATATAAAAGTCCAAAATAGAGGAGGAGTAGGGAGTAAAGCGAGTACTACAAGAAATGAAGATTTCTTAGAGCATTTATTTGTAGGGACTAATCATCAATATTTACTGATCTTCACACAAAAAGGGAAGTGTTTTTGGATGAGAATATTTGAAGTCCCAGAAGGAAGTAAAACTTCTAAAGGAAGAGCTATTCAGAATCTGTTAAATATTGAGTCTGATGACAAGGTCTTAGCTTACATACCTGTATTAAATCTTAAGGATGAGGATTACATTAATGGAAATAATGTGATTCTGTTCAAATGAATAGGATAGATTCTACTAAGAAGATTTATAGTATTCTAGACCTAGAACTAATGGAATTAATGCCATTACTATTAAGGAAGATGATACATTTCAGAAGCTAGACTTACGAATGGCGAAAATGAAATAGTAATGGCTCTAAAGAGCGGTAAAGCTATTCGTTTCCCAGAACAAAAGGTAAGAGCTGTTGGTAGAACTGCACAAGGAGTTAAAGGGGTTACTCTTCAAAGTCCTAAAGATGAAGTTATCGGTATGATCTGTGTAACCAGCGGAGATGAGTCTGACATTCTAGTAGTAGCAGAAAAAGGGTATGGAAAACGTTCTGCTATAGCTGATTACAGAGTAACCAACAGAGGTGGTAAAGGAGTTAAAACCATCAACATCACGGATAAAACTGGTGAGTTGATAGCTATAAAGAATGTGACAGATGAAGATGATGTAATGATTATTAATAAATCTGGTGTCGCTATTAGGTTACAACTTTCTGACTTAAGGACGATGGGTAGAAACACTCAAGGTGTTCGTTTAATAAACTTAAAAGGAAATGATGAGATAGCTGCAGTGGCTAAGGTAATTAGACAAGATGAAGAAGATGAAGTCGAGCTAGATGAGAACGGAGATCCTATCGTTCCTGAACCAACTTCTGAGGATGGCGAATCCGAATCTGAAGAAGACGATTCTCCTGAAAATAATTCAGCAGAATAAATGAATATTAAAGTTTAAGAAAAGCCATTCTTAAATTTAGAATGGCTTTTTTTTATAAGGTAATAGAATACGTTATTAGCATTCTGGCATTGAAATTGTCTAAGGTCCTATGGAAAATTAGTAATTTTGACATCAACAAAGCAATATTTAAAAAATGAAGAAAAGTATCAATCTAATAATAGCAATCGCAACAGCATACGGAGTGTCGGCACAATGTCCTGATGTTATCGAAGGAACACCTAAGTCTTCTGACGTAACTACAGCATATACTAAATGTAGCCTTAGGGGTGGAGATTCAAATAACCCAATAGAAGCTGCCAAATATATTGATAGAGCCATTAAGCATGAGAAGTCAAAATTAAAATCTAAGACTTGGGTGTATAGAGGTGATATATATTATTTAATGGCATCTGCAGAAAATAACACTTGCGGTCAAGCATTAACTATAGCTAAAGAATCCTATTTAAAAGCTAAAGAAGTAGATACAAAAGGGCTAAAAGAAGATGAAATAATCTTTGGTTTAAATGCCGTATCTACTCTAGCTTATAACAGTGGGCTAAATGCATATAATGACAAGGCCTATGATAAAGCATCTAAAAACTTCGAATTATCAGCTACTACTTTAGCCGATGCGGGCAAAAAGGATTCCTTATATATGTACTCATTGTTTAACGCTGCTTTGAGTTTTGAAAGTGCAGGGAACTTAGATAAAGCTCTAGAAATGTATGAAGGTTGCGCAGAAACTGGTTATGAAGCTAAACAGTGCTATTACAGAATAATAGGAGCGTACCAAAATGCAGATAGCTTAGAGGCTAGTTTGACGTATATCAAAAAAGGCAAAGAGATGTTCCCTGAGGAGTCAGAATTCCTTATTCAAGAAACGAACTATTACCTTAGAGCGAAAGAATTTGAAAAAGCTGAAGAAAATTTGAAAATGGCTATTGAAAAAGACCCTAAGAATGCAATGCTTCATTTTGTATTAGGAACTGCCATGGATCAGTTAGGGAATAACTCTGGAGCCGTTGAGGCATATAAACAAGCCATCGCTATTGATACAGGTTATCTAGACGCATATCATAATTTAGGGGCCAGCTACGTGAATAATTCAGTTTTTCTAAAAGAAAAAATAAATGAGTTCATTATAAAATTTAATCAAGCAGAAATTGAAAATTTAGAGAAAGAGTCTGAAGAAGCTCGACGTGGCCCATAAGGTCTTAGAAAAAGCTTTAGAGCTTGGTGCCAAGGAATGTTCAAGTGATGAACTCACTTAAAAGTATCTATTTCGCTTTCGAAAGAATGGAGGACTATAATGCTATGAAAGCAAAGATCGATGGTTTGAAATAAGATAACGAAAACATATGTGAGTTTTAAGCCCCTTATTTTAAGGGGCTTTTTCATTTAAATTTTTAAATGAAAACCTTTGAATCAATAGAGAGGTTTGAAGATTCTTCTTTGCTAATGAACGTTTGCGAAGCTCTTTCTCCCGTTGGCAATTCTGACAGTATACCGATAGTTCTTCCCTTGGTATAAGGGCTCTGGTAAATAATGCTCATCTCTCTTGCATGCAGAAGTGTTTCGAAGTGATCTTCTTTACTGCTTAACCTTAGACATTTAAAGTTCAACTCTCTTAAGGCGTATAACCTCCAATTGTCGATAGGATTATAAGACATACTCTAATTGTTGAAAATTCATTATTGATAAAATCGATAGCAATGTTAGTTAAAATTGATAATATCTAAGCTTAATAACTCCTACTTTTGCGGAAAATTTAAAAAAAGAAATCCAATGTCAATTGTAGGAAAAAAATTTCCAAGTCTAGAAGTATCTGCCATGAACGAAATGGGTGATACGATCAAAGTAAACGTTTTTGAAGAAGCTAAGAATAACGGGAAGAAGGTGTTACTTTTTTGGTACCCAAAGGATTTTACATTCGTTTGTCCTACTGAGCTTCATGCTTTTCAAGCGGCTTTAGGTGAGTTCGAAAAAAGAAACACTATCGTAATAGGAGCTTCATGTGATACTCCAGAAGTTCATTTCGCGTGGTTAAACACACCGAAAGACCAAGGAGGAATAGAGGGAGTAACGTATACCCTTTTAGCTGACACGAACAGAAACCTATCTTCTATTTTAGAGATTTTAGATATACAAGAAGTGGTTTATGATGAGGATTTAGATGCTGAGATAGTAACTGGAGACAGCGTTACTTACAGAGCTACTTATTTATTGGATGAAGATGGTGTAGTATTCCATGAGGGAGTAAATCACATGCCAGTTGGAAGAAATGTAAATGAGTTTTTAAGGCTTATCGATGCCTTTACGCACGTTCAGAAAAATGGAGAAGTATGTCCAGCTAACTGGGAAGGAAGGAAAAACAGCTATGTCAGCAGACAGAAAAGGAACTGCAGAGTACCTTTCGATGAACTAAAATAGATTAAAACGCATGTTTACAGAGTTAACAGAAGATACCTTAGAGTCTACAGTAAAATCAAATGATACTGTATTAGTGCAGTATTCAGCTGGCTGGTGTGGAAACTGCAGAATTATGAAGCCTAAGTTTAAAAGAATGGCTGCAGAGCATGAAAATGCTGAATTCGTGATGGTAGATGCAGAAAAACTTCCTGAAAGCAGAAAGATGGCCAATGTGGACAACTTACCCACCTTCGCAGCGTTCAAAAATGGGCAGTTGGTAAAGCAGATTCAAACTAATAAAGCAGATGTCTTAAAAGAATTCGTAGATGAGATTACCAGTAATTAAACACTTGAATACGTTTATTCAAGAGAATGACCAAGACTATGTGCTCGAGGCCATAGAAACCTTAGAGAATCTAACCGAATCATCTGCCATAAAAGATGATGAGCTAGATGTTATAGGAGAGTTGTTGTCTAATATGTATGGTGCTTTGGAGGTAAACACAGCCATAAAATCTGGTAAACCAGAGAAGCAAGCCATGAATGAATTCATGCAGCGTGTGACTGGTTCTATCGATAGATAGGCTTAAAAAGAAAACTAGTTTAAAAGCGCATCTGGAGTTATCTAGATGCGCTTTTTTTTTGGTTGAAATGAAATTACTATTCGTTTAAAATCCGAAACATTCCAGTTTATGAAACGACTTAAATTTGCAGCGCCAGCAGTAGTAAACGGTGGAGAAATTGTTTCATCATAGGTTCTGGAATAGCTGGATTAGCTGCTTCCTTAAGACTTCGAGCTAAAGGATATGAAGTACAAGTGTTCGAAACCAATGATTACCCGGGAGGTAAAATTCACAATCTAGAATCTGCGGGCTATCGGTTTGATACTGGACCGTCACTTTTTACGATGCCGCATTTTGTGGATGAATTGTTTGAATTGTTTGATGATAATCCCGCGGACTATTTTAGGTACAAAAAGAAGGAAACTATCTGTAATTATTTTTGGGAAGATGGCACTAGATTTACAGTTAATGCAGATAGAACGACCTTTATAAAAGAAGCTACAGAAACTTTTGATGTAGAGGAAATAGCGTTACAAAAATACTTGACCAATAGCCAGAAAAAATACGATGCTACAGCTCACATATTTCTAGAAAAGTCCCTTCATAAGGTAAGGAGTTATATGAGTATGGCCACGCTTAAATCTCTAATTAAATCAGCTGGTCTAGGAATAAACAATACCCTGCACCAAGAAAACACCCTTCATTTCAAAGATGCAAAACTGGTACAGCTTTTCGATAGATACGCTACCTACAATGGCTCTACACCATACCAAACCCCAGGAATCATGAGTATGATTCCACATCTAGAAATGCACTATGGAACTTTTTTGCCAGAGGGAGGTATGAAATCCATTAGTCAGAGTCTTTATGATTATGCGGTAATGAAAGGTGTGGAGTTTAACTTCAAGGAGCCTGTACAAAAAATAAAACACAAGAGTGGAAGGGCAGAAGGGGTGATTACAGCCAAAGGAGTTTATGATTCTGATATCGTAGTTTCTAATGCAGATGTGTTTACTAGTTACCAAAACCTACTGAAAGATTCTGTACAACCTATTAAAATACTGGAACAAGAAAGATCTAGTTCAGCACTAATTTTTTACTGGGGAGTGAACAGAACTTTTCCAGAGTTGGATTTACACAACATCTTGTTTTCAGAGAATTATAAAGAGGAGTTCAAGCATCTATTTGAGACGAAAGACTTGATAGACGACCCTACGGTTTATATCAATATTACTTCCAAGTCAGATTCCTCAGACGCTCCAAAAGGAGGCGAAAACTGGTTTGTGATGATAAATGCTCCTGGTAATTTTGGGCAAGACTGGGATGTGTTGATAAAGAAAGCTAGAACCCATATCCAGCAGAAAATCAATCGAGTGCTGGGAATAAATATTGCTACGCACATAGTGACAGAAGAAATTCTAGACCCGGGAACTATAGAATCTAAGACGAGTTCTCATAGAGGTTCATTATACGGGTCGAGCAGTAATTCTAAATTTTCTGCTTTTCTCCGTCATCCAAATTTCACGAGTAGGTTAAAAGGGCTATACTTCTGCGGTGGAAGTGTTCACCCAGGTGGAGGAATTCCATTATGCTTACTTTCGGCCAAAATAGTTTCAGACCTCATTAAGTAATAAATATGTTAGAGCACCTATCAGAAAATAAAAAAGTAATGTATTTGGGCATTTTTATGGTGTGGCTTTTTCATGTTTCTGCAATTATAGGCATGAGTGTAGGAGACTCAGAATGGTTTCTCTCTAAGACTACAATCAACCTTTTAGTTGCGCTATTTTTTCTTATACTTTGCTATCCCATTTTATCAGAAAAGAGTATTAAAGTAGCCGGATTTGTGTTCATGACAGGAATGGTAGTAGAATGGATAGGCGTACATAACGATTGGCTGTTCGGTTCTTACTATTACGGAAATAATTTAGGACCTAAGATATATGGTGTACCACTGCTTATAGGTGTCAATTGGCTTACGCTGCTGTTACAACTGAGCCTTATCTGGAAAGAACTCTAATTAATGTTGTGGATATATTAGGGAGGCAATCAACTGATAAAAAGAATACTCTATTATTGTACATCTATGATGATGGATCAGTCGAAAAAAGAATCATTCTTGAATAAATGACATAGGTTTTACTCGGAAGGCTGTAGAGCGATTAGCATTTCCAGTTACTCCATTACAATCTTCATTATTGTAACATTAATATTTTTAATTTCCCTTATTCTAATCACTTTATATGCCGCACCTTTCTCCATCTTTAGCGCTATCTGCTTGTTCTGTTTGTGGGAGTACGAATATTTCGAGCTTCGAGAATACTACTTCTATGATGCATGATGGGCGCGGAACATACAATTTTGATCAATGCGCAGACTGTGAACTGGTATTTCTAAACCCCAGAGTTCCACTGTCTGAATTAGGGGATTATTATACCCAGTATTATCTTCCATACAGAGGTTCGGAAGCATGGGGGAAGTATGCTCATTTAGTAGAAAAAGACCAGCGAGATACAGATGAAAAGAGGGCAGAGGTATTGGCCATACATTGCTCAGCTGATGATCAGTCTGTCCTGTTAGATTTAGGATGTGGTAAACCCACATTTCTCCAGGTATGCCAAGAAAAGTTTAAATGCAAATCCCATGGCATAGATTTCTCTGATGAAGGCTGGAGTGGCTCGGCTGCAAGTTATGGGAAGCTAGACCTGTCAATAGGAGACGTGCATTCGATTTCAGAAGATTTAAAGCCAGATATTATCTCGATGTGGCACTATCTAGAGCATGATTACAACCCGAAAGAAACCTTAGAAAAGCTAGCCAATCTGGTCAAGCCTTCGAGTAAGTTGGTCATAGAAATCCCCAATTTTAGTTCAGAGAGCAGAAAGAAATACGGAAAGGATTGGGCCGGTTACCACACTCCTAGGCATACCCATTTATTCTCGCCCAGCAACATAGAAATACTGCTAAATGAAACTGGCTGGAAGATTACACACCTAGATGAAAAAGGAACGCTAGACCCTTACAACTTATACTGGATGAGTGAAATGGAGCGTAAAAACATTAATTGGGAGAAAAATATGCAGTCAGAATTTTGGGGATACGTAAGAGGAATGGTTGGATTTAATATGAAACGATATTTTGGTATGAGTAAGAGTCATGGAGTTATGACTTTGGTGGCGGAGAAAGGTTGATAAGTTGATAGGTTTGTCGGTCGCACAAGCTTCGTAAATTTTAATCTCAAATCAGTTCAATTCCTTCCCAATTTCCAACTAGTTTATAAGGCTGAAAACGAGCAAACAATTCTTCAGAGTACCAGTCCAATTCACGAGTCATCTTGATGGCTTGTTTGTGTTCTTTGCTATTGTAAGCGAATTTCCGAACATCTTCCATGGAATTCCATAAGCTGAAGGTAGCCATTTGTTTGATAGGGATTTCACCTATTCCTT
>CAJJDD010000019.1 GCA_905182895.1 Flavobacteriales bacterium UBA4466
TAATAGCGGTCATCATACGATAGAAAGCTGCCATACATCGCAGTTCGAGCAGCACATGAGAGCGGTGCTAGATTTGCCTCTGGGAAATACCGAACTACTTTCGCCAGCTGTAATGTTAAACTTACTAGGCCAAGAAGCTTTTACTGGAGCTGTTAAGTATGAGGGTATAGCTGAGGTACTGGCTAAAAAAGGAGTGACCATCCATTTATACGGAAAGGCTGACACCAAACCTTACAGAAAAATGGGGCATGTGACCATACTAAGTGAAACACTAGAAGGCGCTAAGGATGTAGCGTTGCAAATAAAAAAAGAGTTAAAAGTGAAGGCTTAGTTCTCAACAATAGTTGGTAGAGCGAGAGTCAAATCGGAAATTTGTAGAAAAGGAAGGAAAATGAATCAGTACTTAGAGTTATTAAAGCACGTAAAAGAAAACGGAACGGCAAAATCTGACCGAACAGGGACAGGAACTACCAGCTGTTTCGGGTATCAAATGCGTTTTAATTTGGCAGAAGGATTTCCTTTATTAACCACTAAAAAGCTGCACCTAAGGTCTATCATCCATGAATTACTTTGGTTTCTGAAAGGAGACACGAATATTAAATATTTGAAAGATAATGGAGTGAAAATTTGGGATGCTTGGGCTGATGAAAATGGAGATTTAGGACCTGTTTATGGACATCAGTGGCGAAGCTGGCCTAATCCAGATGGATCTCAAACAGATCAAATAGAAAAATTAATAGACTCTTTAAAGAATAATCCAGACAGCAGAAGGCATATAGTTTCGGCTTGGAATCCATCGGTGCTTGATGACATGGCACTTCCGCCATGCCACTGTTTATTTCAGTTTTATGTGGCAGATGGAAAGCTGAGTTGTCAGTTATACCAGAGAAGTGCTGATGTATTCTTGGGAGTTCCCTTCAACATAGCTTCTTATGCCATTTTAACTATGATGATAGCTCAGGTATGCGGCTATGAAGTAGGTGATTTTGTGCACACATTTGGTGATGTACATATTTACAGTAATCACATGGAGCAGGCAGATATACAGTTAAGTAGAGATTCTAGACCACTGCCTCAGATGAAGTTAAATCCAGAGGTAAAGAACCTGATGGATTTCACATTTGAAGATTTTACGTTAGAGAATTACGATCCACATCCACACATTAAAGCTGCTGTAGCGGTTTAAAAATATTGGCGTTGCAACGCTAAAAAACAATGAGCTTAGTTTCCATTATAGTAGCCGCGGGTAAAAATTTAGAGATAGGAAAAGACAACGATTTAATGTGGTCTCTTCCTAGAGACATGAGGTTTTTTAAGGAGACTACGTCAGGTCATCCAGTAATTATGGGTAGAAAAAACTGGGATTCTATTCCAGATAGATGGAGACCACTGCCAAATAGGAGAAACATCATTCTCTCTAGAACTCCCAGTACTCTGGAAGAAGGAGTATACGTGACTAATGATTTAAATGTAGCATTAGAGTTAGCGTGGGAAGAAGAGGATGAAGAAATCTTCGTTATAGGAGGTGGGCAGGTTTACGACTTAGCCCTAAAAACAAAGGTGGTAAATAGAATGTACATCACTCATATAGAAGCAGAATTTCCAGGGGCGCATGCATTTTTCCCTAAATGGAATGAGGCTGAATGGAAGAAGACATTACTTTTTTCAAATGAAATTGATGAAAAGCATAAATTTTCGTTTGACGTGTATCAGTATGATCGAATCACTTAGAACATGAATCAACTCTTCCAAGCATTTTCTGAAGGAATGGCACATATTTTTTGCCTAGATGCTGTGGATCACATTCTGTTTTTGCTCGTGCTGTGCGCTAGTTATGATTATTCTATGTTGAAGAGAATATTTTGGTTAGTCACCGCATTTACCATTGGGCATGCATTCACATTTGTCCTTTCTGCATTAGGCTACGCGCCTTCTGTGCGCTCATGGGCAGAGGTATTTATCCCCTTCACCATACTTATTACAGCCATAGTGAATTGGTGTAAACCAGAAAGACAAAAAGGCTTGATTGAGAAAGGAAAAACACTTATTTATCTGCTGACTATAACCTGCGGGTCTATTCATGGTTTGGCTATAGGCAGTATGATTCGAATAAAGTTAGATCCAGGAGAAAATTTCCTCGGTCAGTTAATTGGATTTAACCTAGGAGTAGAAGTAGCACAAATAGCGGTGGTTGTTTTAATTCTGACTACACAGTGGACTTTAATGCGCCTTTTTAGGAATAAAATTGGGTCACTGGAGAATAGGGGTCTCTGGAATAGGTTTTGGTGCGGCACTTTTAATACTTTTAGATACGTTATAAGTATGCTCAGTAGATTATTTATACTTTTAGTAAGGATTTATCAGGCATTACTTAGTCCGTTATTAGGGGCTAACTGCAGGCATGAGCCTACGTGCAGTCAATATGCAGTAGAAGCGTTTAAAGAGTGGGGAGCATTTAAAGGATTGTGGCTAAGTATAGTTCGGGTATCGAAGTGCAGACCTCGAGGAACATGGGGCTATGACCCTGTACCAAAAAATGAAAAATGAAAAATAGTATAATTTTAGCTTTTATGAGCTCGTTCGTGTTTGGATTTGCTTGTTGTGGGCATAACCATGAGGAGAGCCCTGTGATGAAGGAAGTAGTAGAAATTAACGTGAGGCTTTGGGAAGACCTTAACTCGGCTAAAGCTGAGGTGAGGTCCAGAATAGAAAAGGTCACTACCATTACAGACCCATTAGATTCCGTGGTGGAATCTTAGTGACCTATCATCCAGAAACTACTAATGGATCAGAAATTGGCCTTGGAGAGCTTAGATAAAATAATACCTGAATTAAAAGGATATGAGCCCAAGTGTAATCACGAGCCAGGCGAAGTTCATAGTCATAATACAGTTGATATAGAGGGACTTGATGAAAAGGAGCTTTTAGAAATTCATAAGGAGCTTAAATCTACATTGACAGCCATTAAAGACAATCTAAAGAAATGAAAATGCGTGTTATTTTAATTTTAGTTCTCTTAATCTGTTCGGCCCTAGCATGGGGTCAGTCAGGAGAGAAATTTCTAAATGTACAGATAGATATAGCCGATGGGAAAGGCTATGCGCCTTGCGAGCCCTCAATAGCCATACATCCTAAAAACCCAAAGAAAATTATGGCAGCCGCCATATTAGATAAGGTATATGCATCTGATGATGGCGGATATACATGGCGCATAGAAAATTTAGAATCGAGCATGGGAGTTTTTGGAGACCCTTGCTTGGTAGCTAATGCCAAAGGTCATTTCTATTACCTTCACCTGAGTAATCCTTCGGGTTTAGGGTGGAGTGATGAAAGCTTGTTGGATAGAATAGTATGTCAGCGCTCTAAGAATATGAAGAAATGGAGTGACGGGGGTAGGGATAGGACTAAACGGGTCTAAGGATCAGGACAAAGAATGGGCTGTTACTAATCCTAAGAATCAGGATATTTATGTCACTTGGACTCAGTTTGACAAATATGATTCATCTGAAGAAGGTGATAGTACTGTTATTCTTTTCGCGAAGTCTGATAAAAGAGCCAAGGAATTCTCTGTTCCTGTAAGGATTTCTCAAATAGCGGGAGATTGTTTAGATGATGATGAAACTACAGAAGGAGCGGTGCCAGCTGTAGGTCCAAACGGAGAGATTTATGTAGCATGGGCGATTAATGAGAATATTTACTTCGATAGGTCATTTGATGAAGGGGAGACTTGGTTGGATAATGATATTCTAGCAGGTACTATTGCAGGGGGCTGGGCTCAGGAGATTCCGGGCATTAATAGATGTAACGGAATGCCAGTTGTAAAGGTGGACTTGTCTGGTGGAGCCTATCATGGTAGAAGTATATGTGAACTGGTCAGATCAAAGGAATGGCTTGAGCGATACCGATATTTGGATGATTTATTCAGATGATCACGGAGAATCTTGGAGCCGGTCTACCAAGGTAAACCAAGACGATTCAGAGAGGCATCAGTTTTTCACATGGTTTGATGTGGACCAGTCTGACGGTTCTATTTATGTGGTTTACTATGACCGAAGAGACACAGAAGGAAATGCTACAGACGTTTATTTGTCTGCGTCTTCTAATGGAGGCTTAAGTTTTACGGACTTTAAGATTAGTGAAAGCAGTTTTACTCCAAGTCCCAAAGTGTTCTTTGGAGATTACAATAACATATCCGTTTCAGAAGGGCATATTAGACCGATTTGGACACGCTATGAGAATAATAAGCTGAGTATATGGACAGCTATAATTAGTGCGGCAGAACTAGATTAACTGTTAATCTCCCTGGCTATAGACTCCAGCTCTTCAGACGTGAGAGACAATTTAGCTTTTTCGAAGTTAATATCAGATACGCTTTGCAATGGCACCAAATGAATATGTGCATGTGGAACTTCCAATCCAATTATAGCTACACCGATTCTTTTGCACTCTATTTTACCTCCCACTTTTTTGGCTACAGATTTGGCGAAAACCATCATCCTAGAGAGAAGGTCGTCCTCAATATCAAAGATATAGTCTACTTCTATCTTAGGGATTACTAGAACGTGTCCTTGTAGCCAAGGGCATAATATCTAAGAAGGCCAGAAACTCCTCGTTCTCATCTATTTTATGAGCATGGGATATCACCTGCTATTATTTTAGAGAAAATCGAACTCATGACCGGTTGATTTCGAGAATCTCAAAAGTGATTTTTCCGGCAGGCACCTTCAACTTCGGCGAAATCTCCTACTATTTTACCTACCAAACCTTTCCCGATCGGAGAGTCGATAGAGATTTTCTTTAGTGCAAGGTTAGCTTCGTTTTCCGCTACCAAGGTATACTCCACTATCATATTGTTAGCGGTGTTTTTTATCTTGACCTTCGAGAGAATAAAAACCTTGGAATTATCTATCTGAGACTCATCTATTATCCGTAGCGCATGCCATAAGATTCTTCCATCTTAGAAATTGATTCGTGCTTCTAGAAGACCCTGAGCTTCTTTGGCGGCATCATATTCTGCATTCTCAGATAAATCTCCTTTGTCCCTTGCCTCAGCTATAGACTGAATTACTTTAGGTCGTTGGTCTGACTTTAGATTGTGAAGTTCGTCTTTCAATCTGTTGTATCCTTCCTCGGTATAGTATGTAATTTGACTCATTGTAATGTATTTGAAGAGGTCCAAATAATGTTTAATTAGAAATAAGAAAACCCCAGAGGGGTTTTCTTATTTCTTACCACAAAGATATTTAATTTTTATTCTATAATTCGATATGAACACCTATTGAGTGTACACCATCAAATCGAACGGTACGTTCGGTATGAATAGTCAAAGCCTATTCTAGACTCATTCTCACCTATTGGGACATTTACGCTCAGTCCGCCGGCTAGGCCGGTTAATGCTGTTGTTCTTTCGATGTCATCGGTGATTTTATCTTCCCATAGATACCCTGCCCTGAGCTGAAATAACTTATTATAGTCAAATGCAGCTCCTAATCCTATCTGATCTCTACTAAAAGAATTACTCGTAAACTGGCCAGACGTTTGGAGTTCCATCTTATCATTTAATAAGAAGTTATATCCAAATCCAATATTAATAAGACTTGGTAATTCTAGATCAGCTGACTTTTGGTTCAAGTTGATAGAGGTTCCGTTAGAAATTACTGTTACAGCTTCAGAGAGTCCGTCGCCAGAATAGGTCATTGTGGGCCCCACATTTTTTAGGGCTATACCAAATTGGATTTGGTCTCGCTCTCCAGTGATGTATTGAATTCCGGCATCAAACGCTATACCTGAAGCCTTTACGTTAGAAATAGTCTCTGAGATTACTCTAAGAGTAAGACCACCGTAAATACTATTCGAGAATTCTTTAGCGTAGCTTAGCGCTAGGTTAGAAAATGTGGGGGAGAAACTTCCTATTCCTCCTTCAGGTATGGCTTCTGTAGTGATTGGGATATCTCCAAAACTCATAGAAGTAACTGATAAAGAAAGCACAGATGTTTCTCCTACACGCTGACCTAGTGAAAATGAATTGATATCAATGTCAGTTCCTACTAGACCTCTCATTAGTGTTAGTAACAAACTGAGTATCTGTTCTCTTTGTGAAAGCTAAACCAGCTACATTCAAATAAATGGATTCGACTCCTCGTATAGATGCCATGTTACTATTAGCCAATCCACCACTCCTGGCCCATGGATTAATGAGAAGTTGAGAAGCTCCAGCTGAACCTGCTCTATCCTTATTTCCTGCGTCTGCGCTAAAAGGCATTGCCATAAGAGCGGTTAGACTTAGGATACTCGAAATTTTAATAATTCTGTTCATAGTAGTTCTGTTCTATATTAGAAGTTGTCTAAATCTACTGGTCTCATCACTCCGAACCATTTAATGATTCTGTCACCTTGATCAGTTTTGATATGAATTAAATATATACCACTGGCTATCGGAATATTCACTTGATTTTTTAAATCCCAATCAAGGAACGTCACGGGGTCAGCTTTTTGGTATTGTCGTATTAATGTTCCAGATAAATTGTAAATCGAGATATCACAGTCATAAGGAAGATTAATGAGCTTAACTATATTATCCAGTTTAGTTTCCTCATAGTCAGAGTAAGCATAATATGGATTAGGCACGATACCTATATCATCTAGTACGGATGCTAAAGTCTCGCCATCTTCAGACCTTGACGCTATAGAGCTAGTATCAAAGGTATACATAGGATTAAAGTGATTCTGCGCAGCTTCTTGAGCCGTATCGTCATCAATATCCGCATCAGCAGGACTGAATTTTCCGTACTCTTTAGCTACTCTTAGTCTTATCCTAGCATCACTTGGAATAAGGCCGTCTTCTAGCACTGAGTAGGTCAAATCCTTGATTTAACCTAGGGCCATAGACCCAAGTGCATGATCTGTATACATCTCTTAGATTATCGTCTAGCACTAGGTTTTGATAAAGGAAATTACCCCCGTCATATCCTGGCATTAAATCTTCATCTGTTTGAGAGTTTATGGTGTTCTTAAAGATATAAACCCAGTGCTGTCCGCCACCTAATAACCCTCCATTATCAAACAGAGTGGAGGTCGGGTTCCAAATCATATCTCTACCGTTTTCAGAACCTAACCAGCTCGTCTTCTCCAAAAGCCATATTTAATCGTTCTCCAGTATCTAAGTCGATTGCATATCCTGGGAACCAGCCCATCCCTTCCGGTTGTTGACCATTTAGAGAACCGTCTGCAGCATTAAACCCGGTCTGTCCTGAGTACAATCCGTTTTTATCTACAGAAGGGTGTCTCCTTGTTCTCATTTTAGAACCATCAGAGTTGTAGCTTTCTAGAACCTCTGATGTTTGAACCAATCCAGGATTCCACTGCATTTCTAACACTGGACATCTAGTCCATAGCGTTTTGTCGCTTGTCATTACGATATCGACATTATTAATGTCGGTAAGGTTATTTCTATTTCCAATAGTCAATGAGCTACCCTTCAAACTTTCAATGTTTGGAGCTACATTAATTAGAACACCGCTAGCCTCTGCAAAAGCCGAGTACGAGGTCAGTGTATATGGAGCTACTGTCCCGTTTAAAAGTCCTTCATATTCCTCTTCTGGGTCTATAGCTATGTAATCATCATAGTTAACAAGATCTGGATCTGGTTCTAATCCGTCTTCTACGGAGATACCAGATCTAATCCAGTTAAGATCAAAGAATCCTTCACCATCTGGTATGCCAGATAACCATGGGGAGTTAGAATCAGCGTATTCTAGAGTAGCTTCTAATGGCTCTCTGAAATTATTTACATCCGGAAAAGGATTAACGTATTGGGTCCAAGTGATACTTAGTCCGAAGTCTAGCAGTAACTCTTCATTTAATACTTCAATAGTATTTGTAGACTTTATTGAGTCACCTGTCTCTTCATGAATAAGAACCCAATTAGCGGTGTCAATTTCCTCATTGTCTTTGGCTAACTTAAGGGTGAAAGATGCATCCTTTAATGCGAGTGGGTCTATAACTTTTACGGATATAGGTCCGCCATTTGGTGCATAAGTAGTTTGCTGTACTTTCCAAGGTGCACCAGACATTATTTGCTTTTCTGTTGATGAGGCGAAGTCGAGTGTATTAGTCGAATTACCTATCCCTTCTAACCTTGTTAAAGGTATTCCATCTCCGTAACCTGCAGATAATGAAGTTCCGTTAGCTTCCGACTCTGTAGGGTGAGGAATGGCCTTTTGCACTCTAACAGCAGAAGCGGCTGCTTTTCTGGAAGATTTGTACACGGTAGCTTGACCGGTTCCTAAACTAGGGTTGTATTCTTCATAGTTGTTATAGCCATAGGCTAACACCAAGAAGTAGTATGTTTTATAATTAACTAATGCGCCAGTTCCGGTCGCAAAAGCATCTGCAACAATTGAAAGACTATGCTCTATGCCAGAATCTGTTCCACTCGCTTCTAAGGATGGAACAACTTCTCCAATTTCAGAATCAAAGGTCCAATTAACTAAAGATTCGATGCCATCTTGTATGTCAAGCGTTTTTATTAATCGAGCACTTGTTAAATCTTTTAATTCATTAATTGTAACCTCGTTATTTGCGAGTTGGTAAACTTGATAACCTTGAAACTTGTAAGTTCTAGCTTCTTCATCAAGGAATTCACCTGCACCATTAAATTCTGGAATACTTGCGTCAAAGCCATCTCCGTTAGTTCCAAATTCTTCTAAATAATTTGTACTAATACTGTTATTATTAGTTAAGTAAAGGATAATTTCCTCGTCTAGTTCTTGTATGGTAACATCCGGAGCATCTGGCCCTCCAACACTTTGAAACAATTCTCAAACAAGGCTTGCGCTTTATCATCAGCTTGCTTAAGAACTTCTACAGATTCGAATTGGTTACCGCTTAACGCTCTCCCATAAACGACACCTACTGTAATGTTGTTATAATCTCCAGGTGCTAATGAAAATGGCCCAGCAGATTGAATAAAACGCCTGTCTCCAGGATTATTCTCAGCGGTTACCTCACTCCATGGTTCTCTTATATCTCCATCAGTTCCAAATCCTACTACATCGGTGTCATCTCCGAACATAAAGTCTGCAAGTTGATTTGGATCATTTCCGGTTTGAAATCCATCTCCACCATAAGTCATTGGAAGACCATTTCTCCAGATACCAATAAGGTAGTTGTAATGTTCAAGAGCAGTTTCGGGATCTCCATTTTGTCCTCCACCTATGTTATAGTAAAGGAATTTTCTCATACCGAAACGTTCGTTATCAATGTTATCATCACCGTAACCTATTCCTAGCCCTTTGTACGGAATACCATTACCTGCAAAGGCTTCTTCGGCAGAAAGTGGGTTGTTTGTAGTCTCCGGGCTTCCATCTTCTATTCCATCATAATCTTGGATAAGGGCCTTCAAAAAAATCAACGCCTACTGCTGGGGGGCTATTCCCATATCCTAGATATCCTGAGTTATCTCCATCAAAATTATCTCCGTTGTAGTAGTAGGCTAAACCACGGTTCACATCACACCCTACATAATCATCATAAGGATCGCCTAGTGCTCCATCGGTGAAACACCCAAAATAAGTTTCAAACAACGTTTGAGTTCCACGGTTAATTAATTCATAATTATAGAAAGTCATAGAATTTACTTCATCATTTGTGGCAAAAGCAAATGCTTGGGCTCTAATTTCCATACCAATTGGATCTCCGCCAGTTTCTGTGTGTATATTTCCCTTATCATTAAAAATCCACCACATATTTTTGATCACCAAAAAGTGGAATAGTATCTTCTCTAGACTTGTTAGCACAATCCACATCGCCTGTTAAATCATACCATGGGTAATCACCTGAGTCTGGGTCATAGTTACCATCACCGTCATAATCATAAAAGGGAGCTAAGTAATAATCTTGTGATAAACTAGTGTTCCCATGAGCAGGATATTCATAAAATTCTGAGGGTACCACATATCCATTCGGGAATTCAACTAAAGGATTACAAAGTGGGTCATTTTGACAATCAAACCAAGCTCTATGTTGCTCTGACCATTGTCTTTCAGTTAAAAAGAATCTATCATATTCTTCACAAACTTCTGGTTCAATTTCTGCATTTCCGTCTATGGTCAAAGGACCAGGCCAAAAGTCATTCCCATTTGCTCTAAAAGTAACAGCTGCCAATTTTAGCTGCTGATCAGGGCTGTATCCACCTAGCCATAGTGCACCGGCATATATTACGGATACATTTCCTTCAGCGGGTATCCTATAAAATGCTCTACTAGTAGATCTATCTTGCCACATACTTCCTCCTGTCTCTATCAATGCACGCACGTTATTATACTGCATTAACACTAATTCAGTAGCAGGTGAACATGCAGCAGCCTTAGTAGCTGATTGCTTAGAGTCGTCTTTATCACGCCATTCATAGCGCATAGCATCTGCTTGAATGCTTAAGAATAAAATTAGCGTTAACAGCGCGATTAATTTCTTCATATTCATGTTGACTGTATTTTAAAATGATAGATTAACACCTAATCTGATAGTTCTAGGAGAAGCTATGTTTCGGTAATCGTTTGTATATGCGTTGTATAAATCAACAAAAGCTTCAGAATCATTCTGACTTTGAATATTCTGCTCTGCAGTTGGTGAAGCTAACCATCCGTCATCATCAGGAGTACCTGTAAATCTATAAACGCCTATAATGTTTCTTACATTAAGTAGATTATTAACAAGTAAGTAAACGTTTAGGTTAACTGTTTTAGCTTCGTCTCCCTCTTTGTTATTTAAGTTAAGAGTGAAGTTCTTATCTGCTTGGAAGCTTGTATTCACCAACCATGGTAATCTAGAACCGTTGATAGAGCCTTTAGTAGCAGGACTTAGCTCTCCAGTGATAGGCGTCGCTAATTCTTGAGCAGTATAGGGAGTTCCAGAACCTAAGTCTCCAACTAAGTTAATTCCAAAGTCTGCCAGTATAGGCTTCCCGAATACCATAGGGCCGTTATAATCTTTCTTGCTACCATATCTATAATCCATAGTTAAAACGAATCGATGTCTTTGATCTCTACTTGTAGGATTGGTTGTTCTTAAGTTAGGTAGTCCTTGATTAATCAGTGCGAGAGTAGATTCAGTATTACTTCCTGTTCCATCTGCAAACTGAAGTGTGTAGGAAGCATTTAATCTTATGTTTCCTGTTCTTCTCAAGTCATAGTTCATAGTTAAACCTTTTACAGTTCCAAAATCTATGTTACCAAATGCACGATACTGCCTAGGGTAAGCAGCTGTAAAATTTCTAACTTGGATATCATCTCTCTGCTCTCTATAAAATGCAGATATTTTTAGTGATGATGTCTTTGATAACACCTGTTGGAATCCAAGTTCGTAATCGATAGTTTTGGATGGTTTTAAATCAGGGTTGTTAATTAAGTCGTTCTGATTTGCTATGAAAAAGTAATCAGTGGGGTTGAAAATATTACTCGAAGTTGGTCTTTGTGTAAACTCTAAAACAAAGAATAGAGCTTCATCTGAGATAGGGAATGAAAAAGCAATTCTTGGCATAATGTTCACTTGAGGGGTGTAATCTTTAAAGGCATCCGAATTTAAGGCTGCATCCCCGTTTCCTACTAGATATGGCGCGGAAACCCAGTGGACGATTGCAGAGCATTAACAGGATTATCTACTACTGTTCCAGCGGCATTGTACCATGTGTCTCCATCTCTGTATCCTACAACGCTTGTAGGCTCATTTGGATTATCTACATAAACGACGTAGTCATTGCCTATGTTTCCTGGTACTGATCCTATGTCATTTCCTCCAATCTGGTTATCAGTTTCACCTAAAGTAATAGCTTGGCCAACGACATAAGGGTCTTTTAGAACTTTTTGGTTAGCATCGAATCTATCTATTCTTACACCTACATTGAAAATGATATCATCAAAAGCAAACTTGTCCATAAGGAAACCAGAAATGTAAATTGGTTCATATGCACCTATTGATCTGGTAAATTCGTCATCTTCCTTATCGTTAAAGAAATCATCTAGAGATGGTCTAGTCCCTTTTATTCTGTTTCCTAAATGATCAAAGCCATAATAAGAAACCAGGTTATTCCCTCCGTTAAGTAATTCGTCAGGTGAAAAGAAGGATAAGTCAAATGCATCAGGATCGAGTGCATCTATATTGATGTAGTCTGACCCATCCTGAGATAGACCTAAAGATTCCCGTAGGTTTCTACTGAGAGATGATTGGTTTTCACCAACTAATGTATTATAGGTTATGTAAGAAATAGAACCAACATTATCTATACTTGATATGTCTGCAGTGTTAATTTCAGTAACATGACTATTAGCATTTAGCCTAGCTAAATTCCATAATCCAACAGGAGCTAGACCGTAAAAAGCATCCTTCCGTTGCTCATACTCAAACCCGATTTGGATAGCGTGATTCCCTACGTCTGCAGAACCAGATCCAGTAAACCTAATTTGAGATTGAAACTGCTTTTGGAAAGTATTTGCAGGTGTTCCGATGTAGTTCCACAAGCCATACGTTTCGTTTATTTCCTGTCCATTTTGTATTGCTCCACCGTTTTGAACTGAGATTAAGCTGCCATATGGGCTATTTAAGCTAGAGTTATAATTAGAAGGTAAAGAAAGGTTATTAAGAATATTATTGAGTTGTAAATCTGTCAGGATTTCATCTGGAAGTCCAGAGAAATACTGTGAATTAATGGCTGAGGCACTAGGATTAAACTCACTGGGTGAATAAGTGACATTTACTTGTTCGTTGTTACCAGTTTGCTCCCAAATGTATAGGTTCTCAGCAGTAGGCTCATAAAAATTTCTTCTATCGATCTGAAAATCTCCAACATGACCGTACCTAAAAAAGTTGTCTTTATGTTTCTCATCTTGAACCGACACAGTATTTTGCGAATAATCTACCATCAACGTATAGTATATGTTACTCACATTACTTGAAGATTCTTGACTGTTTTCAAAGCGCTGGCTAAACTTTCCGTATGCTCTCCAGTCTAAGTTTTGCTGGAGAGAATTGTTATCGGAGTTCATGAGCATGTTGTCATAAGAAAAGTTGTTCCGAGATAGAAACGAACCAGAACCACCGAATGATAAATTTACAGTAGGAGTTGTAGCAACATCGAATTTAGCAGTAAGTGAAGCTTGTTGTACACCTACATTTTGTCTAGTGGCTAATGTTTCTATATCCTCTGTTCTTAAATAATCCGCATTGCTAAGAGTACCACTTGGGGTGCCGTCAGGTCCGTAGTTCACTCTAAGTGGGTTACTGATAAGACTCTCTCTAGCTCCTTGTTTTAGAAAAGGAACGCCATCAAAAGTTGGTCTGGGATCTACTTGACTATTGTAGTTACCAGACAAGAAGAATCCAAGGAGAGGCTTGTCTTTAGTGCCGTCAGCATTCTTTTTAAATAAAATAGGACCAGACAGGTACCCCTCTACGAGGTTATAACCAAACTTGTCCAAACCACTAGCAGATTGTCCATTTTTAAACCCTGAAGAAAGAATGTCTATTCCTCCGTAATAGAAGGCTGAAGCTCCTCTTGTTGTAATAGCTAATAATACCACCCGTAGCATCTCCATAATTAGCGGGAACACCACCTGTCATTACAGAGACTTCTTCTAGGGCAGCCTTAGGGAGATTTGTAGATCCTCTCACTTTAATTCCATCTATGTAGTAGAAAGTCCCCGATGACCGAGATCCTCTAACAGAAAGTCCGTCCGTACCTGCTCCACTTACACCAGCTACTGTAGAGGCTATAGAAGCAGCACTTCGGCCTGGCATTTTTGATAAATCTTCTCGAGTTACTGTTCCACCAGATGATCCTCCATCTTTATCTATTAGAGGAACGGCATAATCAATTACCACGGCCTCTTCTAAATCTATTCCGTCTGACTCGGTTAACTTGGCGTCTAAGAAATTTGTTTTATTAGATTTTACTACAAATCCGTTTACTCTTGTAATGGTGTATCCCACAAAAGAGAATTCAACATTATAAGTTCCGGCATCGATAGGTTTTATGGTAAAATTCCCATTAAAATCAGTTGTTGAACCATTTACTTGGTTTCCGTTCAAATAAACGATGACGTTACAGAAAGGAACTCCTTCGCCATTAGCGGCATCTGTAACTTTCCCTTTGACAGCTCCTCCTCCTTGCTGCGCAAAGGTGAATCCGGATGCTACAAGTAGGACAAATAAACTGAGGTAATACTTTCTCATTATTCGGTTTGGTTTAGGTTTGGAGTAAAAATTTTCTCGCACGAGGGCGTAAATATAGAAATTTTTGGGGTCGTGAAAGGCACAAAGATTTCTTACCGCTCTATTTTTGTTTGAAAGTTAGGAATCCTAAAAATATCCTTGCGTAAGAATGGACTTTAACTTCCGTTAACAAATGTACGAATAGCGGAGGGTTCAGTGGGTATTGAATTGTTCAAAACAAATCAATTATTATACAAGTCTCACCACTATTTTTATTTTTGTCTGAACCATCTTTTGTAAAAAGGAAGCTTTTTTTTACCGGCATTGATCATGCTTTTGTTTCTAGTTTGCTTCATCCTCTTGCGGGTTTTTTTGTCTTGTATGCTCTCGTGCTTGTCCCTTCCGCTGTTATAAGCAGCCCTTTTTTCTTCTTTGTTTGACTTAGTCTTAGCTCCGTCATTTGGCATCTCTGTTTTTCTATTCTTTTTGCGTTTATTCTGCCCAGCCGCTTTTGTTGGCGTTGCAAAGCAGAAAAAAACAAGAACTAGAGCGGAGTATAAACCGATTCTTAAATGACTCATTAATATAAGGTGTAAGTGAATTTTGTGATTTTTATGTGGTTGTTTTCTGTGTTCTGAAGTATGGTCGAATCAATCCAGCCTTTGGAGTTGTAGATGAATTCTAATCTTTTTATACAGGATTCGTTTTGCCAGGTTTCTATTTTTTTAATTACGTCATGTTTATCATAAAAATAGTTGAATTGTTTTTCAGTTCCATTTACTTTTATCCAAACCTCTGAGGCTAGACCTGATTCATTGTAGGTGTAGGATTTTACAGTTTTCTTTTTGGATAGCTTGTACTCAAGCGTTTCGTTAAGTATCAACTTACAAATTTATTTTCTGCATACTCGCTTTAGTAGCTTGTTGCAGGTCAAGGCTAATCCTAAAACCATAATACAAGATAACTGTGTTTATAAGAGTGCTGTCCAGTGTTTTGCTAGTTGTTTCGTTGGGGTAGTTTTCGCTTCTGTAGGTGTGTATGTAGGTTGTGTCGGTGTAGTAAGTGTAATACTTCTTGAAGTAACCAACTTCGTCTTTTTGTGTGCTTGTGACGATCCTACCTTCTTTGTATTGGCTTAGATTGTGGGTGGTGAGTTCTAGGTTAACTAGTTTTTTTCTATTGTAATATTCAGTTTGGAATCCTATTGAGTCGAATTGGAAGTATTTTTTATCGGTGGACGGTTGAATTTTTTGACTTGGGTTTTTACTAGAAAGTTCAGCATCTATTCTTTTTATTTTCTTCTGGGTTATAAAGTCTTGTTGGAATGAATATTCTAGAACTCCATCCCATGAAATGGTTGGGATGATGACTTGACACGACCCGTGAAGACAACTAATAGATAGAAGGAGTAGTGTAAATAACTTCATTAGTTGATTTGTTTTAGGGCGTCCGTAACAAGTTTAACTGGAAGTTGACATGTTTTATTCTGACAAACAAATATTGTTTCTTCTTCAAAAAATTTATTTTCTAATAGGGGTAAATCAGATTTTTTTTCTGCACCTAAGATGAGTTTATTCGGGATGTAGGTTTTTCTCAGTTCTATGGTTAAGGCCCTGAAGTTTTTTCCGGTTGCCGCTATTTCATAGAAAGGATATGTCTCATAGAGATAAAGCCTTAACCAATTGCTGTAGGACTGTCCGTATTCAATATGGGGTAATATATTGGAGAGCATTTGTTTTCCTGTTTTTTCGAATTCTTGGTTATAGGTTAGTTTGGACAGTATGAATAGATTGTGAGCCATTACTGAATTGCTGGCGGGAATTACATTGTCTGAATTTTCCTGCTTTTTAGCTATGAGCTGTTCGTCTTTATTGGATTTAAACCAAAACATGCCAGATTCTTCATCTAAAAAATGCTTTACAGTGTAGTGCATTAAAGCTTCAGCTTGAGAGATGTAGCTTTCATCGAAGGTGGATTGGTACATTTTTAAAAGTGCGCTTATGGTGAATGCATAATCTTCTAAATAACCATTTATACTGCTCTTTCCGTCTTTGTGAAGGTGGAATAATCCTTCGTCTTCGGTGATTAAATTGGTGAATATGAATTTCATTTGCTGCTCGGCTACTTTTAAATACTGTTCATCCTCGAGTGCTATGTAGGCATCTAAATAGGCTTCTATCATCAGCATATTCCAAGAAGTCAATATTTTATCATCTAATCCCGGGCGTATTCTAGTTTCTCTTCTAGCGAGTAGTTTAGATTTTATGAGTTCTAATTTATTTCCAAGAGTACTGTCTTCTGTTAACATGTCGTCAGAGTTTTCATCCATTAAAAGAATGTAGTTCCCATGTTCCCAGAGGCCCTTATTATTCAAGTTATAGAACTCTTTTGCGAGTTCAAACTCCTCAGGCGTCAGAGCTTCTTTGAGCTCTTCTTTTTTCCAAACGTAGAATTTCCCTTCTTCTCCTTCGGAGTCTGCATCTAGTGCGCTGTAAAAACCTCCATTTTTATTGGTGAGTTCTCTTTTTATAAACGCTAGGGTTTCTTGAACTATTTTTTTATATCTTGGGTTTTGTGTGGCTGTGAATGCTTGGGAGTATAGTGACACGAGTTGTGCATTATCATAGAGCATTTTTTCGAAGTGCGGAGCTTTCCATAGTTCATCGGTGCTGTATCTAGCGAATCCTCCTCCAATTTGATCATAGATCCCACCTAAGCCATTTGGTCTAGTGTTGTAGACACGAAGTCCATAGATTCTTGGTCTCCCGATAGGAATGCGTATTCTAGAAGGAACTGATAATTATTTGGAAGCGGAAATTTGGGTGCTCTGTTTGGCCCTCCTTTTTTTCTATCCCAGTATTTGGACCATTCATTTACTTTCTGTGCTAAAAATTCTACTTTTGTTTCTAACGGGTCTTCATTTCTAGTTATGAGTTCGGATTGTTGAATTCCTGCGGTTAAGTTTTTAGCATACTCTTCTAGTTTAATAGGGTCGTTTTCTTTTAATCCTTGAAGTGAAGTAAGGGTTTGCTGCCATTTATCTTTGGGGAAGTAAGTCCCACCATATACAGGCCTTCCATCTGGAAGAGCGAAACAGTTTAACGGCCAGCCTCCGCTTCCAGTCATAAGTTGAACTGCATTCATGTAAACTTGGTCTACATCTGGTCGTTCTTCACGGTCTACTTTAATGTTTATGAAGTTTTTATTCATCATTTCAGCGGTGAGTGAATCCTCAAAGCTTTCATGCTCCATGACGTGACACCAGTGACATGCGCTGTAGCCAATACTGATAAGAACTAGTTTGTTTTCTTTTTCTGCTTTTTCAAAAGCTTCGTCACCCCAAGGGTACCATTCTACGGGGTTATGTGCATGCTGAAGGAGGTACGGACTGCTTTCATTTATGAGCTTGTTCGTGCAATAGCAGCATTTAGCAGAAACCAAACAACTACTTACTTTGGCGATGACCTCCCGGTTCTAGAACTCGACTTGTCTGATCCCCTAACTGCGGATGACTTGATCGTTACGGGTAGCGTATTTGTAAATGAGTTTTCAAGAATGGATCTTGACCAAACTAAGCTCTCGGGTACTTACGAGTTTGATGGAGACCGCTTCATCTGACAGCTATTTTTACCACTTAAATGGTAGCCAGTAAATGACATTTTCAGATTCACGAATTTTCGATTTAATTTCACAGGAAAAACAGAGACAGGTAGAGGGTATAGAACTCATAGCAAGTGAGAATTTCGTGTCTGAACAAGTGATGAGAGCGATGGGTTCAGAACTCACCAATAAGTACGCTGAAGGTCTTCCTGGTAAACGATATTATGGAGGATGTGAGATAGTGGATCAGGTGGAGCAGTTGGCTATTGATCGAATAAAGAAACTTTTTGATTGTAAATTTGCTAATGTTCAGCCACATTCAGGAGCCAATGCCAATGCTGCAGTTATGCTGGCGTGCCTGAACCCCGGAGATTCTATTCTAGGATTTGATTTAAGTCATGGTGGCCATTTAACACACGGTTCCTCTGTAAATTATAGCGGTAAGCTATATAGCCCTCATTTCTATGGGGTGGATGAGGAGACGGGTGTCGTGGACATGGATAAAGTAGAAGCTAAGGCTAAAGAGGTTCTTCCGAAAATGATTATTTGTGGTGCATCTGCGTATAGCAGAGATTGGGATTATGCTAGATTCAGGAGTATTGCTGATGAAGTAGGCGCTGTGTTATTGGCTGATGTTTCTCATCCCTCAGGATTAATAGCAGCTGGGTTGTTAAATGATCCTATGCCTCACTGCCATATGGTAACCACTACTACACATAAGACGTTAAGAGGACCAAGAGGAGGTTTAATAATGATCGGAAAGGATTTTGATAATCCTTATGGTAAAACTACAATGAAGGGTGTAGTTAGAAAAATGTCAAGCCTGTTGGATTCTGGAGTTTTTCCAGGCATGCAGGGAGGACCTTTGGAACATGTGATAGCTGCTAAGGCTGTAGCGTTTCATGAGGCATTACAACCGTCTTTTAAATTATACGGTAAACAGGTGATGAGTAACGCTTCTGTTTTGGCTGATTCATTAGTTGATTTAGGGTATAAAATTATATCTGGAGGTACGAGTAATCATTCTATGCTTATAGATTTAAGGTCTAAAAACATTACAGGAAAGGCGGCAGAAAAAGCGTTAGTGGCTGCTGATATTACAGTGAATAAAAACATGGTTCCTTTCGATGATAAATCTCCATTCGTTACTAGTGGAATGAGATTAGGAACGCCTGCAATCACTACTAGAGGAGCTGTGGAGGCGGACATGGAAATGGTAGCTCAGCTTATAGATAAAGTGATTACAAATCACGAAAATGCTTCAGTTATATCTGAGGTAAAGAAAAGTGTAAATGAAATGATGACGAGCCGTCCTTTGTTTAAGGCTTAATCTTCGGGAAAAAGGTTATGCCGGTCTTTAGGCCTCTTTTCTATATGCCACTTGAAATCTTTTAGTTTTTCATCACTCGTTACTGCTTGAGTGATAGGTAGCATGGCTCCCTTGGGTTTGGTAAGGAATTTAATTCTTTCTATAGAGCTGTCTTTCATAAAGATAACTATATCACTACAGTCTATTTTATTTACGCTTGATATGGAGCTTAGTCCATTGTTTTCTTGGATGGGGTAGTAGACAGCTTGACCATTTCCTAGCATATCGAGCTTGTAGAGTTCATTGTCATTGAAGTGGCCTACCAATTCTCTTCCTTTAATCTGATCGAATTTTCCTGCTCCTTTATCGCTGCTGATGAAGGCGTTTTTTTTGGCGAGTAATTGATGAACGTTCCCGCCTTTCATTTTTATCGAAATGGTATCAGCGGCCATCTGATTAGCTTCATTCCAGACGATAGGTTCATAAAACATCTGAATTAGGCTATCACTATTTAACCAGACTAATGAATCTGCTTTTCCTTGGATGTCAGTTTTGTAAAACTTAACTCTGTTAAAAGCTCTAATAATGTTCTGGCCTATGGAGTCGCTTACTGCGAGTAATGTGTCTGCATGAAGGAAGAGCGAGTCTTTCTCGAAGTCTTGGATGTATACTGCTTTTCCAACTACGAAGGATGAGTCATTTAACTGGTCATGAAAACCGTACTCTCCCGTAATGGTGAATTTATCCACAGAATCAGAAATTATTACGTTTCTAAAAGCTTCTCCGTATTTCTTAGCCCCATCGTAAAACAAACTATCTCCTTTTATAAGGTGTTCTCCATTACTTATGTATGCGTTTTCGTTAAATTGGGATAGATTACTAAATGTATTGTACCATCCGTTTTCACAATATATAGAGTCTTCTCCTAGAATAGTTGTTGGCCCAAAGAAATAAGAGATTTCAGAGGCATTGTTATAATGAAGAGTATCTGATTTTACTGTGTACTCGGGATTAGACAGAATTACATTTTCTCTGAAGTAGAACATTTCAATATCTGAATCATAGCTTCCGCTAGAACTAGTTAGTGTATTGTTGTTTTCTGTACTTGTTATGTCGCCTCCGTTGCTGTATGAGCCTATGCAGGTGTTTAGATCATAGTTCAGGTAATCCGTTTTAAGCGTCATGTCCTTGTCCTTAAAAAGAACATTGTCTCTAAGGATAGCCGACTCTGTAAGATAGGTGTAATCTATTTGGTCACCATAGAGATGTATGCTGTCACCTTGGTTTATGTGGATGTTATGAAAAGCAGTAAAGTTGTTGTTTTCGTAGACATAAGCACTATCGCATGAGAGTGTTACGTCATCAAAAGCTAATACTACAAGACCAATAAGACGCTGAGCTCCTGGGGCTATAGCATCATCATATTCCCAGGTGTTTCCTTGAACAACTTCAACTTGGTTTTGCCCCAACAGAAGAAGTGGAGTCAGAATAATAAATATGGATATAAGTAGTTTCACTTTCGAATTAACGGCATAATCATGCCAAAATTTCGTCTCTTAGAATAGTTTGGTTTCTATCTGGGCCCACAGACACGATACTGATAGGTGTTTCTAGTACATCTTCTAAATAAGTAATGTAGTCCATTAGCTCTGGCGGAAACTCGTCAGTTGATGATATCTGAGTTAAATCTTCAGACCATCCTTTCAGAGACTTGTACTCTGGAATCATCTGATCTGTTAGGTCAAAAGGAAGTTCATTTATCATCTGTTCTCCATGCTGATAAGCTGTACAGACTTTCACTTCTTTAAACGTGCTTAATACGTCAGCCTTGGTCATATGAAGTTCAGTGACACCATTTACCGTAATGGCATATTTTAATGCTGGAATATCAATCCATCCGCACCTTCTAGGTCTGCCGGTAGTAGCTCCGAATTCGTGACCGATTTTTCTTAGCTCGTCACCTGTCTCATCGAAGAGCTCAGTAGGGAATGGTCCGCTTCCTACTCGAGTAGCGTAAGCTTTAAAAATCCCATAGACTCTTCCTATTTTATTAGGGGCTATTCCTAAACCGGTACAAGCTCCTGCAGCAGTAGTATTACTCGAGGTAACGAATGGGTAAGAACCAAAATCAATATCCAGTAGAGACCCTTGCGCGCCTTCAGCTAAGATTGATTTCCCTTGTTTTAGTAAAGCATTAATATAGTTTTCACTGTCTATTATAGGGAGTTTTTTTAAGGTTTCTAGGCTTTCGAACCATTCTGCCTCATTCTCTTTCACATCATAAGTGAAGTTGTCATATTGATTTAAAAGTCTGATGTGTTTTTCTACTAGTGCGTCATATTTTTCTTTGAAACCCTCCTTGAAGATGTCACCTACTCTAAGACCATTTCTTCCGGTTTTATCCATGTAAGTAGGTCCTATCCCCTTTAAGAGTACTTCCAATCTTCGCTTTTCCTTTAGCATGCTCTGAGGCGGCGTCTAATAGCCTGTGCGTCGGAAGAATTAAATGCGCTTTCCTACTGATTTTTAATCTTTCAGAAACGGGGCAGTTTAATGCCTCTAGGGCAGTAATTTCTTTCTTGAAAATAATAGGGTCTATTACTACTCCGTTTCCGATGATGTTTTCTTTTCCTTCATGAAAAATCCCACTAGGGATAGTGTGCAGAACGTGCTTAATGCCATCAAATATGAGCGTGTGTCCAGCGTTAGGTCCACCCTGAAAACGTGCTATAACGTCATATTTAGGTGTTAATACATCTACAATTTTTCCTTTTCCTTCGTCTCCCCATTGGAGGCCTAATAAAACATCTACTTTCATGCTGTTTGTTTATTTAGAGCTGCGGTTTTTTTAAGCGTTGCAACGCAATTAAGTTTAAAAACAAGCGCGCAAACTTAGGGTTTAACTAGCTTTTAAGCCAGTTTTTAATGATGAACTTATCACCATTTGTTAGGATTTTTTCTTCCCGTAGAAATTAAGCGAGTGATGCATGATCTCTACATTAAATATTTCCTCGAGAGTTTGTTTGATGTTTTGGATCCTAGGGTCACAAAACTCGAGAACTTCTCCGGAGTCTGTTAGTATGATGTGGTCATGCTGTTTGTTTCCTAGAGCGCGTTCGAATTGGGCTTGATTTTTTCCGAATTGGTGCTTTCTAACTAAGTCTACAGGCTAGGAGTAGTTCCATCGTATTGTAGAGTGTCGCTCTTGAAACACGGTACTTTTTCTCCTTCATTTTCACATAGAGAGCCTCTATATCGAAATGTTCGTTATGGCTATAAAGTTCCTCGAGAATAGCGAATCTTTCAGGTGTTTTTCTGTGCCCATTTTTCTCTAAGTAAATAGAGAAAATGTTCTTCGCTTTTTCCTGAATTTCTTCTGATACCATAATTTATTTTTAAACAAAGTTAGATTATTACTCTTCTTCTTTCATTCTATCTACCGTAAGTACACCCGCTACTTCCCTTAAGCGTTCCATAAGTTCACTGAGGTGATCGAGATTGTGAATTTCTACTTTTACTAATCCATCGAAGATTCCGTCATTAGAGTCGAAACTAATGGACTTCATGTTTACGTTTAAATCTTCAGAAATAGCTTTAGTTACATTGTGGACCAGTCCGACATCATCTATACCCGTGAATTTTAATCTAGAAGAGAATTTTTTCTTTTCCTTGCTAGACCAAATGGCTTTCATTACTCTGTAGTTGTAGTTAGAGAGTAATTCTACTGCGTTTTTACAGTTGCTTCTATGGATTTTGATAGTCCCGCTAGAGGTTACAAATCCAAATACGTCATCTCCAGAAACGGGGTCGCAGCAGACGGCTAATTGGTAATCTAACTTCTGCTGCTCATCTCCGATTAGCAGAACATCTTTTTTTCCTGGTATAGAGTGTTTGTCTGGTGCGGCTTTATCAGGTCTTGGAGACTTGACTCTTTTGATAGGTTCTTTTTTAAATATTAGTCTTCCTCCTTCTACGGTATGCCCTTTTAATTTTTTAAGGTTGATACTTCCTTTGGCTATATTATAATATAGGTCTGTGATTGAATCTTGATGAAAGTGCTCCTCTAGAGCAGCAATGTTTACACTTAAAAATTCAACATCTAGTGATTTGAATTTTCTTCGAAGAATCTCTTTCCCGTCAGTAGCTATTTTCTTTTTTTCTTCCTTGAGTGAGGATTTTATTTTCTGCTTTGCTCTGGCTGTATTCGCATAGTTAAGCCAGTCTTCTTTGGGGCTCTGGTTTTTAGAGGTGATGATTTCTATTTGATCACCACTTATTAATCCATGGCTCAAGGGAACAAGTTTCGAATTCACTTTGGCTCCCATGCATCTAGATCCTACTTGGGTGTGGATGTGAAATGCAGAAATCAAGTGCTGTAGCTCCTTTTGGGAGTGTTTTTAAATCTCCATCAGGCGTAAATACAAATATTTCTTCGCTGTATAAATTGAGCTTAAAGTGCTCTATAAACTCGACGCATTTCGAATTCATTTTCAAGTATTTCTCGAACTTGTCGCTAACCAATATCTAGCTTTGTCGTTTTCCGTTTTCTCTTTGTATTTCCAGTGAGCAGCATATCCTTTTTCTGCAATTTCATTCATTCGTTCGCTTCTAATCTGAACTTCTACCCAGCGACCTTTAGGCCCCATAACTGTGATATGTAGAGCTTCATAGCCCGTAGATTTTGGCGCTGATATCCAGTCTCGTAATCGAATTGGGTTGGGGCGAAAGTGGTCAGTAACAATAGAATAAATTTTCCAAGCTAAAAATTTCTCCTCTTTTAGTTCTGATTTATAGATAATTCTTACTGCAAATTTATCATAGACTTCTTCAAAAGAAACGCCTTGGTTTTGAATTTTATTATAAATACTGAAAATAGATTTAGGCCTTCCTTTTATTTCTGCTTTAAAACCTTGTTTGTCTAGCTCATCTTTTAGGGGCTGAATGAACCTTTAGGCATCTGTGTTGGTATAACTCCTTTTAACTTTCCTGCTATGGTCCCAATGCTTCAGGATCTTGATATTTTAAACTTAAATCTTCCAGTTCAGTTTTTACTTTGTAGAGGCCTAATCTATGTGCTAGCGGGGCATACATAAAGGAAGTCTCAGAGGCTATCTTTAGTTGTTTCGCCTTAGGCATGCTTCCTAAGGTTCTCATATTATGCAATCTGTCGGCTAGTTTTATTAGAATCACCCTTATGTCATCTGATAAAGTCAGAAGCATTTTCCTGAAATTCTCTGCTTGAGCAGATGTAGAATGGTCAAAAACTCCACTGATTTTAGTTAAACCATCTATGATATCCTTGGTTTTAGTATCGAAAACATTTTCGATGTCATCTAAAGTGATATACGTGTCTTCAACTGTATCATGAAGAAGAGCACATGCTATGGATACAGTATCTAACCCCATTTCTTCTGCTACGATTCTTGCTACAGCTAGTGGGTGATAGATGTAGGGTTCCCCTGACTTTCTTCGCATACCGCTATGCGCTTCTAAAGCAATGTCGAACGCTTTACGAATAGTTTTTTTATCTGTAGCGCTAATAGACTTACTGGCACTTCTGAGCAGGCCTCTGTATCTTCTTAAGATTTCTTTTTTCTCTTCTTCTAACTCTGTATTATTTTCCATCTATTTAGCCGGTAATACTTTGCTCTTTACTTCACCAAACCCGATTCTAGTGGTGCCATTAGATGCGTGTCCTCTCATGATTACTGTGTCATGGTCGTTTATAAACTTCCTTTCCGAACCATCAGTTAATGTCAAAGGCTTAGAGCCTCTCCATGAAAGCTCTAGCATACTTCCGTAAGAATCTGGAGTGGGACCACTAATGGTTCCACTGGCAAGCATGTCTCCTGTGTTAATATTACATCCATTTACGGTGTGATGCGCTAATTGTTGGTTCATATTCCAGTACATATACTTGAAGTTAGAATTACAGACTACAGATTCCTTTGAGTCTTCGGGTTGAATAGCTACTTCTAGCTTTATGTCTATATTTTTAGCTCCGGTAGATTTTAAATAGGGTAAAACCTCTACATCTTGTTTAGGCCCTTCAATTCTAAACGGCTCGAAAGCATCTAAAGGAACGATCCAAGGAGACACTGATGAAGCGAAACTTTTCGCTAAAAATGGACCTAGAGGAACATATTCCCATTTTTGAATATCTCTGGCTGACCAATCATTGAATAAGCATAGTCCAAAAATAAACTCATCTGCTTCGTCTGTGCTAATGCTCTCTCCTAAGTTCTTTTCCTGGGTAAGTGATAAAACCCATTTCTAATTCAAAATCTACCCTTGATGATTTTTGGAATTCTGGGTTCGTATTGTCGTTTAACAACACTTGGCCTTTAGGTCTGTATATGTTTTCTCCACTGACAACAATTGAAGACGCCCTTCCGTGATAACCTACAGGAAGATGTTTCCAGTTTGGAAGAAGTGCATTGTTAGGATCTCTGAACATAGTTCCTACGTTGGTGGCATGCTCTATACTTGAATAAAAATCTGTGTAATCTCTGATGTCCACAGGAATTAACATCTGTGCTTGATCTTGTTTAATCAGGCATTGATTAACGTGGTGTTCTTTTCCTTGTAGTTCTGTATTCGAATCTTGAAGTAAAACACTTAATCTTTCTCTTAATTCTCTAGTAGCCGTTTTTCCTCTTTGGATAATAGGATTCAAATAGGCGGAATCAAAATCACTCAGGGTAAAAGAAAGGTTACTGAAATATCCTAGAACATGCAATGACTTGAGGTCAATGATGTACTCACCTATAGCTACACCGACTCTTGGTGTTAAGTTTTCGGTTTTGAATATTCCGAAGGGTAAATTTTGGATTGGAAAGTCTGATTCAGGTTTTACTTCTACCCAGCTTTGCAATGCAGTATTATTCGCAGCTATCATTGGTTTATTTTTGTAACAAAAATACCTATAACCAGTAGAAATTTTACCTTTGAAAGTTATAGTGATTAACACCGGATTGAAGTTAAGAAAATACATATTGAAATTCATTTCTATCCTAGGTTTAATACTCTTAGCGGGTCATTTTACGTTGGTTAGTGTCGCAGTTGCACCTTATAGCTGGAGCCAACCTGATATCTACTATGTGGCAGATAGATATGTGAAACCTCAGTTTAGACAGTATTGGCAGCTATTTGCGCCTGTGCCACAAGAAAATTCTAGGCTTTATTATAGATGTTACTCGGATGGGATGTGGCATGACCAAATTTCTTTAGATAAAGAGATGAAAAGTTTAGGTTCTCGGTTGGCACAGAGAGTAGCGTTGAGGTGCGCCCATTATTTAGCCGCAGAGACTAGAAAAAGCACAGCAGTAAATTCTGATGAGACTAAAAGTTATAGGGTGGTAAAAGCTTCTAGTTCCTACTACAGGGCTGCTTTTGTGTGTTGGAAAAACGCTCAAAAAAATCATTCGGTTCAGCCTGATTCTATAGAACTAATATTAGAGAGAGACTTATTCCCCAAAGCAGGATATACCAAGTGAAAACAATTATAGATTATTATGGTCCAGAGAGCGTTCAATAATATTTTATCCTGGTGGATTAGCCTAAGCTCTGGGAAAAGAGCAAATTATAAGGGAGAGGCTCTTTTTAGCCGTTTGGTTTACCTGTGGATTTTAATAAACGGACTAGTTTTATTGCCTATTATCGACCTGGTTATAGGGGTTGATGGGTATACGTATAGAACACCATTTTCACCCACACTTAGAGATAATTTCGTTTACATGTTGAATTATTCTCCAGAGCGATACGTAATTATTTACTGGTGTATGATAGTCTCATCATTTATGGCTTTTATTAATGTAGGAGGAATGCTCGTCCGTTTCTTGTCGTGGGTAAGTTTATTGATTATAGCATCATCTACTAATCTCCTGTTTAACGCAGGAATTCATGTAGCGTTTAATTGGGCTTTTTTGCTCATTTTCTTATTTCCTTTGAGAGAGACTGATTGGAAAGTTTTGTTGTCAAGATTAGCGTTTCTTGGAATTAAGGTCCAATTCCTAATTATTTATTTCTTTGCGGGGGTTTTTAAACTGAAAGCAGAGGATTGGTGGGGTGGAGATGCTGTTCGTTTGCTGTCGTTTTTACCTCAATATACTCCTGATTGGGCAGCTTCAATTCTACAGTCAATGAATTGGCTGGCTATAACCTTGAATTATATAATTATGTTTTATTTAATTTTATTCCCACTACTAATGTGGGTTAAAAGGATAAAGACACCTTTAATGATAATAGGAATAGGCTTTCACCTCTATACAGCTTTAGTAATGGGGCTGCACGATTTTGGAGCCATTATGTTAATAGGCTATGTGCTATTTCTGTCTGAAGAGCAAACCGAGTGGCTAATTAGCAAAATTGCGAAGCTCCCTATTGTTAAAGTGCTCTCTTTTAAAATAAAGACTTAACGATTTTCTCTACGGTGTATCCTTCAGCTTCAGCCTTATAGTTTCTTACTATTCTATGTCGTAAAATAGGCAGAGCCACTGCTTGCACGTCTTCAATGTCTGGTGAGAACTTACCGGCCAGAGCGGCATGGCATTTTGCGCCTATGATTAGGTATTGCGAAGCTCTAGGACCAGCACCCCACGAAAGGAAGTTTTTTGTCACTTCTGTTGCGTTGTCATTATTCGGCCTTGTCTTAGATGCTAATCTAACTGCGTATTCGATAACATTATCGTTAACAGGTATTTTTCTTATTAGGTTTTGGAAATAGGTAATCTCTTCTCCATTCAGAATAGATTTTAATTGAACTGACTTATTTCCTGTAGTACTTTTTACAATATCTACTTCTTCTGAAAATGAAGGATAGTCCACCCAGATGTTAAACATAAACCGATCTAATTGAGCTTCGGGTAGCGGGTATGTTCCTTCTTGCTCAATAGGGTTTTGGGTAGCCAGTACGAAGAAAGGGGTGTCGAGCTTATAATTAGTTCCGGCTGCAGTTACTGATCTTTCTTGCATAGCTTCTAGAAGTGCTGACTGAGTTTTAGGCGGAGTTCTGTTAATCTCATCAGCTAAAACGATATTAGAGAAAAGTGGTCCTTTTACAAATTTAAACTCTCTATTTTCTCCTAAAATTTCAGAACCAATTATATCTGAAGGCATGAGATCCGGAGTAAACTGAATTCTATTAAACTTTAACCCTAAAGAATCAGCAATTGTATTAACCAAAAGCGTTTTAGCTAATCCTGGAACACCTACTAGGAGGCAATGTCCATTACTAAAGATACTAATAAGTACGTTTTTAATCGTTTCTTCTTGTCCTACAATTACTTTTCCTATCTCGCTCGTAAGTGCTGCGTATTTACTTCTTAAAGCCTCTAAGGCTTCTTTATCTGAACTGAAATTCACTGAATATTATTTTGTAGTTATTGCCAAAATTAGCCATTAATTTTGAATCCAATTATAACGATAATCACATTCTAGATACTCTTCATTTAAACGCTTGTAAGTGGTGTCAAGTTTCTTTGAAATCCATTTTTCTAAGGCTTATTCTGAAGTTCAGATTCTGCTATTTGTTTTAGTAGTCTATAATCATCTTTCATGTTAGCTACATGAGCGTCTGATCGAGAGTTTAATAAAAATATTCTATAGTCTCGTTGTCCTGCTTGACCTTCAAATGGAATAGGTTCGCTGATCTCACCTGGACTTAATCTGTTCAGAACAAGCGTGACTCTAGGGTCTACTTTACTGAGTTCGTGTTTTGTCCCGCCATTGTTCGGGTTTACTACTTTCCCTGCAGCATTCTTGGTGTCTTTGTCTTTACTGAACAGACCAGCGGCACTAGAGAATGAGAGGCTGTCTTTTTGGATTAGTGCTCTTATTGTGTCTAGTTCTAGTTTCGCTTTCTGATTGTCAATTTCGAGGATTTCGACAGTATTTAGTATATGACAAACGGTATAGTACTTTCCCCGATTTCTCCTCTAACCGCGCTATGTGCCATCCAAAGTCAGTCTTAAAGGGTTCAGATATTTCAGAGGGCTGAAGGTTAAGCACGGCTTCTTCAAATTCAGGTACCATGGTGCCTCTTTCCACTTTTTTATAACATCCTTGATTCTGGCTGTTGGCTGATCCAGGGTCTTCGGAATAGAGCGTAGCGTAGATCCCGAATTTGTATGGGTTTTTCTCAAGCTCTTTTTTATATCCTAGAAGCTGATCCTTTATTAGTTTTTCTTGGTCTTTTTGAACTTCAGGATCGATAACGATTTGTGAGTATTGCACTTCTGACTCTATAAGAGGAAGAGAGTCCTTAGGAATTGAATTAAAGTATTCCGTAACTTCATTTGGAGTTATTCTCACATTCTGGGTGATTTCTCCCTGCATTTTTTGGGTTAGAATTTGATCTTTTACATCTGGGCGAAAATCTTCTTTTAATTGGGAAGCTGTTTTCCCATAAAATTTCTCGAAATCTTTTTCGCTCGGAAATTGAGAGATGTAATACTCTAATCTTCTTTCGAGTTGACTTTCTACTTCATCGTCAGTAACCTCTATGCTGTCTATCTTAGCTTGATTAATTAAAAGTTTTTGATAGAGCAGCTCCTCGATTACAGCGCATTCAGAGTCAGAGTCTATTTAGAGGCCTTCGTTTTTCATTTCAGTTAAACTTGCATCTAATTCTGATTTTAGTACGATTTCATCTCCTACTACTGCTATTATCTCGTCTATTATTTTATCCTTTGAAATCTGAGCTTCAACTGAAATAGCAGTTAAGGCCAAAAGGAAAATACATATGAGTTGTCTAATCATTCGAAATATTTAATCTTGTTTTCTCTAACCGCTTTCTGGTAAAGATCAATTTTTAATTGTTTTAGTGCACTTTGTTTTCTCCTGTTTAAAATCAACGTTTTTATCTTTTCGATGACAACGTTTAGCGGAGCGGGCTCATCTTTTAACTTGTATTCAGATATGTAAACGAAATATCTGAAATTTTCGGATTCAAAATCAATGAATTTTTGGTTTTTTAAGAAAGATTCGTTGTTATATACTTCCACAGGAACTATATCGAGAAACTCCCTCAGATACCACCATTCAGTGCTGTCAGAAGAAAAATGAAAGGTAGCGCCAATTTCACTGCTATAGCTTTTTAAATGATTAATTTCCGTTAAAGGTGAGGAAAGTAGTTTCTTGATTTTATACTTGTCTAAATTTTCTGCCGAAGAGGCTATTTTAAGGAAGTTATATCGAAGAATATAGTCACTTAAAATAAAACTATTTTTATTTGAATTATAGTACTCAGTGATTTCTGATTGACTAATTGCGGTGTCGAGATTTTGTTTAATGAACTCGTTTTGATATGCATAAATAAGGAGATTATTTTTCTCTTGTTCGAGTTCTTTAGTGAAGTCTTTTAAGCTATCAGTGAGGTTTCGTTCTGCCTGTGCTACGAGCATCTTGTTTTTTACCCAAGTTTCTATAATCCCTTGTGCTAGTCTAGTGCTATCCTCTTCGGTTAACGCATCATCTAGTTGTTGGTACAGTTCGCTTTTAGTCAAGACTTCGTCAAAAACTTGAACGAGGATTTCATCATTTCCCCCTTTATTCTCACAAGAAAAAAGGAAAAAAGAAATAAATAACAAACCGATGGCCAGTTTAGTCATTTGCTATAGAGTATAGCACGTCTTTATGCACGGTGTAATTATACTTTGAACGCAGTTCGTCTATCCATCGCTGTTCTAGATAGCCTTGAAAGTCAGAGGTAATTATACCCTTGGCTTCTTTAAGCTCTTTCTCCTTTGATGGAATAAATTGAAGCAATTTGATTACATAGAATTTTCCTTCAGATTCTACAACGGTTATCTCATCTTTAGAGTTGTTTATGTTCTTTAAATAAGCTTTTTCGTCCAGAGAGAATATTCCGCTTTCATAATTAGCGTTTAACTCAGAAGAGTCGTTTATGATAGATAGAATAGAATCTTTATCTACCTGGTTGGATAAAAGCCCCATTATTTCTGTAGATATAGACTCAGAGTTTGTGCTGTAGGTTTTAACATTAAATCTATCAGGCCAAGTGTAATTAGGTTTGTTGTTTTGGTAGAACTGTTCTAGTCCAGTAGAGTCCTTTATGGCCTTAGACCAGACGAGCTCATCTGTTAGTTCGAATAATAAAATCCCATCTCTGTATTCTTGCATTAGCTGTCTAAATGGCTTATGCTTCATTTCTAATTTGGAGTCTTCGTGAGCTAATAATTCGTCATCTATCCAGTCAGAATAAGTGTTCTTAATGAATGTTTCTGCCACATCAGTGTTGGCTCTTCTTTTCTTTTTAGTCATGTAAGAATTGAAGTCAGCTAGTGTGAATTTTTTATCTTCTATAGTAAGCGCTTTTTTCTTTAGTTTCTTCGGCTTAGTAATAGCCCAATCTTTAGTAAAGAAGGAAGAATCTGCACTTTGATAGATATGTTTTAAAGATTTTTCTTTTGTACATATAGCATATTCTTTTTTCAATTTATTTAGAAAAGACTTTTTGGTTTTTTCAGCTCTTGAGTCCTTACTTACTTTAGTTTTAATTTCAGCTTTTAATTGATCAAAATCTCCGATTACTTTCTCGTCTAATTTTTGAATAATGTGCCAGCCATATTCTGTGTGAAATGGTACAGAAACACTGCCAGAGTCTTTTAGGTTGAAAGCTACATCCTCAAATGATTTAACCATTTTTCTAGTTCCAAACCAGGGGAGTTTACCTCCTTGTTTAGACGTAGTAGCATCTTCAGAGTATTTTCTAGAAAGCTCCCCGAACTCTTCACCATTCATGTATTTCTGGTAAATTTCATTTATTTTTTCTTCAGCTCTTTTTTGGGTTGCTTCATTAGACAGGTTACCGGCCTTAGTCATTATGTGGGCTACTAATACTTGCCCCCTAGCTGGTCTTGTCTCCTCTACTTTTAATATATGGTATCCGTAGCGAGTTCTTAAGATGTGAGAAATGTTTCCTGGTTCAGTATTGTAAGCGGCCTCTTCAAAAGGATATACCATTTGAAACGCAGAGAAAAAACCTAAATCACCACCATTATCTTTTACAGAGGGATCTTCTGATCCTCCAGAGCTTTTAGCTACAGTTTCGAAATCTTCTCCTCCAGTTGTTATTCTATCTCGTAACGTCTTTATTTTATTCCAGGCTATTAGTGTATCTGCTGGCTCAGCATCTAGATCTACTCTTACAAGAATATGTTTGGCTTTGACTTCGGTTTGTTTACGGTCATAAGCCTGCTTAGTAAGCTTGTCCAGTAAATCGCTGTCTGTAAGATAGGGTCTGGCTAATTGTTTTCTATATCCTTTGAGCTCAGCTATGAAAGCACTGTTCGTGTCTAGTTTAGCATCTTTAGCTGCCTTAACTTTAAGTTTGTAATTGACAAAAAGCTCAATGTATTCGTCTAAGGCTGCTTGAGTGGTTACGTCTTCGTTGTTGTTCTTTCTGAAAATGTATTCAAAATCTCCTAGAGTTATGTCTTCGTTTTCTAAGGTCATTATAACAGCTTCATTGTCATTTTGAGTAAGGCCAATAAAACCTATAATAAACGAGAATATGCTAGTGAAGAAAAATCTTTTCATTGGTGTTAATTAAGTGTTTTGCTTGCGCAAAATTACAACTCTTATTATATCTTTATTTTATGCTATAATTAGGGGCTTCCCTAGTGATAGTTATGTCGTGTGGGTGACTTTCTTTAACACCGGCGCTAGTTATTCTAACGAATTCGGCTTCTTTTAATTTTTCGAGTGTTCCAGCACCACAATATCCCATTCCTGCTCTTAGACCACCAATGATTTGGTGCATTACTTCTCCTACTCCTCCCTTAAATGCCACTCTTCCAGAAATTCCTTCTGGAACTAGCTTTTTGATATCGTCCTCTGCATCTTGAAAATACCTATCCTTAGAACCTTTCTGCATGGCTTCCACAGATCCCATGCCTCGATATGATTTGAATTTTCTTCCTTCGAATATTATGGTTTCACCGGGGGATTCTTCTACTCCAGCTAGCATAGAACCTACCATGACGGTATTTCCACCTCCAGCTAGTGCCTTTACAATATCACCAGTGTATCTTATTCCCCCATCGGCTATAACGGGTATTCCTGTGCCGGCTAAAGCCTCAGAGACCCCTAGCACAGCAGAGAACTGAGGAACGCCTACTCCAGCTATTACTCTTGTGGTACATATTGATCCAGGACCTATTCCTACTTTTACTGCATCCGCACCGGCTTTTGCTAGCGCTAAGGCTGCAGCTGGTGTAGCTATATTCCCCACCACCATATCTACCTCTTCCTTAATGTCTTTTTTTAATTTCTGGAGTAAGTCTATAACTCCTTTTGAGTGACCATGAGCAGTATCAATGATTATGGCGTCCGCACCTGCCTTTATCAGAGCAGTGGCTCTTTCTTCTGCATCAGCCGTCACGCCTATTGCAGCGGCTACTCTAAGTCTACCAAACTTATCTTTACATGAGTTGGGGAGACGAAGGCGGAGACAACGTCTTTATAGGTAACTAATCCTATTAGTTTGTTATTTTCATTGCGACTAGGAAGCTTTTCAATTTTATGCTTTTGAAGTATTAGTTCGGCTTCTTTAAGAGTAATTCCAGAGGAAGCCTTGATAATATTCTGAGTAGTCATTACATCTCTAATCGGCTTACCGAACTCCTTTTCAAATCTTAAATCTCTGTTGGTTACTATACCGACTAAATGACCTGTTATATCTATGACAGGAATTCCACCTATCCTGTTTTCAGCCATTAATCTCTGAGCGTCTGCTACTGTAGAACCTTCTACTTGAAGAGTAACAGGGTCCTGAATCATTCCGTTTTCACTTCTTTTCACTTTCCTTACCTCCTTGGCCTGCTGCTCTATGCTCATGTTTTTATGAATCACACCTATACCGCCTTGTCGTGCCATAGCAATGGCCATGCGGCTTTCAGTAACAGTGTCCATAGCAGCGGAGACTACAGGAGTATTTAATTCTATATTTCTGGAAAACTTAGCTTTTAGGGTTACTTCTCTAGGAAGAATTTCAGAATAAGCTGGAACGAGAAGAACGTCATCATAAGTGAGACCCTCTTTAATGACTCTTTCAGAGTTAAAAGACATGATTTTTTGAATTTACCGTTAAAAAATAAATTCGGGCAAATATACTAATTAACTAGTGTATAAGACCGTTTAATTCGCGTTGAATATCAGCATGGTTAACGAACCTCTCTCTTCATAAAGCTTACCGGAACCGTCTTGGATTTCTATATAATACATATAATTCCCTTCTTGAATGAGGTTGCCATTTTTAGTTCCATCCCACCCTAAGTCTATGTCTCGCGATTCGAATATTTGTTGCCCCCAGCGACTATAAATAATCATTCTGTAGGTAGTGAAATCAGCAAATGAAATCACAGGTTTGAATTCATCGTTAATTCCATTAATAGAAAAGGCATTCGGGATCCAAATCTTAGGGGGTTGAGTAAGACAAATTTCATTAGATAAAGAAATAGCATTAGAAATAGGATTGGCGTTTTCGCTGGCTTTTATCTGATAACAAAACTCCCCTTTAGTCGTTAGAAATTCTGCCACATCATCTTCATAAAATCTAATATTGGCTTGGTTCGATGCTAAAAACTGTGGAACCCCTCCATCGATAGTTCTGTAGATATCGTAAGAGTTTACGCCAGTTGTCCAGCCCTCATATCCTGACCAAGATATTGTATTTACCAGATTGCCTGGATTGGCTAATCCAGACAATAGAATGGTTTTGCCAATATTAGAAATAGCCGATGTGTCGGAGCATTCATTTATTAGTGCTATTACGTATTCATAACTGTAAATTTGAGGCTCGACATCGGTATCATAAAAGGTGAATTCAGTTAGGGTTTGAGCTATATTCGAAATCGACATCTCTATAAAAAGACTCGTTCTCGGCTTTGCGTAGCAATGCATATTCAAATGGAGTGGTGGTAGGACTCGTACTAAGTTTTATTTCTATTTCAGTCGCGGATGTTATTGAGGCAGACACTAACGAAAACCCTGTAGGAATAGGAGGGGCGCTAACTTCTAGGGTTTGAATGTTTGATAGGGCAGTGGCCCCTTGAGTCGCTTGGGTCACTGCTGTACGCTTTAATGAAGTAGGAGTAGGTTTCGTTTGGTAAGATTGACTCATCTCTGAATTCATACTCAGCGGCAACTATAGATTCCAAAAGCTCATCTACTCCGCCATTGGTTCTTCTGTAAACTTCCACGTAGGCTAATCCATCCTCTCCCCATGGAGGTGTGGTCCAAGCCAGGTCTACAAAATCCTGACAAACCACCCATTGATAATCTAAGTAGATAGATGATTGATCATTAGGGCAGATTGTAGTTGCGCCTGGGAGAACAGTTGGGCTTAAGTTAGGTGTTGGGCAGTTGTCAAAGGACGAGACCAAGTAGTTTTCAGGGGAGGTTCCTGGAGAGGAATTAATATCTAAAAAACTAGTAGAGGAAGGGTCTGAAATGGTCTGTAGTTCAATTTGAGAACCGCCAATACATTGGTAGATTACATATCCAGCAAGATCAGTTGCGGAAGATTGAAACCATTCTAATTGAGCAAAACCGGTTAGCGAGTCCACCGTTACGGTTGTGACAATAGGGATGCCTGGGTCCGAGTGGTCTTCTACTTGGAGTGTAATTATATTTGATGACGATAAGCAAGATGAAGCAGGCTTTTTTAAATCCACTCTAAAGTTCACCAAGTCATCGCAGACTTTTACTTCGTGGTCATAGCTATTTAAACCTGTTTCATAGTCGAAAAAACCATCAAGAATCCAATTCCCTGCGGGGAATTCATAATAAACCTCATAAATAGTTCCTGCTGGTAAGAAAGATCCAGTTGGCAAGGGGTCCACCCACATTAAATCAACTAGGCCAAGTGTTATGTCTGATGTGCCAGATAGGTTTATTGTACAAAGTGAGTTAGACTCAAGGATAACCGGTCCACTTCGAATAACCCAAATCTGGTAACAGTACTGTTGAATATTAGCATCTATTCCAGGAGCATTATCTGTAATTGATATTGAAGATATGTCTGCTATTACAGCGCCTGTACTTGTGAAAACTGCATCAGCCGGTAACTTTCTGTTGATCTGATAGCCAGTAAAATCAGCGGCTACATCTATATATTGTTCCCAAGAAATAGTGACTGAGCCATCATTATTTACTACTAGACACTCTATTTCAGATGCTATTTGTCCTGCAAGCATCAGCGGAAAAAGGCCGATAACGAGTAGGCTTAGCTTTATAATGTGTGCGATAATCTGCATATTTGATGTTGCTATTTAGGCGTTGCAAAGATATTACATCTTTTACTCTTACCTAAATAAGACGGTGAAATCGTGAAAAGTGTTGTTTTAAAAGGAAAATATATAACGTTATAGCGTAAATTAACGTAAGGTAAACTTGTTTAGTTGACTGTATTTAGGGATATTTGTATGTTACAACCTGACTCTCTTAGCAATATTAATTAAAGATGATGAATAGAATTTTACTTTTAGCCACTCTCATTTTATCAGTAATTTCTGCAGATGCCCAGTATAAATGGGATTTCGGAATAAAAGCAGGTGGGTCTAATTATCTTGGGGATATTGGAGGTCAGGAATTGACTAGAAGAGATTTTATTTGGGATATAGTGGAGCAGAGTCGAATGAACTACTCAGTATTTGCTAGAAGAAAAATGAATAAAAGATGGGCGTTAGCTGCCAATGCTGATTATATAAGCGTTTGGGGGGTCGATGCTAATTCGTCTAATCCAGGCCGAAGAGCGCGAAATTTAAATTTTAGAAATAGAATAGTTGAATTAGGTGGTAGAGCTGAATTCACTATTTTCTACGACAATGATGTGGGAGGGAAAGGATACTATGATCCAGATTACCGTTTTTTCGTATTTGCAGGACTAGCAGGTTTTTATCATAATCCTCAAGGACAGATTTTTGGCGCAGTAGATGATGATGGAAATATCCTAGACTCAAGTTATAAAAGCCAATGGTATGATTTAAGACCTTTTAGGACTGAAAATCAAGATTCAGAATATGAGAAAATTGGTCTTGCTGTTCCGGTTGGAGTAGGAATGTATTTCACCTTCAATAAGCAGTTTAGATTGGGGTGGGAGATGAATTGGAGAACAACATTCACGGATTATTTAGATGATGTAAGTGGTCAATATGGAGATATAGCTGAAATTGCAGCTAGAGGAGGAGATCTTGGAGCAGCTTTAGCTCAGCAGAGCAATCAAAACATTCTGAACTCAATTAATAGTGATCCAGAAACCGATGGATTAGGAGGTTCGATTTATGACCATCAGTGGTCAGATAATGTAATTACAGATGCTGCAGGAAATTCTGAGCCAATATTAAATAAAAGAGGAGATCCTACACATAATGATTCATATATGACAATGGCCGTAACAGGGAGTTATGTTATCAGAGGAACAAGCGGTTTCTACAAGGCTAAATACTCTTGGTTAACCCAGAGAAGAGGGTCGAGAAAATCAAGGGCTAAGTGCAAGAAAAGCTTTAGCAAAATTAGCAACCTGTCATATTACTATCCTTTTTTTTGTCAAATAGTTTAAAAGAATTGCTTAATCTTACTCAGAGGTTTTCTGATTAGTGTGAATAAGTTTGGTTTGAGACCATTTAATTTCCAGGCCTTTCTGTCCTCACTGTTTGCTCGGAGTCTATTGTTAAGACTTGCGTTACTTTCTCCTCCAGTTCTCATCTTTGTGATCGTTTCCGGAAAATAGGAAGTAGATATGCCGTGCTTGTGGAGTACTCTCAACATGAATTCGTAATCGGCTGCAGACTTTAATGAGGTATTGTATTTTCCGTATTTCTCATAAACCCATTTTTTAACAAAGAATGTTGGGTGAGGTGGCATCCATCCTTTTAGAAATAGGTTGTGTTTGTATTCACCAGACCTCCAAGTTCTTATTGTTTTCTTTGGGTTCAGCCTATCTACATAAACTAGGTCAGCGTAAATAGAGTCAGAATTGTTCTTATTGATAGCAGCGACTATGTTTGAAATTACAGAATTATTGGCATGTAGGCTCGTTCGCCCCAAAGATACCAACAAGGTCGCCATTGGCTTTTTCAACTCCTTTATTCATCGCGTCATAAATGCCTTTGTCCGGTTCGGAGGTGACGTGAGAAATACAGTTCTTATACTTCTCTATTATTTTCGGAGTGTTATCTTTTGAAGCTCCATCAATAATGATATATTCAATATCATTATAGTCCTGTGCTAGGACAGATTTAATAGTATCTTCAAGAGTTTCCTGGCTATTGTAGCAAATCGTAATTATCGAGACTTTCACTGGATTTTTCTTTCTTTAATTTCTACTGCAGGATTACCTCTATAAATACAAAATGACTTCAGGTCCTTGCTGGTGGCAGATTGGATAGATAAAATGCTATGAGAGAAACAAGTTACACCTCCAGACACAATTGATTTAGCACCAATCCAAACTCCATTTTCTAGAACGATTGGTTTAGCTATTAAATCAAAAGTTGAAATTGAAAAATTATGATTTCCACAGAGTAAAAGTGCTCCTTGGGAAATGCAGCAATTTTCACCAATAGTAACAAGTTCAAGGTTGTCTATCCATACATTCTCTCCAATCCATGAATTAGCTCCAATGGTTAATTTCCATGGATACTTAATATTAACACTTGGCTTAATTACTACGTTGGCACCAATTTTGGCACCGAACATCTTGAGCAAGCTTCTTTTTAGACCATATACGGTACAAGACTAGACTTGAAAATAAGGATGTTTACATAGTACCAAATTATCCTTTTGAACGCACTTCCAGAATCAAAATCTTTATTCTCAAAAGTAGATAAGTCAACTTCTTTATTCATTGTGGTATTAAATATTGTTCGAGAATAAAAGGCGGTTGTATTCTAGAGCTTCCTTATTCTTCGAAGTGGAATTCCCAAAGATAAAAGCATTTTCACTCCATCGGTCATATTCTTCTTGAGACATATCGCCGTGGTCTAATAGAGCTCCTGAATTTTTTCAAATCTGTCATAGATATGTCCCAGCCGATTTCCTTTTCTTCTAGATTTAACCAGGGAGTTCTGTCAGAAATAATTACGGGTTTTGAAGAAAGAAATGACTCTACTATTGAGTGACCAAAATTTTCATTTTGTGTAGTTAAGAAAAGAAAGTGATGCTTATTTAAAGTTGATTGAACATCTTTTGGATTGATGCTCCCATGGTGAGTAACATTAATGTTCTTAGGAAGCCCAGAGATAATAGACTTACACCGCTCCCAGTACTCCTCATCTTCTATAGGGCCATAGATGTTATAGGTGATTTCACCTTGAAAATCATGATCTAAAATGCTTAATGAATGCTTTAAGTTTTTCACTTCAGAAATTCGAGAAATATAGAACAGGTCAAGTTCGTGTTTTAGTTTTTCTCTTTTCACATGTCCATTTTCGGATTGACTAGGAAGGTTTTGAGCTATGTGAATATTTACTGAATTTCCAAAGGCAGAAGTTACTTCCTTCTTTTCTAATTCTGAGGAAACGTGCCATGTAATCCCTTTAAATAATCCGATAAGCTTTGCTATAAACAGAAAGCTTTTCTTTTTCGTTTTTTTTAATTTCAAAGAACCATATCCTAACATTCCTCTAGGAGCTAAAATCAGCTTTGATCCAGTGTTTAGTTTTTTAGCCAGGAATAATGGTAGAAGACTGAATTTAAATGAAAATAGACTGTTGAAATAGATGCTCTCGAATTCTTGATTCTTTAAAATAGACAGGAAAGTTTTTTTAGTTCTGTTCTCTGCAGATAGGTAGATTACTTCAGAATTCGAGGAGCTTTTCAGCCATTTATTGGGAGTTATACCTTCCAGTTCATTTCCGCTGCCAATATCAGAATTAGACGTGCATATATAAAAGAAGTAATCCTTTTCTAACGCATTAACCATATTGAAAACAGACTGAATAGGGCCGCCTGCTAAGTGTGCTGGACGATACCAATCTATGAATATCAAAATCTTCTTCTTATGAATCGATTCCATTCGCTTCAAGCCAATTTTCTAAAACTATTAAATGCCATACCCGAGACCAGCTAATAAGCTTGTCCCCTTTCAAAAAGCGATTCCATAGGGAAGAAACGCCTTGTGAATTAAAACAATCTCTTTTTCCTAGATTGATTAAATGTGCTTCGCAATACTCTTTTAATTCTCCTTTCATCCAACTTTCCCATGGAAAGGTGAAGCCCATTTTAGGACGATTGACTATTTCATCTGGAAGTAAATCCCCCAATGATTCTACCAGTAATCGTTTGGGTGTGTGTGGATACTTTATTTTGTCATCCAGCATTAAAGCGTATTCAACTAGTCTATGGTCCAAGAATGGCACTCTTACTTCTAGTGCATGAGCCATACTCATTTGATCAGAATCACGAAGTAAGGTATTTTGCATATATGTGGTGATTTCCATAATAGAAACCTTACTAATAACTTCTAAGCTATTCTTATCCCCTGAAATATCTAGCGCTTTGCAATGCGATAACAAAGGGTTAGCCATCTTTTCTGAATAAGTCAGCAAGGAATTTATTTCTTTGTCAAACAGCACTTTTCGGTTTACAGAATAGGAGTGGGGCAAGTCGATGTATTCTTGTCCTAAAACATCGGCCATTTTATAACTAGCTACACTTGGTTTAAAAGCCTTTAGCATGCTTCCAGCGGCATTTCTAAAAACACCAGCAAAACTTTTAAGCCACATGTTTTGACTGAGTTGCATACTTCTTTTGAAAATAGGATATCCAGCAAAAAGTTCATCTCCACCTAAGCCAGATAGGGCCATGGTAATACCAGAGGCTTTAGTGACTTTAGAAACCAAGTAAGTATTAGGCCCATCTCCACTAGGGAAGTCCATTGATTTAAGTGCATTCGGGATTTCCTTTAAGAAGTCATCTGCAGTTAAGAGAATTTCGTGGTGATTGGTTTTGAATTTTTTGGCAATTAGTTCTGCATAAGGCGCTTCAGAGAACTCTCTTTCATTGAAAACAACAGAGAATGTAGAAACGGGCATTTCACTGTCTTCAGACATAAGTCCAACTATAGCAGAGCTATCAATTCCTCCACTAAGAAATGCTCCGTAAGGTACGTCAGCTTTCATTCTGTAATTCACACTAGACTTAAGAAGAGACTTTATTTTCGTTTTTACTTGAGTTTCATCTTTTAGATTCCCGAAACTTTGAGGTTCAGATATTTCCCAGTACTTATTCAGAATTCTCTCGTTGTCATTTAGTACTAGATAATGACCTGCCGGAATGGAATGAACATTTTCTATGAGTGTTCTAGGAAAAACTTTTAAATTATTAAAACGATGAGGTATCTAGTTTTCTTTTTATTAAGCCAGATTCGAGTAGAGATCTTAATTCACTACTAAAAATGAAAGAATCGTCTGTTTCTGAATAGTAAAGCGGTTTTATTCCTAATCTATCTCGAGCGATGATCAGCTGTTTTTTAGTTTTATCCCAAATAGCCAAACTAAACATCCCGTTAAGTTTGGATAAAAAATCGAGGCCCCATTTGGCATAAGCAGCGAGAACAACTTCAGTATCTGATGAAGTGGAAAAATTATAGTCGCTTCCAATTTCTTCTCTAAGCTCTTCGAAATTATACACTTCTCCGTTGAAAATAAAAACTAGGTTTCCATCAGTCGAATAGTAGGGTTGGTTAGAGGCATCTGAAGTATCTATGATGCTTAATCTTCTGTGGCCTAAAGCTACAGAGTCATCAGTATATATACCGTCATTATCTGGCCCTCTATGAGCTAGTTTAGCATTCATAGATTGAATGACCCCTTTTGGGTTCTCAATAGATTCTAATCCGAATATTCCGTTTATTCCGCACATGGGTTACACTGTAAAGGTAAAAAAGACAATCAGAATAGAGGGATATTTAATCGATCAATTCTAGTGCTGTTTGCGCCCATTTTTCGGGAGTGATTTTCTGAGCCATTTTAAGACTGTGATTCCCCATTTTGAGTATTTCTGAATCTTCCAATTCTGTGAATTTAGTTATGGCTTTATAGAGAGATTCTGAATTCTTATGTTCAAAGGTAAATCCATTTTTACCCTCTTTTAAAAATGCTGCAGCGGCCCCTATTTTATCTGAACATAAGAGAGCTAATCCAGATGCCGCCATTTCATGAACGACTACTCCCCAGGGCTCCTTGTGGCTTGGTAAAACGAAGGCGTCACACTCATGTACTACTTTGGCAAGTTCAGCAGGTTGTAGAAACCCGTGATGAACGATGCTCTCATGAAGGGTTCTGTTCTCCCATAAATCTCCGTTTCCCGCACAGTGAAGTTCCCATTTGGAGTGTTGGTTAGATTTTAATTTAACAAAAGCGTCCCTCCTCAAAGATTCCTTTGAATTCTAAATACCTTCCTACAAATAATAATTTTCTGTTAACTTTCTTGGTGGGGTTAGGCTTAAATAAATTAAAATCAGCGCAGTATAATCCAGTTTTATAGTTCTTAAACCCGAGCTTTTGGATGAATTCTATTTGTGGTTCTCCCGGTATCCAAGCGGCCGAGAATATTTTCTTGAAGTAATACTTAGCTATCTTAGTTTTTATTATTTGCTTGAGATCACCTTGCCAGTGATTGTCTAATGTTAAAATTGTATTGCAACGCCCATAATAATGTTTACAGCAGTTTACATATCCTTTATCCATCCACCCAGAACTGATAATTAGCGCTGGTTTTATCTCCTCTAATAACTCTAATAACTGTGAGGGGGTGTAGTCTTCTCTTTTGTAAGTGCTTACGCCTTCTAATTTACGGAACTGAAAAGGAGCTTCGCTGTTAGTGGGCCATTTTACGACATGAATATTTGGGTGTTTGGCAGCTAATACAGCTATGCAGGCTAATATATATTCTGCTAATTCTGAATAGAGAAAGACGATTGGCTTTTTATTTTTCATTCGCTAAATTCAGTTTTTCTTTAGAAATCTTCGAGGCGTAATAGTATAACCAAATGAAAAAAGGAAATCCATTATAAAAGTAGTGCCCTTGTCTACTAGATGCACAATAATGATAATTAGACAGCCGACAGAGATGAGCCAATATTCTTCATTTAGGGCTCTTTTTCTGGGGATGTAATTTTTAATTAAAAAGAGCATAAAAAGCCCTGTTCCAAAAATACCTGTCTCTGAGAGGAGTCTTAAAAACATAGAGTTGGCGTCTGCAGAATTAAACTCAATATTACAGCCCAATTTGATTGGTAAGAGAATGATTTATCAAAGGCTATGAGGTGGGAGCCTAAACCAGATCCGAATAGTGGGTTTTTGAAAAAATTAGTAGTGGCTACGTGATAATTATTATAGAGGACAAAACTTGATCCGTGAACGTCATAACTATAAATATTCTGATTAGAAAAAATCTCGTAAGTTCCATCTACTCGTTCTTTAAACTCATCTATGGTGTTGTACAGTCAGAAAAAAAGCTAGCGCTGTCACTGGCCCTGCAAATACAGCTGCGGTTATAAATCCCTTTCTAACTAGAAGAAAAATTAAGGCTATAAAGAAGGCGAAAAATCCAAGAGATGAAAAGGATAAGAAGTACATCAGAACGATTACGATACTTTTTTTCTTTGACAGGAAAATAGAAGAATTAGAAGTGATGTTATGTAGTGAGGCAAACATTGCAGGGGCTAAGCTAGCTGCTACATAGGAGGGCTCCGAAAAAATACTATTTACCCGAATTCCTAGACCGCCTGGAGAGAATGACCATTTGTTTAGTATCCAGTTAAATCTGTAAAGCGGGGCAATTCCGAGATAGAACGAAACAAGCTGCACTATACCTATGACAGCAAATATGTAACAGGCATACATATAAATTTTAAAAAGCTTCTCTAGGTTAAACTTATAATGTTCTAGAATGAGATGGTAAAATAGAATAGATGTGAAAAAACCTATAAGTAAAAAAGAATGAACTGATTATTTGGCAACAAATTATACCAAAACCAACAGGGGAAAAAATATTTTTAAAATGATTCTAGAGACACCATACTTCATAACGAAAATTGGAAGTAAGAGGAAAATAGGGATATAGCTCAGATATATTTCGGCAGGAGACTTTATAATTACATAAGAATTAAAGAATATAGAAATCACAAGCAAAAAATCAATTGCTCGTTCAGGTAATATTGGTTTTTGGCTTGAATTCATACCGTTGAAGCCTCTGCTAGCTTGTGCTTTTAATTTTTTGATAGTTCGACTTTAACCTGAGAAAACCTTTCTCCAAATATTCATATGACAACCAAGAAATAAGTACAGTTAGGCTGATTATGAAAAAATAGATTAATGCCTGGCTTAATGCGTTATATTCTATGTTTAACATGATGAAGCACTTGATGACCACTGTGCAAATTACAAAATGATACATATATATTCCGTACGAAATTTTCCCTAAGAACGAGAAAAATTTGTTCTCTAAAAATTGAGAATGTTTTTTATTTGTGGATAGATTTAATATTATGATCAAGAAAGAGATAGACAAAACTAAATGTTGAGCATCCTGAAGTAGGGCAGGAGTGCAATAGATTAAAATAGGAATAGAGGCAAGCGAGCTATAAAACACAAAATCTGAATAAATTATTTTTAGAATAGTTGTTTTTCTATAGAATAGTATATAGGCAGCCAGCGCCCCTAATGCCATACATTCCACTTTAGTGGCGGCAAGAAACTTTTTCATCACATCCTCAGAAGAACTGGATAATAGATCAAAATCAACAAACAGAAAGAGGATTTTAATGAGCACGAAGAATAGAAAAGCATAAATAATAGTGCTGACGATATTCTTTCTAAGCTTAAAGAGCAGTGGCCAAATGATATAGAACTGTTCTTCCACCCCTATAGACCATGCCTGTCCTATGTGAGGGATCGGTAAGTATAGAGCCTGGGCTAAATTGGGAAGTATGAATATATACAATAGTAGATTGGGCCAAAAGTGTGTGGATAGACTTTCTGACTGAAAAGGGATATAAAATAAATCGAAGTTAGGTAGTATGAAAAAACCTAGAATTAAAATAAAAAAATACAAAGGCCATATTCTTAATATTCTTCTCATGTAGAATGCTTTAAGACCTATGGTTCCTGTTTTCTCCCTTTCTGCGAGCAGTAAGTAGGAGATTAGAAATCCACTCAGTACAAAGAAAAAAACCACACCTATAGGGCCAGCGGTAGATACAAATGGAGAAATCCAGTGAAGTTTTTTGTTTATTACCGAAGCTATAGGAGCTTCCCAGCCTGAGCCCTGATAAAATGACCAAAAATGACGTCCGTATTTTAAGTGATGCTTGATTAGTTCTATGTGAGTGATAACCACTAAAATAGCAGCCATAAAGCGGAGTGCGTTTAGACTAGGGAAGTAGATGCTATTTGCAGATTTAGAACTCAAGCTTAATGCTAATTAGTTTTTTCGTTAAACTCTCGGCTAATTTTTCCCATACTAATCTCTCGAGAACTGTTCTTTTGCTTTTGGTTTTCAGGTTTTTCAGAGATGCCTCATCCATACGAATGAACTTCAGCATGGCCTCATTTAGGCTTTGTGACATTTCCGGGTAGAACAGAAGACTCCCATTTTCTTCATTTACGATGACTTCTATAGCGCCTACTTTAGTAGTTAAGACTGCTAATTCACGTGCCATTCCCTCTACTATTACATTGGGCATTCCCTCCGCGTGGCTAGGGCAGAGTATTACGTCCATTTGATCTAGAATAAATGTTATTTCATTTAAGGAGCTTTTACTTCCATGAAAAATAACAGCATCATTCTGTATGAACGGTTCTATAGGCCCTACAAAGTGCGCTTCAAAATTTTCACCAGCCTCTATTAAAAGGTTAATAGATTGTTCTATTTCTCTTACCCCTTTTCTTATTTCAGACCTACCTATAAATATAAATTTTACGGGTGCTTTATAATTCGGCATCTTCTCCTTCCTAATTATGGAGGCGTCTATTCCAGAAGTGAATTCTAGGATATTCTCTTTAGAGACGCCTAATTGTAAGATTAACTCAGTAATCTTTCCTCCATAAGAAAACACATAATCAGCATGTACATTGTTCCATTTAGTAGGAGGTCTGAGCAATGTTCCGTCTACTTTCTGTTTAAATGAAGGCAATAGTTGAAACATTTCATATCCATGAAATTTCACTCCAACAAGAGGAAAAGTCTCTCCTTTTTGTTTCCTTTTTAAGATATCCCAAGCAGAAAAACCTTTAGCATAGACAAAATCAATTTTTGAATAATCTAAGGCTTTGGTGACCATCTTAGAGTAGGCGTAAGATCTTCTTATATAATGCCCAGGAATCTGGCCATTCTTAGGAAACTCTAAACAGATCACTTCTTTTAACTCAACTTTAGCTAGAGGTCCAAAAAGCTCATCGTTGACTTCCTTTGTGCTTGGTGGGTTTTCACCATGATGAACGCAGTGTACAAGTGAGACTTCGATTCCAGCTAGCGTAAGGTATTTAGCCAAATTAGCAGAATGTCTTTGCATTCCACCCATTACATATGGCGTGATTCCGTCAGTTAAGAGAGCTAGTTTCAATAGAAATTATCTTTTCTCAAAAGTAACCAATAACCATTATCTATATGAACATCGAGTGGTTATAAATCATCTGCCATGGGCTAACAAATGCGCAGCTTTTTTTAGGCCTTTAACTCTAAAAGGAATAGAGTTTTGGAAAGAAAAGTAAACCTTCACTATTCTAGTAGAATACGAGCTAGAGGTATTCTCAATTAATAGCTTAAATAACTCTTTAGTTTTCAATGGAGATATTTCGCCACTTATTTTCGCCATCAAGAGTTGACTGGCTGTTTCTATTAGTGTTCCTGAGAGCTCCTTCGTGGCATCGATAGCTGGCAAATTCTTAAACTTATAAAAATAAGCAGAGGCACTTTGAACCCATCTAGTATAGAATTCTGATTTTTCCATAGAATGTCTTCCTTCTATAATTCGATAAAAACAATCAGGGTTTTGATCGGAGTTTATTTTAATCCGAACACCACTGGACAACATGCGAGTATGCAGTTCTACGTCTTGAAGTCGCCTAAAATTCTCATCAAAACCTTTATGGGCTTGGAGGGTTTCAGTCTTCCATAGCGGCTGCATAATGGTCCAGGGCAGATCATGTCTTAAAAATCGTATAAGTGCATTGTTTTCAGTCGGAACCCAGTTAAATGTTGAACTAACATCACCTAGAGAAACATTAAATACTCCCATAGAAGAAATTACTACATCTGTATTTTCATCGAATTGATTTATTCTATTATCAATACAAGAAGTAGAAAGCAGATCATCTGCGTCAAACAGTAAGGTATACTTCCCAGACGCTAGATTAATTCCTAAGTTTCTACTTTTATTTCCGCCTAAATTTTCGGTGTTTAGTACAGTTTTTATTCTAGAATCTTGAGCTTTCCATTTCTCTATTATTTGGAGGGAATGATCAGTAGAAGCATCGTCAATTAGAATAATTTCTAACGAGGCGTAGGTTTGACCACATACAGAAGTGAGCGTTTCATCTAAGAAAGCCGCTTTATTAAAAACGGGAATAATAATACTGACCAACTCGTTCATATGAATACGGCTTAAATGAATTGTTTTACTGACTCGATTATATATGAGATATCCTCTTCATCCATAGGCACGTAAATAGGGAGAAGAATAGAGTTGTCGGAATAAAATTCCGATTGTGGAAGAGAATACGATTTGGAGCTATAAGCCTTCTCACGATGAGCTGTCATTAGCCCACTCCTGGTAGAGATTTCCTTATCCAATAGCTCTTGCATTAAATCATTCCGAGAAATAGGACACTTAGCGGTGGGAAACATATACCCTGGGAGTCTGCCTACGTAAGGGTGATTAATATCTGAGGATTTCGCATAGGTTCTGTGTTCAATCAGATTGTCTAATGGTGCCAGCAATTCGCCATAATCATTGCTTTTAAATTTTTCAATGATTAAAGCATCATCTGTATGCCTTAGCTGATGCAACAGAAAAATGGTCAGGAGAATCTTCGCCGCGCTAAGAATAACTAAATTTCTCTTCATCTCTTAAAGGATTTAACGAGATTACTATAGGTGTCAAAACCGACAACCTTCACCAAAATTTTTTTTAGAGAAGATGTTGGTTGAATTTTAAATTTAGTTTTATAAAAGAGCCAAATTTTCAGCGCTTCACTTCTATCATGAGTATGCAGAATTTGGATGTATTCAAACAGTTTATTTGAATAAAATTTCGACTCAGAGTAAAAGTAGGAGGGTTGGTTTTCCTTTAGCCAAGAAAATATTTCTATCCTCAGTTTAATGTAACTTCTCCATTTGTTAACAGGGTCAGATTGGGTAATGGCTCCTCCTTCCCTCTCTCTAACTATAGTATCATAATTAGCGCAAATAATGGGTTTGTAGTTTTTTTTGAGTAACCTGAACATTAAATCATACTCTTGACTACTGGATAGACGTTCGTCCCATCCAGAGACGCTTTTAACGCTTTCTGTTTTGAAGAGATTGGCACTTGTTATTCCTAGTCTGCTGGAGTAAAGCCCTTTGACTACGTCTTTGTGTACTATTTTTTTAAGGTTTTCACCATTAATGGTTTGGTACAGGTAATTAGAGACTATAAAATGAGCATTCTCCTCTTCTAAATAATTAACTTGGGTTTCTATTTTAGACGGAAGCAGCAGGTCATCTGCATCTAAAAACTGCACATATTTACTTGTAGCATTATGCAGGCCTTTGTTTCTAGCCGCGCAGGCTCCTGGGGTTTTTTCTGTCAAAAAGGTTATACCGAACTCGTGTTTTAATACCGCTAATTCCTTAGCTGTATCATCAGTGCTATTATTATCTATGCATATAATCTCTATATCTTGGAATGTTTGATTTCTGCATGAAATCACACACTCCCTAATATAATTTTCTACATTATAACACGGAATTACTATCGAAACGTTCATTCTCTTAATCTTTAGCTAATTTAATCATTGCTTGATTATTGATAGAAGAGATTTTGAAATATTAGGAATGGAGTAGTCTGAAAAAGTGTAATCTTTAGGTATATTAGATTGTGTTTCTATTATAAAAGATACTATTCTTTCCTTTTAAATTATGATGTTTGAAGTTCGATTAAAGTTGATTTATTATTAACGATATATTGACTTATTGGGCCATACTTAGAAAACACGGCTATTTTCTTGCGTAAGTGGATGTACTCATAGAATTTAGTGCTTTTGGTGTAGTTTAGGTCATCCGTAAGAAATAGCATGGCTAGGTCACTAGTAACAATTTTCTCTCCTACCTCCTTTAAAGGGACTTTCCCATGAAAAATTAAGGTTGATTGGAGTGCGCTGTTTTCAAACAAGTAGTGAGCTTCTTTGGGTATTGACCCGTAAAAGTTAAACACGAATTCCTGTTTGAGGTATTCGTTCCCCAACAGCACCTTATATAGAGCTTCTAGGTGAGATAGAGCTTTAGAGTAAAGAGAACCTGTAACGACATTATTTATCCTGCTGCTTTGCTTGGTTCCTTAGTGTCAATATGGATGAAAAATTACGGGGTCAATAACGATTTACTAGAAATTGATTTCCGGTATCTGAGGGCTTTACTGTTTAAGCCCTTGATACCATGCTTTCGCGAATAGTGTCAGCATCTATTTCAGATAATCGAAACGTTCAAAATACAGCAGGATTCTAGGGTTATGTCTTCATGTAGCTTTTCTGGTTTAAGTCAGAAATCCATACTGCAACATAATTTAGATATCCCTACTAGTTTCTATTCTGCGATAAAATTCACACTTGGAAACTTTACCTTTAGCTGAGCTACCTCACCCAAGTAGTGAAAAGGAGCTGCGGTGCAAATTATAGTATCAAAACCTTCATTTAATTTTTTTTGTACAAAGGGAATTAAGTTTAGATGCCATAAACTGCTTTTGTCATAGAGATTTCCTTTGACCTTTAGTTTTAAGTATTCAAGAGAAAGTCTGTATTGAATTTTTTGAAAAAGTGTTTTTGGGATTTTCTTAATTATCTCGGGATAGCCAGTAGACAAGGAATGAACATGATTTTTTTCATGCAGGAGTTGTGCGTCTTTACTCCATGTGCTTAATTCCTTAGTAGTAAGCTTCGCATTAATAACCTCTACGGAATGCCCTGATTTCGCAAGGTACTTGGCGAATTTGGCCCACCTTCTGCCACCTACACCGGGGTTAGGAGGGAAGCTATAACATACTAATAAGATTTTATTCAATTTGGCGGAAGTCTATCTGATGAGTATTCTTTCATGGAAGATAGAATTCTCTGAAACAACTTTCACTATATAAGTTCCTTTTTGAAATGAAGAAAGGTCTATAGAAGATGATTCCCTTAGCACGTCTTTATAGTTGAGCTCTCCATAAGAGTTATAAATCAATAGTGAATAATCGGTATCCTTATCTAAAATGTTTATGAATAAAGTTCCTTTTGTCACAGGATTAGGGTACAGCGTAATCTTATCATTCAGGGTTGAAAGCTGAATATTTGTACTTTCATCTAAATTATCATCTAATAGCATTCCTACCCCAGAACCCGCTGTTCCAATTTGACAGAAATTTCCATATTCAGCAACTTGTGCACCATTGGCGAAAGATGTTTTCACAGCTATTCTGTAGGCTGTATTAGGTTGTAGACCCGAGAGAATAACAGCACTATTTGTTGTTTCGAAGAGTATAGCTGGACCGATCGGAGTAAAACTTGGGTCGTTAAGTGAAATAGGAGCTGCTTGCCAAATATAAGAGGTAGCTAAAGGAATAGTGTTACAATCAATCACGGACCCATTGCTTATTGTGGAGTTGCAAGAGATAGGATTAATTTGCACATATGGAATGTCTGTAGTGAAAAATTGTTGATAGTCACTCCAAGGGCCCACTTCACCGCATGAGGTCACTCTAATTCTCACATTATATGCTCGATTATAAACGAGTTGAGTAGAAGTGTTCAAGAAAACTCTATTTTCACCTAAGGGCGTAGCAATCATCTCTAAAAAGTTCCCAAACTCTGAAAATTCCCACTCCATAACTTGGTCTAAATGAGTATTCACAGAAGAAAGATAATCAATTGATGGATTAAGGAAGGAACCCACAAAAGAAGTCAATAAGACAGTGTTGGGCTGCTCTTGGAAATAAATTTTATACGGTGCACCGAAGCCGCATCCGCTTCCTTCGAGCACTACTTCAATAGATACTTCTAAACTGTCACCATAACAAAAGAAAGGGTTTGCTATCGTCCCTGCTTCTTGTTCAACATTAATTAGGTTTGTTTGGAAGCTGTTTCCGACAACTTCATAAACATAAGTAGTATTATTGAAAAGGTTTCTAAACTTCCAGTTTGTCGACTCTACTTCCAAGCCCACAGTTCTCCTTAAGTAGTCATACGGGCGGTAGTAATCACCATTGAGGTTAGTGTTTCGGTATACTCCTTGAAGAACGCGTTCTGGTAAATCTTGGTAGTCAATAGTGAAGTCTCCCGCGCCAGAAACACCTGTTGCACTATGAATTCTTAGGTGATATAGATCCCCAGGTATGAGGTTGGTAAGCCAAAGTTCTTCTGTGCCAAAGCCAACGATAGCGTCTTCACAATTGATAGAAACCAACGCATTGTCCCAAACTTCTATGACACCATCAAAAGATGGAGAATTGAAAACAAATTGAGCACCCTGTGTGGTAGCAGTAAAACTATAAAACACATCATCATCAGCGCTCAAACCACATGACGGAGCTCCTGAAGAGGATGCTCCAATGAGAGTGCCATTAATGTTTTGTGATGCACCATAAGCAGGAAGGTTAACGTTTACAGTACCGTCTGCTTCATCACTTTGGCAGTTGGATATAGTAGAAACAAACAATGAAATAAAGAGAATATACACTTCAGATTTAGGTTATTGAGGTTATATCCAAATTTAATGAAAATTCACCACCCTTCAACGTGGTGCAATCTTTAAACTATTGAGGAGACTGTCTGTCTGATTAAGTTTTCTGTGGTTTCTGATGACAATTCTCTTGCCTTTGAATGGACGTGTTGTTTAAATTCATCTATTTGAAGAGTGTGTTTATTTTTTACTAAAATTGTTTGAGCAGTGTAATCTTCTGAGCATAACCCCAGTCCATTTCGTTTTATGAGGGTTGACATTTCTGGATTAGGAGAAGTAACGATGCATAATCTAGCCTGTATGAATTCGTAAATCTTGTTTGGAAGACAATTTAGATTATTGAAATTGGTAGGAGGTAGGAGGTAAAGTCCAATATCAAAGGTGGAGAGAAATGGAATTATTTTCTCAAAGCTAACCGGCTCGTGAAAAAACACATTGTTGAATTTTTTAGATAAAAGAACTAATTCCTCGAGGTACTTCTTGTCTACAGGCATTAGCATTAAGTGTAACTCGTATTCTTTCTCTGGCAAAAACCCTATCATTTCAATGGATTTATGAATCGACCTGCCTCTAATAGCTCCGCCATGATGTACTATTCTTATCGGTTTGCTTGTCTTTTTTGGTAAAACATTAAAGTAAGGCTTATCATTCGGAATAAACACAAAGTCATTTATTTTGAACTCCTTGATGTACGTCTCCCCTATTATTTGACCAACACAAAAGGTGGTAGATGCCTTAGGTAGATATTTTTTCAGAATATAATCCAGCTCAGGCTTTTTATTTTTCACCCAGCCTTCTTTATGTTCGAATTGACCTGGATAATATTCATGTGCATTAAAAATAAAAGGAATGCGTTTATGTCTAGATAATTCAGAAGCTAAAACCAAAGAAATACATCGTAATAAAAATGATGCAATCATACTTAAAATCAGATAGAAATTTTATTTTCTTTCTGAGTTGATTGTTCCAAAAATTTCTTTCTAGTGGGTGCTTTAAAAAATCGCCTGAAAGCAGTCGTTTTGTTTGATCTACTATTCTTTCTTTAAAGGGAAGTTTGGTTAAAGACGGGAAGAATGCGTTCGATTTTGGAAGAAGAACTATTTTTAAGTTCGAAGAAAAAAGGATATTGGGCTCAAATTTTTTAGTGACAAGGATTACTTTATAGTTGAGTAGAAGAGCATCAAGCTGTTTGTGAACTCTCGGAGCATTAGTGCTGTTCTTCTCATAGTAGACTAAAACAGTTTTGGCGTTTTCCGAGACGGGTTTATTGGAGTCATTTTTGCTTAAGTCGGTACTGTTTTTAACCGGTTCGTTCGGTTTAGGGGTGATGTTTTTCTCGTTTTGGATTCTGCCTAAGTCGATAATTCTATCACATCTTTCTAGCGTTTTTAACCTGTGCGCTATTATAATTATAGTCAAGTTAGTTTCAGCCAGTCTATTAATTGCGTCTGAAATCTCTTTTTCAGTTTGTTCGTCTAGCGCTGAGGTGGCTTCATCAAAAAACAAGATTTCAACTTTTCGGTATAAAGCTCGGGCAATCCCGATCCGCTGGCGCTGACCTCCGGAAATCTTCGTGCCTCCTTCGCCTATCGTGGAATTTACCCCGTTTGGTAAATCGGCTACAAACTGACTTAGGCTTGCTTTTTCCAAAGCTTGTTTTAAGAGCTCCTGATCAAGGTTTTCTTTGCTTACTCCCAAAGCTATATTGTCGGCTATAGTGCCGTCCATAAGGTAGACTTGCTGCTGCACGTAACCTACTTTTTCATAGTAGGAATTCATATACTCAGGAGTGTATGTGACGTCATCAACTTTGAAAGTTCCCTGCTGCGGAGGGATAAATCCTAAGAGCATGTTCATCAGTGTCGTTTTCCCAGAGCCTGAAGCACCTTTTATCCCAAGACATTCTCCTTTCGTTATGTTTAATGAATAGTCAGAGAAGAGTGGAGTAGGACTGTCATCAAATTGGAATGAAATATTGTTTAAAGACAAGGTTTCGTTGAAGCTAAGCTCCTTTTGAATAATTAAATCAGGGCTTTCTGTATTTAAGGATTTTAGAATGTCATGGGTCCAGAAAGTTTGGTTGAGTCCATTCATGGCGAGCATGATTCTATTGATAGATGGCATGATGCGGTATCCGGCTATAGCGAATATACCTAACTGCTTAATTAGATCCATTTTTGCCATGGATAGCTGAAGACCAAATATGATGATTAGAACTATAGCCAGCATAAGGGATGTTTCAATCACTCTGGTGGGAGCAAGGTTCAGCACAGAAGTCGTGACCTGTATCTGAGAAGATTCGTGGAGATGTCCTTTGACGTTATTTCTATAGACGTCTTCTTTTTTAGCGAGAAGTATATCTACGTAGCCATAAAAACTTTCGAAGATACTTTTAGAAAGTAGAGGGGCTATTTTTTTCTGAATCTCTCCTATTTTTAATGACTTTTTTCTAACGTATAAATAAAATAAGAAAATTGACAGTGCTAAAGAAAACCAGGCCAAATATTTTAGGGTCGTATAGCGCTATTCCTATTAAAATAATCAAGAAAATAAAACACTCATTTAATAACCCTAAAAGTCCCAGAATCTGCTTTTGAGCAAATAACAAAGAGGCATTATTTACATTTCTGAATAAATCGTGTGCACTTGAATTTTTAAAAAACGAAAATCCTCTTCTGAAATATATTCCCTGAACTTTAACAGAAAAATGTTCATAACAATAATTATAACTAAATATAATATAGGCTATGACCAATCCTAGTACATTTTTGATTACGATAATGGTTAGGAGGAGCAGGCTCACTAAAACGATGAGTTGGTCTCCAGAAGTCAGGTTGAAGTTTTCGTACAAATAGCGCGCCCATGTGTATTTTTCGACCACATTATCCTCGAGTAAAATAGTGAAAACGGGAATTAGCGCCCCTAAACCAATCAGTTCGAGTAAAGAGTTTAGGAGCAGTAGAGAGCTAATGCCAACTATGCGCAACTTATACTCCTTGGGCAGAATGCTCCTTAAGACTCGTAGAGGTTTAATTATTACGTTCATTTATATTCTGTTCATTTTATGAAGCAAGTTATTCAAATCTAAGATACATTTTTGATTTATGGAAAGTGTTTTTATTGTCAATACAACAATTGGTCTTACTGTAAGATAGGGAGTTGATGTTTTCTGTGTGAGCCTTCTTTCACAGGCAATATTAATATAAAAACCTGTAGTTCCTGAGTTTTTCTCACGGCTATACTTACTCCAGTTTGTAGTACTACTGTTATTAAAGTAAGTACCTGTTTTATTGATTTTTATAGCACATTTCAGTACTTCTGGCCTTGATGAAAGCTGGGGCTTATAGTAAAACGTAAGGAGGAGGTCAAAAAGGGGCAGTCTTAACAGGAGAGATGTAGTTTCTCAGTTCAAATGCCTTAAAATAACCCGCAGCCCGAGAATTCATTAAATGGAATGATTGAAGTTTAATCGCTCTTGGAGCCTGCTTTTAAAACACTCTTTGCATTTCTGCTTTTCCTTTAGTAGAATCAAACACCATAATGATGGAGGGATGAAAGAGCGGAGGTGTGCTTGTAAATAGTGACTATGTCCTTTCGAACATAAAGGAGTAACAAATCCTTGGATTTAATTACTTCCTTGAGGTTAAGGCCCAACCATTTTCTTCTTGGTTTAGTTAAAAGATCCCATTCGTTATTCTGTGGCATGTCTTTCAATTAGGTCCTCTTTTTTTTACTTGCCTTTGGTGTTTGGTAATACTCTCCATATCCATATCCATATCCATACCCATACCCATACCCATACCCATATTTATAACCATACTTAGTCTAAAAATTTGTCTGGCTTAGAGTCATCAGTAATTATAATCAAGCTCATGTTGGTTATCTTCTATTCTGTTGCTTTGACTACTCTAAAACATAATTTACTAACTTGCCTTCTTCGTGTGTAGAACAAAAATAGAATTGTCTACTAGCTCGTGAAGAACCAAGCTATCATTGATTAACATCAAAAGATGTAACAATAATTTCATAGTCATAATTATTCTTTAATTCTCGCACTAACTCCGCTGTCTTTTCACTTAAAATAAGCTCTGAGGCATTTGGGGGTATGGGTCCAGCAGTTATTACATCTAAATTTTCAATAACAGAATTAATTATGCACTCTTTTACCTGCTTTCGGTTTGTGAGTATTCCCGATACTCCCACAGAATTACTTATTTTAAAAGTCTTGTGAACTTTAGGTTTATGTAGATCAAAATCTACCAAGGCTACTTTTTTACCCGCTTTGGCGAGTATTGAGCTCAAATTTGTGCTCACAAATGTTTTCCCCTCTGAGGGATGAAGGGATGAAACTAAAATAACATTTCCGCCTCTTTTAGTCAGTAGATACTGAAGATTTGTCCTTAATGTCCTGAGCGATTCAGTGATGTTTGACCTGGAGTTTTCAAGCACTGCTAAGGGTTGAGCTTCTATGTGCTCGTAATAAGGGATTGCTCCTAAAACGGAGAGTTTAGAGATAGACTTAAGCTCGTTTAAACTTTCAATTCGTTCAAAGAAAGAAGTCCTTAAAAGCCCAATTAAAGCTGCGAGTATAAAAGAAATACCGGCAGACACATAGATTGTTTTTGATTTGTTGGGGCCGGTTCTTCCAATACTTCTCGCGTTTTCTATGACTCTAATCTCAGGGAGGATGGCCGCCTTGGCTATTACAGTGGAGGCTTTAGATTCTAGTAGATAAACATACAAACTTTCGTTTACTTTTAGCTTTCTATCTATCTCTAGTAAGGCCCGTTGTGATTTAGGTAAGTTATTTAACGCCGTGGCTAATTTTTATCTTTCCATTCTCATGTGTGACCCCTCTCATGGCGGTAATAACATCTGGAAGACCAAATATTGGAATTTCTTTGTCTCCTCTAACTAATTTTTGAAAGTCTCCTAATTTTACTTTTGTTGTCTTAAAATCATTGAGCATTTCTTCTCGGCTTGCTCTCTCGTCATGCAAGTCGCTCACTTGAGTTGATAAAAGGACGTCGCTAGAGTACAGGTAAAAACTAGGTGGAATATTACCAGTCATGCTTGTGTCAGTAACGAATTTGAGCAGTTCGGAATAAGAATTAGTGATGTTTAAAAGGGAGGTCTTTTCTTTTTCTAAGTCCAGGTAATTCTGAAATAAAAAGTCTTGCTCTTTGTTGATGTCAATAATGTTTTTGGTGCCTTTAAACAGCTCAATCGCATATTCTAGAGAGTCCATGATACCCTCTAATTCTATAAGTTGTTTTTCTATGTATTTTTGAGTGTTTTCGTTAACATGGTATTGTTTTTCTAGAGAGTATTCTATGTATACCACAGAGAGCGTGTCCAAAAACATCTTGGCGTAAGAAGGAACTTCATTATTTACGGCTAGCTCAAGAATACTCGTGAAATCAACGTTTTTAACTTTCAAACTATTTCTAAAAGAAGAGATGAGTTGTTTATCACTGTATGCTGTTAAGTAGTATTCGTAATCCGTAAATTGGCCTTGAGTGGTGATGTCTAATAAGGAAGTTGGGAGAATAGTTAGGTCACCCAAATTAGCGTCATGGTCCTTCATGTCACCGCCTAGAGGGTAGATGAACGATTGAGTGGTGCCGTTTAGTTCATATTCAAGCCGAACACTTTTGTGGTCAAGAATTTCTAGTTTGATAGGCTTGTTAAGAGTTCCTTCCAGTTTTCTCCCAGTCCACTGAGATGGCTAAAGCAGGAAAGGAGGGTACAACTTCTCTCTCTTCCATCTGCCTTGAATAAAGTACCCAACATTAAGGTGAAGTCTCTCTACAGCCTTGTCTATTAAGTCATAAGACGTAATAATTCTTTTTTGGTTTTCTATATCAGCATACTGACTAAAATAACCAAAATTACTTCTTAACTCACTTTGGTAATTATAGGTCTCATCACTTTTGAGAAGTATTTCTGACTTTGCCCCATGTATGTCGGGGAGTCTGTAGGTATAAAGGTAAGCTAATGTGTATGCTAGAAGAGGGAATACAAGAAGGACTAGCCAGTTTTTTTTTAGGTATTTATAGGCAGGCCTAAGGTCGTCTATTGTGATTATGCTTCCTGTGTTATTCATTAGAGTAGTGCGCGAATTCACCTACAAATATAGGTGTCTAGTTATAGGTTCATAAGGATTTGTTTGAAAGAATCTACTTATTCGGTTTATTCTTTAGGGGAGTTATAGTAAATTTGAAGACAAGTTAACACAGCAGAATGTTCAAATATTTAATTTCAATCATTTTCATCTTTTTGTAGTGTCCAGTTTTGGACAAGACTCACCCATTCCCAGACGATACGCCCTGTGGCCCTCCTTTTGGAGACCCTTGCCCTATTCCTTTGGACGGTGGCGTGAGTATTCTCATAGCTGCTGGATTGATTTATGGAGGGAAAAAAGTCAACGACTTAAATAAAAAGGGGTAAGTATAGTGAGTCATTCGATAAAGAAATTTTTCATTTTTTTTGTGTTTGTCTGCTCTGTCTGGTACACGTTCTATGAGCTGGTATTAAGGCCCAGTATTATTTATGATGCATGGGTTATAGAGAGTATAGCCCAGCAGGCTGGTCTATTGTTGGAGTGGTTTAACTATACTGTTCTGGTCGAAGACAGGCTCTACACGGGCTATTTAAATTATGTCAGTTTAGTTGGGAGTCAAGGGGTTGTTATTGGTCCAGGCTGCGATGGATTGGTGGTAATGGCTTTGTTTTCTTTTTTTATACTATGTATGCCCGGTGCTGTAAAGCATAAGCTGTGGTTTATTCCTTTGGGTGTCGTTAGTCTTCATGTGTTAAATGTAATTAGAGCTTCTGTTTTAACTGTTATTATGGCTAAGAATCCAGAGTGGCTTGCTTTTAACCATGACTATACGTTTACTGCTTTAATTTATGGCTTTGTCTTTTTGCTTTGGGTTAGTTGGACGAAATGCGTTGCAAACTCACTTAGCGCAAATGAAAAATGAGAGGAACCGTCATTTGTTTTGTCATTGCTACGCTGGCGCTTGGTTTTTTCCAGGAAAGAGTAAAGATTAGTATAAATTTTAATCTAAAAAGTGCGGGCTTGATTGACCGATTACGACTCGCTGGATGCTGCAGAGCAGGATGAGGCTATACAGAAATCTAAGATTGGCAGGCCCTATGATTACTATTACAGTCACAACTCAGTAAATTTGCTGTACAGATTAAACGTAAGAGAGTTGGTCGTGTTAAAGTGGTTGGCGTCTGTTTTGTTTGTTTTTACGCATTTGAGTCTGGGTCTGTGGCTGCTTAAAGCGCTTAGATTAGGGATGCGTAGATGGCTAGTTCAGGGATATGCTCTCTTGTTTGGTGCGGCAGCTGTGGTATATATAATAGGTGTGGTTTTGGGTGTGGACTTTTACCTCCTGGCGAGGAGGATTGTAGGTTTTCTGCAGTCACCATTGCCGGTTCTCGTTCTAATTATACGTAGTAAATTTGATTCTAATGATGGGTAAGGTATTTCAAAATAAATTTAGTCCAGAGTCTAAATTATGGGTTTTTCAATCGGATAAAGAGTTGGATGGTGAGTCTGTGCTGGGCGAGTTGTCTTCATTCTTCGCTAATTGGCAGACTCATGGCCGAAAAGTTGAAAGTGCTTGTTCCGTTATTGAGGGGAGGTTTCTTCTAGTGGTGGTAAATGAGGGTAAGCTATACAGTATCGGGTTGTGCTATAGATGAGCTTACAAAGACTATACGTAAAGTAGGTGAGGGACGTAATTTAAATTTACTAGATCGGGGTGGGTTTTACTATGTTGTTTCGGAGGGTTGTCTTATGTCAAGTTCACAGACTTTAAAAAGCTTTACCAGCAGGGAGTGTTAAAGGATGATACGGATTTTTATGATGCTTCCATTAGCATTAATCGCGAGCTGTCTACCAGGTGGGTTTCTAAAATTAAAGATTCATGGATTAAGAATAGGTTTTTGTGATCATTAAAGCGCTTTTAGTCTAACGTTCTAAAAATAAATTATTTTTTTTATTGTGTCAGTTCGAGATTATTTCTTATCTTGCCCTACGCTATTCAAAAGCACAAGGATTAATTTACTGACCAACGGACTCTCTATTCTAGAGAGGTTTTCCCCTTATTTTGGAATGCCAAAAAACTAACTAATTTTTTTACAGTATTGATAAACAAGTGTTTAAAAAAAGTATCAGGTTTTAAAATACCTAGTATACATCGGTGTTCATCCGGTGTATTTTGCGTTGCAATTCAATCAAATAACATATAATAATTATTAACCAATAACCAATCACCAATATATATGATAAAAATTTACAAAAAAATGATTTACTTCTTAGCTCAGATACAATAGTTTGGCACAAAAATACAGCCCTTGGTAAACCAAAAAACAGAGATGAAGGCGCTTTTAATACGGGTGCTGTAACTGGTGTTTACGATGGTGCTATTGGGTCTTGTATGCAAAGTGCTCCTGACGCGATGAGCTGGTTCTCCTATACAGCTACTGCTGATGGTGAATTAACGGTATCTTCTGTAGGTAGCGGTGTGGACACTCAGTGTGCTGCTGCTACTGGTGCATGTGGAAGTCTTACTGAAGTCGCTTGTAGCGAGGATGCAAATGCTGCTTACGAATCTGAAATGTCTTTCCTTGTAACTAATGGAGAAACATATTATATCGTTTGGGGTAATGGCTGGGTTGCTTCTGCAGCTAACTTTACGGTTACTTTTGGTATACCAGCTGTAGCTCCTGCAAATGATTTATGTGCAGGTGCTGAAAGTTTAGCTACTGACGGTACTGTAGCTTCAGGAGATAACACGAATGCTACTGCTACTGCAGATGATTTACTGGGAGGTACTCCTGGTGCGCCAGAAGTGTGGTATTCTTTCGTAGGTACTGGTAATACAGTAGTCGTTGAAACTTTCGCGAACGGAATGACTGATTCTCAATTAATTATTTACGCAGGTTGTGGCGGAACTGCTCTTGAGTACAATGATGACAAAGCAGCGCCAGGAAATATGTCTTTGATATCTATCTGTACTACTTTAGGTTCTGTATACGCTGTTGAAGTTCAAGGATGGAATGGACAACTAGGATCTTTCGATATCTCTGTTACTGATGGTGGAGTAGTTGAATATTGTTCAGATGCATTAGCTACTAACTATGATGCTACTGCTGGAGCTTGTGAAGTAGAAAACAATGCTACTTGTATCTTTACTAACCCAGGTTGTCAAGATCCTACTGCATTGAATTATGATGTGGCATTTGATACAGATTGTGCTAACGTAGCTGGTGGTTCAGATACGTCTTGTTGTACATACCTTCCTGCAAATGATACATGTGCTGGTGCTGTAGCGTTGGCTATTGATGCTGCTGCTACTGCTGGAGATAATACTTTAGCTACTAACACTGAAGATGGATGTCTCTCTGCTGGTGCTTCAGATGTATGGTATTCATTCGTAGGTGCTGGTGGTCTAGTCGTTGAAACTTTCGCGAACGGAATGACTGATTCTCAAGTGGGATTATTCGCTAATTGTGGTGATGCTCCTATTGAGTGTGATGATGATGACGGTCTTGGTCTCATGTCATTAATTTCTGGATTCTGTGCTGAAGCAGAGGTGACTTATTATGTACATGTTCAAGGATGGAACGGTGCTTTAGGTACATTTGATATATCTGTAGTGACTTCTGCCGTTTTATTAGATGATATCTGTGATGATGTTCTAGCTACTAACTATACAGATCCTCTTACTGTTTCTGCTTGTGTTTCTGTAGATAACCTTTTATGTGCGTATGGT
>CAJJDD010000020.1 GCA_905182895.1 Flavobacteriales bacterium UBA4466
CAGCGGCTGGATCAGCAGTAGATGCAGAAGCAGATTCTCAACAATTCTTAGTCCCCATAACTATTCCATTGATAGCTGCTATTATGTTATCTCAGCTAGTCATCGTAAATCCCGAAAGCACCATAGCCACAGTGTTTAGCATTTTTCCACTCACCTCTCCTATTATTATGTTAGTGAGAGTTTCAATGGGTAGCTTTGAATGGTGGGAATTAGCCCTTTCCATGATAGTCCTTATCGCTACTTTTATAGGAACGGTGGCCCTAGCAGGTAAAATATACAGAACCGGAATTCTGATGTACGGAAAGAAGGTTTCTTATAGGGAACTATGGAAATGGTTAAAGTACTAGTATGCGCGTAGCAATAATTGACCTAGGGACAAACACCTTCAATCTGTTGATTGCGGAAATCACTGACAGTGCTTTTAAAGTCATAGTTAAAGAAAAACAAGCAGTTAAACTTGGTAAATCTGGCTTAAAAGAAGGCCAAATTATGCCCGATGCTTTTGTTAGAGGAGTTAGAGCCATGATCCACTATAAAAACGCTATTGACCAACATCAGGTAACAGAAATTAAAGCTATCGCTACTTCTGCTATGAGAGATTCTTCTAACTCAGGGGAGTTTCAACAAGAAGTTCTCAAGTCTACTGGAATACAAATAGACATTATATCAGGTCAAGAAGAAGCTTCTCTAATACAAAAAGGAGTCGAACTAACTTTACCAGAAGGCCTGGAGGATTACCTTATCATGGATGTGGGTGGAGGTAGTACTGAATTTATTATCGTAAAAAATAAGTTAGTCGTTTGGTCCAGAAGCTATAACCTAGGAGTAAGCAGGTTATTGGATTGGTTAAAGCCGTCTGATCCTATTCTAGCATCTGAAAGAGACAGATTATCTCAAAGACTTTGTCTTGAGTTGAAGGACTTGTTTGAGAGCTATTGCTACGCATAAGACAACTACACTAATAGGCAGTAGCGGGTCATTCGACTCTATTCACGATATGCTAGAATGGGATTTACACGAGGACTACTCGTCAAACAAAATAGACTTTAATGAAATTATTCTCTCAGATTTTTTCTCACTCCACGATAAATTGGTAGCTTCTACTCTAAAAGAAAGACAATTTGCGAATGGATTACTCCCTATGCGTGCCGACATGATGGTCATTTCGAGTCTAGAAATTTCTGAGGTGATTAGAGCGACTAAAGTCAGCATAAGCTATTTCGGTCATCATATGCGCTAAAAGAAGGATTACTGTCTTCAATGACTCCAATCGAATAATTGGAATAATAATTGAACTTAAATACAAAAAAAAGTAGATGTCAAAAATATTAGTGATAGATGATGAAGCTCCAATAAGAAATTCCTTAAAGGAAATTTTAGAGTACGAGAAATATCAAGTAGATACAGCAGAGGACGGGGCTGCAGGGCTTCATCTATTGGGCAAGGAAAAGTTTGATGTCATTTTTTGTGATATAAAGATGCCTAAAATGGATGGCTTAACTTTTAAGTAAAATTCAAGAATTAGGTTTAGATGTTCCTGTAATAATGATCTCTGGTCATGGAACTGTGGATACTGCAGTGGATGCTTTAAAAAATGGTGCCTATGATTTCATTCAAAAGCCATTAGATCTAAATAGAATTTTAGTTACTCTAAGAAATGCTACCGACCAATCTACGCTAGTCAAGGAAACTCAAATTCTCAAAAAGAAAATTCATGCCAGTAAGACTTCTGATATCGTGGGGGAATCAAGCTCTATTCAAGACATCAAAGACATGATAGACACTGTGGCTCCTACTGATGCTAGAGTTCTAATTACTGGCGGTAACGGCTCAGGAAAAGAACTAGTAGCAAGACAGCTACATGAAAAAAGCGCTAGACATAAAGCACCGTTTATAGAAGTAAACTGTGCCGCTATTCCAAGTGAGTTAATAGAAAGTGAACTTTTCGGTCATGAAAAAGGAGCCTTTACATCAGCTATTAAACAGCGCAAGGGCAAGTTCGAACAGGCTGATGGAGGCACTCTATTTTTAGATGAAATAGGAGACATGAGCTCAAGCGCTCAAGCGAAAGTGCTAAGAGCACTTCAAGAAAACCGAATTACCCGAGTAGGCGGTGAGAAAGACATCAAAGTTAACGTTAGAATTCTAGCTGCTACGAATAAAAATCTCAGAGAAGAAATAGATGCAGGAAGATTCAGAGAGGATTTGTTTCATAGACTGAGTGTAATCCTTATTCATGTTCCTAGTTTGAATGAAAGACGGATGATATTCCACTGCTAGCTGATTTCTTCATCACTAAAATTTGTAATGAATATGGAATGGCCAAAAAGAAAATAGATGATAAAGCGATAAAAGAACTTCAGCTTGTTAACTGGACTGGTAATATTAGAGAGTTTAGAAACATTATAGAAAGACTAATAATTCTAAGTCCAGAAATAATAGAAGCTACTCATGTCAAACAATACGCCAACCCTAACCCCGAGTAAAAAGATCTTGTACTTTGTACACGAAAAGAGGCAACCCAGACAACATTTTAACGTCATACTTACGAGACCCTATTGCAAAGGCTTAATAAACACTTAAAATCAGACGTCATGGAATTATTCACTAACCCACTTTCGAGCATTATAGACCTGTTTTCTAACATGAGTATAGGAATGATGATAGTTCTTCCACTTCTAATCATAATAGGTCTTGTAGCTAAATGGAGACTTTTTGATAAGTGCGGATTATCTAAGAAAGAAATCTTAATCGGAACTTTTCTTCCTGTGTATGACTTTTACTTAACACTTAAAATTGTAGGAAGACCTGGCTCACACTTTGGCTTAATCTTTATTCCTTTATTTAATATATTCTTCGTGGTGAAAGTATTGTTCGAACTATTAAACAGCTTCGGGAAATTTCACATAGTAGATTATACCTTGGCTATTTTATTTAGCATTCTATACTTTTTGAATTTAGGATTAGCTTATAATGAAGTTTATTATGGAACTGTTTATGACAAGTCAGATGAAGAATTAGCGGTAATGAAAGCCAAGGCCGAAAGAGCCCTTGCTTAATTCTTTTTCTAGCTTGCGTAGCATACTCTTTACATATTTATGAAAGAAAGGTCTTAGCTTTAGCTAGGACCTTTTCTATTCCTGAAACATCTGAACCACCAGCAGTAGCAAAAAAGGCCTGCCCTCCTCCACCGCCTTTGATGTCTGAGGCCAACTCTTTTATTATATTCCCCGCGTGTAACCCCTTCTTACTAATAGTAGCATCTCCGACCAAACATGAAATAACCGGTTTACCTCCAGCATCTGTAGCCAAAACGAGTAAAATATCTTTGTACTCTTTGCGCAGCTCGAAAGCTAAATCTTTAATCCCGTTGGCATCCAAATCCACTTTTTTAGACAGAAATGACGTTCCGTTAATTTCAATAATTTCTTTTCTTATAGCTTCAGACATTCCAGTCGCTGCGCCCTTCTTTAGTTCTAGAATTTGTTTTTCTAAGTTACTATTCTTCTTTTGAAGGTCTTCTACAACTTTAACCAAATCCCTAGGTGATTTTAGAATTTCTTTTAACGACTTTATCTGAGTTGATAGATCTGTTATGTATCTCGCACAATTCTCTCCAGAAACTGCTTCGATCCTTCTAATCCCACTAGCACTGCCCATTCAGACGTTATAATGAAACTTCTTATTTCACTTGTATTTTTCACATGAGTTCCTCCACATAATTCATAAGATTCTCCGAATTTAACAGACCTAACTTCTTCTCCATATTTTTCACCAAAAAGAGCAATTACTCCAGCATCAACACATTCTAGATACGATGCATTCCTGTTTTCCACTAGTTCTATTTGTTCAACAATTTTTTGATTTACAAAATTCTCAACCTCATCAATTTGTTTGTTTGATAATTTAGAGAAATGTGAAAAATCAAATCTCAAATGACTTTGAGAGACCATGGACCCTTTTTGTTGAACATGAGTACCCAAAACAAATCTTAAAGCTTGATGAAGTAAATGAGTTGCTGTGTGATTACATGAATTGGAAAGGCGTGTTTTTTTATCTACACTCAAGCTGAAATCATTTTTTATTGATTTTGGTGATAATCCGTAAAATCTGATCTATTCCTTAATCTATTTAGTACATTAAGAATCTTGATCTAGCCATTAAGATACCCCTGAATCTCCTATTGTCCCCCTCCTTCAGCATAGAACGGTGTCTTATCTAAAGTAACCTGATAGATACACTTTGATTCTTTTGTGTAATCTCCCTCCACTCTCCTATTTTACTCTCCGAAATCAACTTGTCATACCCTATGAAATCTGTTTTTTTAACTGAATTCAAAGTATTCCAGTCCTTAGTCTCTAACTTAGTAGCGGCACGAGATCTCTCTTTTTGTTTCTGCAATTCCACCTCGGAAGCCCTTTTCGTCAACTTCTCTCCCAGCTTCCGTAATCATTAATCTGGTTAAATCAAACGGAAACCCAAAAGTGTCATATAATTCAAATGCTACTTTACCATCAATTACTTCAGTTTCATTTTCACACATAAAATTTTCCAATCGACCTATACCCGCGTTCTCATAAAATTCTATAAGTTTCTCCTTTTATTTTTGAATTACCATAAGAGGTTGGCTTGAGTCTTTAACTCAGTAAAATAATCTCCCATCTCTTACTGAAGTCTTAACTATACTCATTTTGGATTTAAGCTTCGTTACATTTCTAAACCAAAATTAGCACTACTTTCTTAGAATCCTTCTAATCACATAACCCGATCCAGTATTAGAAGGCAATTCACCATCTGCTATAGCAAATGAAACTGCTCTTAAATGATCAGCAACAACACGTATAGCTATATCCGATTTTTCTGACGCACCATATTTCACTCCACTTTTAGCTGCTATTTTCTGAATATAAGGCTGGAACACATCAGTATCATAATTACTTGTTTTGCGTTGCAACGCCATAACTAAGCGTTCCATACCCATGCCTGTATCAACATGCTTCTTGGGTAAAGGAGATAATTCTCCCTTGGCATTTCTGGAAAAACTGCATAAAGACCAAGTTCCAAATCTCAACTACTTGAGGGTGATCCATATTTGCCGAACTCATTCCAGGGGTTTCCGGTTCTACCATTGCAGTGAATCTCAGAACAAGGACCGCAAGGACCGCTATCTCCCATTTCCCAAAAGTTATCCTCCCTATCAAACTCTAAAATTCTATCCTCTTCTATTAACCCTTTCCAAATATCTCTAGCCTCATTATCTCTTTCCAATCCATCCTTTTTATCACCACTGAAAATTGACACGTATAAATTTTCCTTAGGGATTTCATAAACCTCCGTTAATAACTCCCAAGCCCATGAAATAGCTTCTTTTTTAAAATAATCTCCAAAAGACCAGTTACCTAGCATTTCAAACATTGTGTGATGATATGTATCTACACCAACCTCCTCTAAATCATTATGCTTACCCGAAACACGAAGGCATTTCTGAGAATCAGTTATTCTCGCATTTTTTATTTCAGAGTTTCCTAAAAACAAATCTTTAAACTGATTCATTCCTGCATTCGTGAACATTAACGTAGGATCATTTTTTATTACCATAGGAGCACTCGCCACTATCTGATGATTTTTAGACTCAAAAAACTCTAAAAATTTAGCTCTTATTTCTCTTGCTGTCATGTTATTCATGTTTGTGATTCACATTGCATTTACGCGAATTCTAAGCGGTGCAAAGGTAAATCAATTTTTGTCTAACTTTGTAGGCAGAAAATTAGAATAGTTTGGCCAAATCAAAGTTTAGATACAATCCTAAGACTCTCGAATATGAGAAGATCTCTTTAAGAGTTAAAGATTATTTTCTAAAAGGATTAATATTGCGTAGATGGTAAAGTACTGATAGGAGTGAGGCTTGTATTATAATAGCGTATAGATGAATGAATGTATGTTCGATAAAAACGAATACTTATAAATGCCCCTAAATGAAACATTAAATGTCATTAGAAGACCGCAGCATATGGGCAATCAGGAGAAAAAGTTTTATGAGTAGAACTTTATGAGTGCACAAAAGAAATTTATCTATCGGGGGTATCAATAGATACGATGGATTAGAAGGATATAATATCAGCGCAGAGCTTATAGAGACTAAAGAACTTCTAAGCAAATTAACACGAGGGCTAGTGGCTCAATCGAAGTCCTTCGAAGAGGTTTTTGATTTAGTTAAAAACCAAGAGGATTTTCTAGCTCATATCCCAGCTATTCAGCCGGTTTCCAACAAAGACTTAACTAGAATGGCTTCTGGTTTCGGTATGATTGCTAACTACACTAAGCAAGACTTCAAAGGCGGTTCTGAGGTAGATTTTTCAGCCAAAACAGGTACAGAAATTTATGCCACAGGGGATGGTGTGGTTAGAGCTTCAGACAATAAATACTCAGGATATGGAAATAGAGTAGAAATAGACCATGGTTATGGTTATGTATCTCTTTACGCCCATATGAGTAGAATGAAAGTAAGACCCGGACAGAAAGTGAAAAGAGGTCAAGTTATCGGACTAGTTGGAAGCACCGGTGCTTCTACTGCACCACACTGCCATTATGAGGTTATGAAAGATGGTCAAAAGGTAAATCCCGCTCACTACTACTTTAATGACCTTACCCCCGAAGAATATAATCGACTTCTAGAGAAGGCTTCACAAAAAGGTAAATCTCTGGACTAAGCTCAATCAATTTATTCTTTTACTAATTGGCTGCCATGGAAGACATACAAAAAAGGTATTATACCATAAGTGAGGTTTCAGTTATCTTAGGAGTTAACGCATCCTTGATTCGGTTTTGGGAAAAAGAATTTTCCCAAATTAAACCTAAGAAAGGTAAAAAAGGAAATAGACTCTTCACCCCTTCAGATTTAGAAGTGTTAAAAAACTTATATACAACCTTGTTAAAGAACGAGGCTACACACTAGAAGGAGCTAAAACTTACTTGAAAGAACAAAATCAAAACTCATCTCGAGCACAGGCATAGATGAAACTCAGTGGAATAAGACAAAAGCTACAGCAGCTTCTTACAGAATTTCAATAGTATTTATTCTTCATTAGATAATTTCTCACGTAATCCTTGACTCCTTCTTCCAAAGAAGTAAATTTCTGATCGTAAACCAATTTTCCTTAGCTTGTTCATTTTCGCCTCAGTAAAATACTGATATGTAATCTAATATCCTCTGGAGTATCGATAAATAAAATCTTAGACTTCACATCCATTGACTTGAATGTATTTTCTACCAAATCTAAGAAAGTTCTAGACTCTCCACTTCCTAAATTATATATCCCCGACTGTTTTCTGTTATTCATCAAAAAGTAGCAAACATCTGCAACATCTTTAACATATATAAAATCCCGCGACTGGTGTCCATCCTCAACCCCCTCCTTGTGTGACCCGAATAACTTCATTTCCGTAGTTGTGTTGATTTGATTAAAGGCATGTAACACCACACTTGCCATCCTTCCTTTATGATACTCATTCGGCCCGTACACATTAAAAAACTTCAATCCCGCCCAAAAATAAGGCCTTCTTTCTTGATTTAAAACCCACTTATCAAAATCATTTTTAGAATCGCCATATGGGTTTAATGGGGCTAGCTTCTCAATTAGTTCATGAGAATCAGAATAGCCCTGCTCCCCCAACCCATAGGTAGCGGCAGAAGAAGCATAAACAAGAGAAAGTCCATATTCCACACATTTATTCCAAATCATCTTAGAATAATTGAGATTCAATTTATTAAACAAATCTCTATTAAATTCAGCTGTATCCGTTCGTGCACCTAAATGAAAAGTAACTTGCACCTTCATTTTCGTTTACATCTAGCCATCTTGTCAGGAGCCTCTCTATCCACTAGATAACAAAATTTTTTATATTCAAAATTCCTTTTCTTGTCCTCTCTGGAGAAATCATCAATTAGTACTAAATCAAAAAAACCTTCTTGATTTAATTTCTCTACTAACACACTAGAAATAAAACCTGCTGCTCCTGTTACTACTATCATACTCCTTAATATTTTTCCATTCTTATGTACCTACAAAAATAGAGTCAAATTCTTTAGTTGGATTTATATATTAAATAAAGATTTATCCCTTACTTTGAATTTAATAGACTTGCTTGAAAAATGGAAAGAAGACTAGTATATGTTACCAGAAGAGAAAGGTTCAATGCTGCTCACAAACTATGGAATGATTCATGGAGCGAAGAGAAGAATTTAGAAACATTCGGAAAGTGCGCCAACCCTAATTGGCATGGACACAACTATAATTTATTCGTTACAGTCAAAGGATACATCAATAATGATACTGGATACTTAGTTGATTTAAAAGATTTGAGTAAACTCATACGAAAGAATATTACCGATAAACTAGACCATAAAAACCTAAATCTAGATGTGGATTTCTTAAAAAATGGAATGACATCCACCGAGATATTAGTTTTCAAAATATGGGATGAGCTATCTGGGGAAGTAACCTCAATGGGAGCTCAACTTCACAAAGTTCTTCTTTTCGAAACTGAAAATAATAGTGCAGAATATTACGGTGAATAACATGAAAAAGTATAACAAAATAGACGAGTATGATCTGGAGTTAACTGAAAAGTTAGCAAACCAGTATAAAAATGTCTTACTTGATTTAGGTGAAGATACAGAAAGGGAAGGCCTACAGAAAACACCAGAACGAGCTTCTAAAGCAATGCAATTTCTTACTCATGGATACGACTTAAATCCTTCAGAAATTCTACGTTCTGCAATGTTTGCTGAAGATTATAGTGAAATGGTAATCGTTAAAGACATTGAATTATATTCTTTGTGTGAACACCATTTGTTACCTTTTTTCGGTAAAGCTCATGTAGCTTACATTCCAAACGGACAGATCGTAGGCTTAAGTAAAATACCTAGAATATGTGATGCATTTGCGAGAAGACTTCAAGTCCAAGAAAGGCTAACTGTAGAGATTCGAGACTGCATTCAAGAAACATTGAATCCTTGTGGAGTAGCAGTAGTGATAGAGGCAAGCCACATGTGTATGCAAATGAGAGGTGTTCAAAAACAAAATTCAGTAACCACAACTAGCGCATTCACCGGAGAGTTCTTAAAAGATAAGACTCGTGCTGAATTTTTAAATCTCATTCGCTCGAATTTACATTAGCAAATTGAGAACAGGAGTTAGCCTTAATAGTTGATTTCGATATCTACTGTTCCAAAAGACTCTATAAATTGACTGCCAGATGCAGCCGTACTTGAACCACCACGTGATATGGAATAATAGTAATCTAACTGTGTTCCTCCAATAATGGTGCAGCTTACAACCGTGTCAACTTCCATTCCTGTAAAATACTGATATTGATTATTACAGCACACACACTGTGGAAAATAAGAGGTTGTATATCTAAAGACTAATTCATCTTCATCATTAAAAGGGCTGATGTTTTTTACTTTCAAATTGACAAATGCCAGAGGCTCTAACTCCATTGAAACTTCCAAACCTTCAATCAGGATCAATAGACTCAGGATTAATCTCTTCCTCCTGTGAAACATATAACTCCTTATCAAATTGAACTTTCATAGAATTGAAAAGCTCTTTGTCTATATTAAACTCGTAATACCCTTCAGAATTAGTCCTCTGGGTTTCTAAGAGTTGAAAACTGTTGTTAAAAGTCCCTGCGTTCAAAATTTGACCAGAGAGTCTAACTTCAGCATCATTAATAGGACTGTTAGTTATAGTGTTTGAGATTGTACCGTAGATCTCTGTACGTGACTTCTTCGGGCTTTTTCACATTGAAAACAGCAGAAGAGGCACATAAAAAGAACAAGGACCTGAACTATCCTGCGTTTCATCCTAGTTGCTATTTGCGATAGAATTTCTCAGTATTGGTTGTCAAAACTGATGTAATAATCATTCTTCAGCAGCTCGGTTAAGTCTGCCTTTGCACCGAATCCTCTTTTTACGATTTGGCCATAGACGTCATAGAGTTCATAGTTATGTCTCTCTAGAGAATGTGAGGGCTGCTGCCTTTCTTATCATACACTACCGTCACAGGCGTCATAGAACTCGTATACTCTACGGCTACAGAACTTTTCAGGTCCCCATCACCTGTTTTCTGCAGCACTCTAAATCTATTAACTCCGGAAACCTCTGCAGTTTGATAATTGTAGGTGTTCTCTCCAGGAACACCTCTCCCCATAACCTCACCTACGTTAACCCACTTATTCCACTTAAACTGCTGAACCACGAATGGAAGAGCACCTGTTTCTCCAGTAGTGCCCCAAGTAAACACACCAGAATCTGATATACTAATATCTGTAACTTCGTAAGTAGGCTGAGGTCCATAAATCTCCCGGGTTTACTACTTTTGGTAGACATCCTTCTTTGTACTTGATCGTAATAACAAGATCATCACCAAGCTGCAGTCCGTAAATATCTAAATCTATCTCAAACGCTGGAGAATTCCATTCGTCAGAGGATATCTGGCCATTAACTAGGACCTCAAAGACACAGTAACCCACTCCACTAGAGGAAACGCTATTTACAACGTATAGATCCTTTCCTTGATACTTACCCTCAAGTACCAGGGTCCCAGCTAGCATTGTTAGGCTAGAAAGAACACATAAAGCACAAGTAATTATTACTCTCATCTTCTTCTAAAATTCTTCTAAAGAAAAGCCCGGTTATTAACGTTCACGGTCCGGGCTTGAAGTTGTTTTCTGATTCTATTAAATACTAAACAAATCTAACAATTTATGCTGTGAATCAGTTAATAGAATCGGGAAATATTCAACAAACCCATTTTCTATTAATTCATAGTGCATTTCCAAAGCCTCTTCTGCGTTTTCCATTCCCGCGTTATTTGGCAAAATTTTCTGCATTTCGCCAAAGACCACATTCATCCCATTCAACTCGCCATAACTTAGCTAAGTACCTATGCTTAGTCATACTTATGAAATAGCCTTTCAGATTTCGAAAGAAAAGAATTCAACATATGGCCTTAACTCCGTGTAAGCATCTTCGGCATAATGCTCTAAACTTATTTCTGAGAACTTCGCCCAGTGCCTGCTCAAGAAATGATCAAAGTAAATATCTGGTTGCTTCACCCGCATTGTATGGAAATATGGATAAAGCGCCTTTTTCAACTCTAAATTTAACCCTGATGTGTCTGTATGATTATCTATAAATCTGTGCAGAGTGACACCTCTCGCTACCTCGCGAGGCAAATAAGAATAGTCCCTTCCTTTAATCTCGTCTCCGAACAAGTTACCCGCTTGAACTGCCCTGTTTTCTCCTGAAAGAAGTAAGTGTGCCAAAAAATTCATCTAGTTCAAATATAGATTAGTGCTATCTCTAGAAACACTTTGTTAATCGAATGTTAACTATTCTAAGGACAGGGTTTATTCTCTTAGTTTTGTCATCATGAGTCGTAAGTCCATTTATCTCGTAGTATTCTTAGCCACTATCTCATTGACAGGAATAATCGTGACTCAAATTTTCTGGGTAGATAAAGCATTCACTATTCAAGATCGAGAGTTTAATGACAGAACAGTAATAGCTTTGACCTCTGTGGTAGAAAGAATCCAAGCCCTAAATAAAGATTCTTCAGACGTCGATGAACCTGTGGTTCAGGAAACATCAAATTACTTTGTGGCACATGTAAATGACACATTGCATCCTTACTTACTGGAGTCTTTACTTAAAGAGGAGCTTCAAGCAAGCCTTCTTAAGCAAAACTTTGAATATGTCATATACGACTGCTTTAATGATTCTATCGTTTTTGGCAGTAAAGTAAACGTTAGATCAGCCCGACAATATAGTGAAGTCCGAAGACGTCACTCCTCACAAGAAACTTAACCGCGATGGTCACTATTTTGGCGTTTATTTTCCTGAAAAAAAAGGTTACATTATGGATCAAATGGGCATTTGGATGTTCAGCAGCTTCATTATTCTTTTGGTGGTATTATTCTTCGCTTATTCTATTATGGCCATTTTAAAACAAAAAAGACTTTCAGAAATTAAGACCGACTTCATTAACAACATGACCCATGAGTTGAAAACTCCTATAAGCACTATTTCAATTAGTACTAGAGCGCTTTTGAATGTCTCTGATATGGAATCCGTTGAGAAATATGCTCGAATAATTAAGACTGAAAACGAACGACTTCAAAATCAAGTTGAAAGAGTCTTAGATATTGCAACGCTTAGTCCCAACACCATAAACCTGGACAAAAAACACATTTACATCCATAAATTACTAGAAGAGATTACAGAATCTCTAGAATTAAATTTAGCAGAAGCAAATGGGAAACTTCATTTTAATTTTCAAGCTCAATCAGACATCGTATACAGCGACAAGCTACATCTAACAAACATATTTACTAATTTGATAGACAATGCTATTAAATACTGCAAACAATCACCAGAGATAAAAATACATACGTCTCAGCTAAATAAGAAAATTATCATCTTGATAGAAGATAACGGAATAGGAATAGACAAGAAACATTACTCTATGATTTTCGAGAAATTTTTCAGGGTACCGAGTGGAGATAAGCATGATGTAAAAGGCTTTGGTTTAGGACTATTCTATGTGAAGTCAGTCTTGGAGGCCCTGGATGGCTCTATTAAATTAATTAAATCTGACTCCGCAGGTAGTACGTTTAAAATAGAACTTCAACACCATGGATAAGCAAAGAATACTACTAGTAGAAGATGATGAAAATCTGGGGTATGTCATTCAAGATTTACTTTCCATGAATGGCTATAAAGTCCACTTAGCAAGAGATGGAAAAGAAGGTCTATTATTCTTTAATAAATCCAAATATGACCTCTGTCTAATCGATGTTATGATGCCTAAAAAAGATGGTTTCGAACTGGCGGAGGATATTCAAAAAGTGAATAATTCCGTGCCTCTTGTTTTTCTCACCGCTCGTAACCAGAAAGAAGACAAAATTAAAGGACTAAAGTTAGGGGCGGATGATTATATCACTAAACCTTTTGATTCCGATGAATTTTTACTTCGGGTGAAGGCAATCCTAAGACGCAGTAGTACTGAAAAAAATAACTCCGACAAAGAATATAAAATAGGTGAATACACATTCACCCCATCGACCTTAATCCTTTCTAAGAACACGAATAACCGGAGGCTTACGAAAAAGGAATCTGCTCTTTTAAAGTTACTCTGCGAGCACAAAGGGAAGATACTCGAAAGAGAAGTAGTATCAAATCTCATTTGGGGAGATGACAGTTACTTCGTAGGAAGAAGTATGGATGTATTTATTACACGCTTGCGGAAGTACCTGAAAGATGACTCTGCTATATCAATCACTAACATTCATGGTGTTGGCTTCCGATTGGAAGAACGATAAAAAAGATACCAATTGAGCAATAGTTGATTAATTTCGTACAATGGAATTAAACGTAGAAGGTGTATTAAAAGCTCTCCAAAATGTACTCGAGCCAGAAATAAAAAAAGACATCGTAAATCTTGGCTTAGTAACTAATACTGTGGTAAAAGGCGCTAAAATCTCTTTCACCCTTTACGTTAACAATCCAGCTCTTCACAACAAGAACAGGATGCGAGACGCTTGTTTGTTTGCTTTAGAAAGAAACTTTGGTGAAGATATCGAAACTGATATTAACGTTCTGCCAAACCCTAAAAATCCTGACAACATCGATTCAAGAAAAATATTACCTGGAGTTAAACATGTTATAGCTGTTGCTTCTGGTAAAGGGGGTGTTGGTAAATCTACGTTTGCTGACAAATCTTGCTTCAGGCTTGGCACAAAGTGGCTGCAAAGTTGGTTTGTTAGATGCCGATATTTATGGGCCTTCAGCTCCGCTAATGATGGATCTGCTGCACGACAAACCTCAACCTATAGTAGTCGGAGATAAGCAATTCATAGAACCTATTACTTCCCATGGAGTTAAGGTGCTTTCCATAGGCTTCTTCGCAGAGGTCAATCAGGCCATTGTCTGGCGCGGCCCTATGGCTTCTAAAGCACTGAACCAGATGTTCACAGATGCCTATTGGGGCGAATTGGATTATATGATTATCGACTTACCGCCAGGAACAGGTGACATTCATCTTTCCCTGGTACAGACGGCTCCTCTTTCTGGAGCTGTGGTAGTAACCACACCGCAAGACGTTTCTTTAGCTGATGCTAGAAAAGGAATAAATATGTTCCAGATAGAAAGTATAAACGTTCCTATACTGGGTCTAGTAGAAAACATGAGCTGGTTTACTCCTGAAGAATTACCTGAGAATAAATATTTCATATTCGGAAAAGACGGAGGAAAACAGCTAGCTCAAGAACTGGACATCCCATTATTAGCTCAACTTCCACTAATACAGAGTATCCGTGAATCTGGTGACGCTGGGAGACCTGCTATACTGCAGGAAGACTCTATTTCCAAAAAAGAATTAGATAAGATGATCGATAATTTAGAGTTAGCAGTTAATAAATTATAGATAGAGATTAAACAGCGCCTACTATCTATTAAATTTACATCAGTATAAAAAGACATGACCAATTCATTAAAGACACGTGTAACAGAAGCTTTAGATAAGATAAGACCTTACCTCGAAGCAGACGGAGGAGATATCTCATTAGTAGAGATCACCAAAGACAATGTGGTCAAGGTAGAACTTCATGGAACATGTGTAGGATGCTCCATGAGTATGATGACCATGAAAGCAGGCGTAGAGCAATCTATCAAATCTGCCGCTCCAGAAATCACTAAAGTAGTCGCGATAAACCCAGAATTTATCTCATAATTAAGAGTTTTCTCTTTTCTACTTGACCCTCCTTAATCCACAAACAAGTATAGTATCCTTCTTTAAAAGTAGAGACATTCAATTCAGTACTTTCAGATAAAGGGCTTATCGAAAGTCTTTCTACCTCTCTACCCAAAGCATCTACTATCCGTATCTCTGAAGTCTCAGAAGCAACTGGAAAATTAATAATTAGTAACTCTGAGGTAGGGTTAGGATAAATTTCGAATTTATCTCCATGTGCTTGATGAGATTGATGAGATTGATAAATCAATAACTTCTGAATACTCACAGTCTAATGCTATCTCTGGACAAACTAAGTGGGATAAAAAAGAACTCATGATCGCTCTAGTAGTATCATAAAATTGAGCATTATCGACATGAGGCACATGCCCCTGGCCTTCGTAAATCTCAAAACAATTCAGCACACCTACTTCATCTGCCCTATCACTAATAGTAGCTGACCCATCGACATCTACTACTGGAATACTACCGAATAAATATAACTGTTCTGAACCGTATGGAACAACTGTGTCAAATGGGCCGTGAAAACTTAAAACAGGTTCATCGTCACTATTTATCCATTCTGCGTCTCCGATAGCTCCACAAATATTCACTATGGCATTCACCTCCGAGCTGTAGCCTAAATTTCCGCTATCGCCCTCTAACCCACCAGTAAGCCCATCTGCTGTAAGGTCTAATATTTCCGGAAGTTCAGCATCTTCATCCATATAAGCTAAGTGAAGCGCTATAAACCCGCCTGCAGAAACACCTGCTACATAAATTTTATCTGAATCTATTCCATGTGGATTACCATCTTCTGCTACCGTTTTTCTCATATATCTTATAGCCGCTTTCATATCATGATACCCGCGCACTACAGCTTCTGTGGCAGGAAGCTCAAGTTCAAAAGTAAAAGGGATCCCTAAGCGATACTGAATAGAGGCTGTGGCATAACCCATTCTGGCAAAATCATTACAAAATGGTACCACATCTGCTCCTGTCTTACTTCCACCTATAAAACTACCCCCATGGGCAAACATAATCAATGGTCTGAGTGTCTCTATATCACCTTCAGGAGTATAAACGTCTAAACTTAAGTCTGTATCTACTCCAAGGTAGTTAATGTTATTACCATATACAATATTAGACTCAACTGAAACTGATGGAAAAATTAAGTCTTGATACCTTCCATCTTCGCACTGACCAATACCTGTATACCCGATGGCTATAAAAATAGCCAATAGAAAATCTTTCATTTTGTTATTTTTTTTATAAAAATAGTAGATTCATTCAAGAATAGTGATTATCCGCTAAATAATAAATTTAAATTTGCTGGAAAATAGGTTTACCAATGATAGAAACAGATATAATTATAATAGGTGCAGGGCCATGCGGCTTGTTTACGGTTTTTGAAGCTGGTCTTTTAAAACTTAAATGCCATTTAATAGACGCCCTACCTCAGCCGGGTGGTCAATGTGTCGAGATTTATCCAAAAAAACCTATCTATGATATACCCGCATTTCCGGAAATCTTAGCTGGAGACTTGGTAGATAATTTAATGAAACAAATCAGCCCTTTCAAACCTACGTTTACTCTTGGGGAAAGAGCCGAAACTATCGAAAAAACGGAAGACAACAAATTTATAGTAACAACTAACCGTGGCACCACGCATATAGCACCTGTAGTAGCCATAGCAGGAGGTCTAGGTTCTTTCGAGCCAAGAAAATTCCCAATCCCTAATTTATCTGACTTTGAAGATAAAGGTGTGGAATACATAATTAAGGACCCGGAATTTTACAGAGGAAAAGATGTAATAATATCAGGAGGAGGTGATTCAGCTCTAGATTGGGCTATTTTTCTAGCAGAAGGTGTAGCCAAATCTGTGGGTCTAGTTCACAGAAGACAAACTTTTAGGGGCCATTTAGATAGTGTTCAAAAAGTAATGGACTTAGCACAAAAAGGGAAAATAAAGCTAATCACTGATGCGGAAGTAACAGGATTGGAAGGTGACCAAAAGCTAGAATCTATAATTATTAAGCACAAAACAGAAGGTGAGTACAAGGTAATAATTGATTTTTTTATACCCCTTTTTGGTCTTTCTCCAAAATTAGGCCCTATCGCTGATTGGGGTCTTGAAATTGAAAAAGACGCTAATGGGGGAACAGATTTAACAGAAACTAATATACCTGGCGTTTATGCTATAGGTGATGTCATAGCAGGACCAAATTAAAATTAATTTTATGTGGCTTTCATGAAGCTACTATAATCGGGTGTCGAAATGCGCATTTAAAAGAATATGTTCCAGTCAGAACTTGAAGAAGTCATACTACAGTAGAATGGTATTAATTGTAAAAAAAAATAATTTTGAGTCAGGATATAAAGATCAATAGTTATCGATAGAGAAGGAGAACTCCTCACGAGGTTGAAGCTCCTACGGATATGGCTATGAACTATGATGGAGCTTTGCAAAGCTTCTGAACTTCCAGTTGAAGGAACCTGCGGTGGAATGGCCATGTGTGCCTCGTGTCAGTGCTATGTGCTTTCCGAGTGTCCATGCGCTTCCTGAAGCCTCCGAAGATGAAGAAGACATGTTGGATCAAGCGTTTTTTGTTGAGGATAATTCGAGGCTAGGCTGTCAGTTCATTTAGCGAATGACTAGAATGGGCTTACGGTCAGATTGGCGAAGTGAGTAGCGATAGACCACTTATTTTGACTAGGTATATTCTGTGTATGGCTTATATTAGGTTATTGAATCAATGTATGATTTAAAAGATTATCACTCGAAATAAGGTCTTTTAGGTACGGATTAGATAGGACTTGCTCAGAAAGTGCGATGTGGCCTAAATGATGACAATCCGAACCAAGAAAAGAAATTAGCTGACACTCTATCAATTTCTCAGATGTTTTTTTCACATGAGGCGAGTATTGACCTGCAAGTGAATTCAAGTTTAGCTGCAGAAACACACCTTGTTTATGAAGGTTTTCATAAACCTCAAAGGAATTATGATAGTACAGATATCTTTCTGGATGGGCTAAAATAGGCTTATAGCCCGCACTTTGCATTTCAAATATAGCTTCCTGTAAAATAGGAGGCTCCTGCATAAATGACAGTTCAAATAACACATAATTATCTCCAAACGTTAAGAGATCTCTTTTAGACAACAACCCCATAAAGTGGTCATCTAAATAATACTCAGCCGCTACTTGAAACGTGACATCCACGCCCCTATTCTTCAGTTCCTGCTTGACTTTTTCACCCTCGGCTAAGAGATTAGACCCTACATTAGGATATATATCCCTCATAATATGAGGTGTGGTAATGAAGTGTTTTATGCCTAATCGACTTAAGCCTTGAATTAATAGGATCGTATCATTCATCAGAGTTAGACCCGTCATCTACTCCTGGAATTAGATGAGAATGCATATCTACGAACATACTTTCTAAGCTTACAGAATGTTCTACTTTCTTTCGACTGAATATTTTGTTTAAGAAGCTCAAAGGTGATTACCTTTTTAAATATTGTTCATTATAATAATCCATGTATGCACCATTAGTTACTCTAGACATCCATTCAGCATTTTCCAAATACCAGCTTACGGTTTGGCTCATCCCTTCTTCAGGAGTTAAGCTCGGCTTCCAAGATAATTCCTCCATTAATTTTCTGGAATTTATAGCATACCTAAAGTCATGCCCAGCTCTGTCCGTCACAAACTTAATCAATCCTAATGAGCTCCCTTCTTTTCTACCTAGATGCTGATCAGTAAGCTGTATAAGCAACTTAACCAAATCCAGATTACTCCATTCGTTTTCACCTCCTACGCAGTACGTTTCTCCTCTTTTTCCTTTATGGAAAATCTCATCTATGGCTCGAGCATGATCCCCTACCCACAGCCAGTCTCTTACGTTATCACCTGTTCCGTATACAGGAATAGGCTTAGAGTTTTTTATGTTATTTACTACTAAAGGAATTAGCTTCTCTGGAAACTGATTAGCACCATAATTATTGCTGCAGTTAGAGATTACATAACTCAAGTCAAAAGTGTGCCCATATGCCCTAACTATATGGTCTGAAGCAGCCTTGCTCGCAGAGTAAGGACTCTTGGGGTCATAACTCGTTTCTTCATTAAAGAATCCTTCTTTACCCAAAGAACCAAAAACTTCATCAGTACTCACGTGGTAAAAGAGATTCTCAGCTGAGGACAAAGATTTTTTAGCTTCATTTAAAATAGTAGTAGTACCTAAAACATTGGTCTCTATAAATTGGCTAGGGTTAGATATACTTCTATCCACATGAGACTCTGCTGCCAAATGAATGACGTCTGTCACTGCCTCCTCATGAAATACTTTAGCCACATTTTCCTCACTACAGATATCTCCTTTTACGAATTTATAATTCTCTGCAGTCTCTACTTCAGCTAAATTCTCTAAGTTCCCGGCATACGTGAGTTTGTCAAAGCAGATAATTCTATACTTAGGATATTTATCTACAAGAAGTTTTATGAGATGACTTCCTATAAAACCTGCCCCTCCTGTTACTAATATGTTTTTCTTGCTTTGCAATGCGCCTATCAATTATAAACTCCAGTAATTGAAGTCTTCCTTCATCTTTCTGTAAATTCCTTTCAGGTCCACAAAAACACCCTTATCATCATTGAAGTATTTCTCAAAATCAGCTGCTTTCCAATCTATATACTCCTTATGATTTACAGCTACAATAATGGCATCGTAAGCATTTTCATCTGCCTCAGCTTTAATCCCTATTCCGTATTCATTCATGAAATCCTCAGAACTAGCCCATGGATCTATTACATCTACATTCACACTAAAAGATTCTAATTCCCTAATTACGTTTATGACCTTAGTATTTCTAATATCACTTACATTCTCTTTAAATGTGGCGCCCATCACCAGCACTCTAGAATCCTGAATGTTTTTTCCTTCGCTAAGAATTTTTTTCACTGTTTGCTTCCCTACATAGAAACCCATAGAGTCATTCACATATCTACCAGAATTAATCACTTTAGCATGGTAGCCATGTTTCTTAGCTTTATGCACTAAGTAATAAGGATCCACTCCTATACAATGTCCACCAACTAAGCCTGGTGAAAACTTCAGGAAATTCCATTTAGTTCCGGCTGCTTCTAATACTTCATATGTATTTATATCACCTACTTTATCAAATATTATCGAGAGCTCATTAATAAGAGCTATGTTAACGTCTCTCTGGGTATTCTCTATGATTTTACTCGCTTCAGCTACCTTTATGCTAGACGCTCTATGAACTCCTGCATCCACAACTAATTCATAGGTTTTAGCTATATCTTCCAAGCTCTCGTCACAACAGCCTGCTGCTACCTTAACTATAGTTCTGATAGTATTAACTTTATCCCCTGGATTTATTCTTTCTGGAGAATAACCTACCATAAAATCATCCGTCATTTTCAGACCACTTAATTCCTCTAAGACTGGCACACAGTCTTCTTCAGTGCATCCAGGATAAACAGTGGACTCATAAACTACATAATCCCCCTTTTTAAGCGCATTACCTACTGTTCTGCTTGCAGAGAGGACTGGCCTTAGATCAGGAAGGTTATTTTCATCGATAGGTGTAGGAACGGCTATCACAAAGAAATTGGCCTTTTTAAGATCTTCAGGATCAGCCGAAAACTCTATATCACAACCATCGAATGCAGAAGAATCTAGCTCCTGGCTAGGATCCTCATTATTCTTCATCATTTCTACCCTTTCGGCATTAATATCAAACCCTAGGACTTTTGTTTTTCTTGCAAACTCAAGAGCTATAGGAAGTCCTACGTATCCTAAACCTACTACGGCTAAAGTAGCTTCTTTCTTTATTAACTTATCGTAAATCATATATCTACAGTTTTCTAACTTTTTTATTCTCTAATATATATTCTTCTTTGCTTTCTTGGCATTTAGCCCTTCCATCAATAAAATCTAATCTATGGCCAAATGTGCTCATCCATCCGATGTGTCTGGCTGGATTGCCAACCACAAGACTAAAAGGCAGCACTTCTTTAGTGACCACGGTCCCTGCTCCTATAAAAGCATATTCGCCGATATCATTTCCACATACTATGGTCGCATTAGCTCCAATGCTAGCTCCCTTTCTAACAACAGTTTTAAGGTAGGCATCTTTTCTATTTACTGCACTTCGGGGGTTAATTACGTTCGTGAAAACGCAAGAGGGTCCGATGAACACATCATCTTCACAAATCACTCCAGTATAGATAGAAACATTGTTTTGGACTTTAACATTATCTCCTAAAATTACCTCAGGTGAAATAACCACATTCTGTCCAATATTACACATTTCTCCCAAAACGGAATTAGGCATTATATGACTAAAGTGCCAAATTTTAGTGCCTTCACCTATTTGACATCCTTCGTCAATAACAGCTGTTTCATGTGAAAAATAGCTCATTTTATTTGCTGTAATTTTCGAAAGTTTTATGGTCTTTCTTGTATAGCTCTTCTTCAGGAAGGGATCTAAAATAGTCATACGTTATTTTTAATCCTTCAGCCCTATTAACTTTAGGCGCCCACTTTAATATTTCCGTGGCTTTAGTTATATCTGGTCGTCTTTTTTTAGCTTCCCTTTCAAAATCTTTATAAATGATTTTTTGTGATGTCCCTGTAAGTTTTACTATTTCTTCAGCAAACTGTTTAATGGTAATTTCATCTGGATTACCAATGTTTACTGGTTGGTGATGATTGCTCTGAGAGAGTTTAAATATCCCATCCACTAAATCATCTACATAACAGAAAGACCTTGTTTGACTTCCATCACCAAAAATCGTTAAGTCTTCACCTCTCAATGCTTGACCTATGAACGCTGGAAGTACTCTTCCATCATTTAATCTCATTCTAGGGCCATAAGTATTAAATATTCTAACTATTCTCGTATCAACTCCATGGTATGTATGGTAAGCCATAGTTATAGCCTCCTGAAATCTTTTAGCTTCATCATAAACACCTCTAGGACCAATAGGATTTACATTTCCAAAGTAGCTTTCATTTTGTGGGTGAAATAGAAGACCCTACTACATTGACGATACCATATGTAATTGCTCCTTTATCTTTAGCTAATCCTAGACAATTATGAATCCCTAAAGAACCCACTTTTAAAGTCTGAATGGGAATTTTTAAATAATCGATAGGACTCGCAGGAGAAGCGAAGTGAAAAATAAAATCCAAATCACCAGACACATGTACAAAATTGGAGACATCATTTTTCTGAAATGAAAATCTCTCATTATCAAATAAGTGTTCTATGTTTTTGAGATCGCCAGTAATCAAGTTATCTATTCCCACCACAAGACATCCTTCTGCTATTAATCTATCACATAAATGCGAACCTAAAAATCCAGCTGCACCTGTCACTACGACTCTTTTCATATTTCCTTTTTATTTAACACCTCGGACCTACCTATGGATTTATATCTAAACCCTAGCTTATTCATTTTCTCTAAATCATAAAGATTTCTTCCATCGAATATCACTTTGTTGTTTAGCTTCTCCTCTATAATCTCAAAGTCTGGGTTTCTAAAAGCTAACCACTCCGTGCAGATTAAAAGTGCATCAGAATTTTCAAGAGCTGAATACATATCTGGAGCATACTTTATTCGGTGACCAAGTAATTTCTCAACATTCGGCATTGCTTCAGGATCATAAGCTGTTATCTCGGCTCCCTCACTAATTAATTGCTCTATCATATACAGTGCTGGAGCTTCTCTAATGTCATCTGTATCCGGCTTAAATGCCAAACCCCATAGAGCGATTTTAATCCCACGAAGATTTCCTTTAAAGTATTCCTTTATGGGTTTAGCTAAAACAGTCTTTTGCCTATCATTAACTTCGATAACACTGTCTAAAATTTTAAAATCGTAGCCCAGCTCCTTTCCTGAGCGTTGCAACGCTTGAACATCTTTAGGAAAACAACTTCCTCCATACCCAATCCCTGGAAACAGGAATCTTTTTCCAATACGGGTATCTGAGCCCATTCCTAACCTAACTTTATCCACATCTGCACCTACTATCTCACAAAAATTAGCAATCTCATTCATGAAAGTAATCTTGGCTGCGAGGAATGCATTAGCGGCATACTTTGTTAACTCAGCGCTTTTTTCATCCATGAAAATAAGCGGATTCCCTTGTCTAATAAAAGGGGCATAAAGTTCCTTCATTACTTCCTGCGCTCTCTCTGACTCTGTCCCCACGACCACTCTATCTGGCTTCATGAAATCATCTACAGCAAATCCTTCTCTCAAAAATTCCGGATTAGAAACCACATCAAAATCCACTTTGGCATTCTTAGCTATGGCCGCAATTACCTTATCTGCTGTTCCAACTGGAACTGTGCTTTTATCCACGATAACTTTATAATCGGTAATCATCTTACCCAACTGCTCGGCCACTCCAAGCACGTAAGACAAATCAGCAGACCCATCCTCTCCCGGAGGAGTAGGAAGAGCTAGAAAAATTATTTGAGCATAAGATGAATATTTTTTATATTCGTATGTCTTCCCTGCTTGATACACCTCTCGAATATCACATCCAAATGAGGCTCATAAATAGGAACCTCTCCATTTTTCATTTTCTCTATTTTCTCGCTATCTATATCGACACATGTTACCTGATTTCCTGTTTCAGCAAAACAAGTCCCTGTAACTAACCCGACATATCCACTTCCTACTACTGCTATTTTCATATCTTATTTATTCAAAAATTCTTTTACTTTACTCACAATATACTCTAACTGGATTTCAGATAATTCAGTCTGCATAGGTAAACTAATTACATTCTCACAAAGTGCGTCTGTGCTCGAGAAATCCACTGCATCATATCTCTCATCCACATATGCCTTTTGCTTGTGCACTGGGATGGGGTAATAAATCATAGATGGAACATTTTTCGATGCTAAAAAATTTTGCATCTCATTCCTATCTGTCCTCTAGTCTTTATAGTGTACTGATGAAATACATGACTGCTTTTGGCGTCTCTCTTTGGTGTCAAAAGACCTGTTTCATTTTTAAAAGCTTCATCATAGTATGCCGCAGCAAATTGTCTTGCTTCCGTGTATTCTTTCAAGTGTCCTAGTTTAATTCTAAGAACTGCTGCCTGTAGACTATCTAATCTTGAATTCACTCCTATATTCTCGTGATGATATCTTACTGTTTGCCCATGGTTGGCTATCTGCCGAATAGATATAGCGAGCTCATCATTATTTGTAAATACAGCCCCACCATCACCATAACAACCCAAATTTTTACTTGGAAAAAAAGAAGTCGTTCCAACGTCACCCATACAACCCGCCTTAACTGCATCACCATTAGAGAAAGTATAAGTAGCATCTATAGCTTGCGCTGCATCCTCTATGACCTTTAAATCATGCTTCTTAGCAACCCTAAGAATCTCCTCCATATTTGCACATTGCCCATAAAGATGCACCGGCACTACTGCCTTTGTCTTTTCAGTAATAGCGGCCTCAAAGGCGTTTACATCCAAATTAAAGGTCTCAGGATCCACTTCTACCAGAACCGGCACTAAACCAAGCAGCCCAATAACTTCCACAGTAGCTATGTAGGTGAAGCTAGCTGTGATAACCTCATCCCCAGGCTTTAGCCCAAGAGCCATCATTGCTATTTGAAGTGCATCTGTCCCGTTAGCACACGGAATAACGTGTTTAACGCCAAGAAACCGAGAAAGCTCTTCAGAGAATGATTTAACTTCTGGTCCATTAATGTATTGGCTAGATCTTACCACCTCTAGTATTTTTTGATCTACTTCTGTTTGGATTTTCTCGTATTGAGACACGAGATTAACCATTTGAATTGATTTCATTTAATTCACGTAAGGGCATGCGAATATACCAAATTTATGAAGAGATTAGGCTGCTTAGAAATATGCTTCAAGTCGTTTTTTTTCACTCACATCCTTTAATTTCTGCTACTTTAGCACTCATGATTAAAAAACTCTTTTTATTTCTGTTTATTAGCTCTATAACTGTCAGCGTTAGCGCCCAATTAGAATCTAAAGCGCAGTCATTTTTTAGCCCAAGGTACACATTCCAAATCCCTGGAGGGGATATGTCAGACAGATTTGGACTGAATAGCAGCCTAGGACTAACTTTTGCTACAAAAAAAGAAAATGGAAATTATTTTGGAGTTAATGGAAATTACCAATTTGGAAGTGACGTAAAAGAGCCTGGTTTAATTCAAAACCTACTTTCAATAAATAATGAGATTATTAGCGTTGAAGGAAAACCTGCATCAGTTCTTATCCAACAAAGAGGGTTTAATTTTAGCATTGACTTTGGGAAGTTCATGCGCTTCAAAAAGTCTAAAAACGAATCAGGAATTCTCGTCACCATCGGAACAGGTTTTATACAACACAACATTCGATTTGAACATCAACTAGATGACATCCCTCAACTAGATGGAGAGTATGAAAAAGGATATGACCGACTCTCTAATGGATTAATGCTTTCTCAAAATATAGGCTGGCTATTTTTTAGCAAAAAAAGATTTGGTGATTTCTATCTAGGACTAGAGCTGATAGAAGCACTAACCTTTTCCCGAAGAGAATATAATTTTGACACCTTAACTTCTGACCAAGGTGACGCCCGATTAGATTTATTATTCGGTATTAAAGCAGGATGGGCTGTCCCATTCTATAAAAAAAATCTGTACGATTAATGGGCCGAATATATGACTCGAGCATGACAATGGCTTGGCTAACGCTTAAGTTTATTGGCGTTTTTAATGCTAAAATAAAAACATTTGTTCAAGGCAGAAACAAGCAAGAAACCATAACCAACATCACATCTCCAATTTGGTTTCATTGTGCCAGCGTTGGAGAATTTGAACAGGCTAGACCCTTAATAGAAAACATTAAAAAAAATTACCCTACCCAGGACATTCTGCTTACATTCTTTAGTCCTAGTGGATTTAATCATCTTCAAGATTATCCATTGGCAGATGCTGTTCTATATTCTCCCTTCGATACCAGAAGACAGGTTCGCGCATTTTTAAAATCATACCAGCCAAAATCAGTAATCCTCATTAAATACGAATTTTGGAAAAACCTAATAAGTGAATCATCCAAATTAGGTATACCTATTTATTCCGTGTCTTCGATATTCAGAGAGAATCAATACTTTTTTCGTTGGTATGGTAAATCTTATGCCAAAGGACTTACAAAAAATTAAATTCTTTTTCGTTCAAAACAACGAGTCAAAAAAGCTCTTACAAAAAATTGGAATAACACAATCTACCGTCACCGGAGATACGCGATTTGATAGAGTTCTAGACATCTCGAATAAAAGTAGAGAATTAGATATTTCTTCTGATTTCCTCTACGAAAATGACAAATGCATCGTAGCAGGTTCCACATGGCCTAAAGATGAAGAGCTTATTCTAAAAGCACTAGTCAAAATGAGTGGTGATTGGAAATTACTAATAGCTCCTCATGAGGTAAATGAGGATCGAATAGAGAGTATTATGAAACTATTCTCCAAAGACCACGTCTCCAGACTATCAACCTCATCAGCTAGCGAGCTGAAATGGAACAGAATAATAGTTATAGACAGCATAGGCCTGCTAAACAGACTCTATAAATTAGGCGACATTTGTTACGTAGGAGGCGGTTTTGGAGATGGAGTTCATAACATCTTAGAAGCTGCCGTCTGGGGCAAACCAGTACTTTTCGGTCCAAACCACAAAAAATTTACTGAAGCCAAGGAACTTCTAAATCTAGGAGGAGGAATTTCATTTGACAGTATAGAACATGGAGTAGCGAGATTATTAGAACTAAAATCAGATCATTCAGAAATAATCAGAAGAGGCCGAGTAAGTAAAGAATATGTCTTTAAAAATGAAGGAGCTACTACAAAAATCCTTCGGCATTTAGAAGACTCAGGAATTTTCAAATAATTTGACAGAGAAATAAGAAATATTATTACAATTCGGTCCTATATTTGCCGACCCTAACGCGAAAGTAGCTCAGCTGGTAGAGCACGACCTTGCCAAGGTCGGGGTCGCGGGTTCGAATCCCGTCTTTCGCTCAAAAAACCCTCCACCAATCGGGGGGTTTTTAGTTGCCGCCCTGGTGGTGGAATTGGTAGACACGACGGACTTAAAATCCGTTGAACAGCAATGTTCGTGCGGGTTCAAGTCCCGCCTGGGGCACGATAAAAGCCCATCCGTTAAGGATGGGCTTTTTTTTGTTCATTTCCCGTGGAAAACATCACGACTTGTTACTTCTAAATTAGGCATCTAAAAGCCATATTTGTTTCCACCCCTCCATTTAATGTCCCTAATAAAGACAAATCAATCACTATGAACACTTTTGATTTATAAATAATGAACCATAACTTGTTTGTCAGAAAGCGAGCGGTCAGCTAGTAGAATTTGAGTGAAGAGGAATATTCATTTTTCAATCACGAGACCATGAAACATATTTTCAAGGACTATCGGAACATAACCGATAAACACATGCTTCGCATAAGAGAAAAGTACCCGAAGGGATTTTCAGATACCGACTTTATCTCTATTAAAACTTCAGATAGAGACTATATGGATGTTTTAGAAATACCCTCTTTAGAATCACTATACCTCATTAGGATAAATCATGATTTATTAAGTTTAATAGATGATTTTAATGAAAGTTTAGATTTCTCTGATGAACTAGAACCAACTTCTGGTAAAGAAAATGAGGATTAAAAATTCTAAGCCCAATTTAAATATACTTCTGTGACTTGCATAAACTGCATGTGACTATAACTTTGCAGTGCAATATACTTGATCATGAGCATGGAAAAAAAGAGACCTGATAACGTAGTTTACAACGAAAAAGAGCAAACATATGATGCTGCTCTAAAGCCATACGGAACTAATGTAGGAGCCCCTTCCATCACTACCGTAGATACTTCGAGCTGGAAAAACAGAAGCATCAATAAAATCAACCATAAAGTCCAAACTAAGTTTCTCGAACTTAAAGCTGAGTATGAGCACATGATGAGACAGTTTGAATACAATGAGCTCATTCACAGTTCAAAGTTGAGCTTTGAACCCATCGTAGGTCAGACTTATCATCTTTACCAAAGGGATTCTGGTGAACATTTTCTCTCTATAATCGCTCCGCATGAGTGCCGGTTTAACGCGGTAGGAAGTTTCTATCTCAATGCAGACATGATCTGGGAAAAACTCGAAAAAGAAGAGGATAACCAAGAGAATTGATTGCCCTATTTGTGCGGCTTGCTCTACAAATTTAATTCATCAGACGGATCCCAAAACACTTTAGAGAAGTTTTGGACTCTATTATCATTTATCTCCAGTCCTTCTTTCTGTAATAATCGCTCCATCATCCTAGACTCAGGAAACTGATCGGCTCCAGTTAAAAATCCTTGAGCATTAACTACTCTATGCGCTGGCACAGGACTAACTATACTAAAGCTTGAATTCATTGCCCATCCCACCATTCTAGCAGAACGGGCAGCACCTAAATATTTGGCTATAGCCCCATAGCTCGTCACCCGACCTTCTGGAATAAGCCTAGCCACTTCATGAACCATAGAAAAGAATCCTTCCTTACTTTCCATTAAGTTTAAACTGAATGTATTTAATCGTATCTCCCTGAGCCAGCCACATCTGCTCATAATAGGTTTTCACTTCAAGTAATTCTTGAATGTCAGCAGGAAAGTGAGAAATATCTGAATCATAAATGTTTCCGTTTTCTACCAAAAGTTCTGCTCCGTGCTCCTTAATCTCTTCTAAAGCATTTTTATAAATCAAGGGACTATCCGTCTTAATATTTATAATCCCATCAGGCTTGAGAAACTTCTTATATCTCTCCCAGAAATGGTAGCTTGTTATCCTTTTAGTCCCACTTTCATTACCCTTTTGAGGGTCTGAGAAAGTGAGCCAAATTTCACTTACCTCATCTTTACCAAACATGTGATGAACGAATTCAATTCTAGTTCTAAGAAAAGCCACATTAGAAATTTCTTCTTGAATAGATGTTTTAGCGCCTCTCCAAAATCGATGTCCTTTAACATCTACACCTATAAAATTTCTTTCAGGATATTTTTTAGCCAGCGCTAAAGTATACTCGCCTTTTCCGCATCCCAACTCCAATGTAATCGGATTATCATTCCCAAAAACAGTACTCCCCCATTCATTTTGTTTGAACGTGGCTCCTTCTACTATTTCTTTTAATGGCGGTTCAAAAACAATATCAAACGACTCGTTTTCCGCCCACTTTCTAAGTTTATCTTTGCCCATGTGGAATAAATTCTGCGGTGCAAAAGTAAATCCAAATCGGACATAAAAAAACCATATTAATAGCTCCTTTAAATTGGGGGTTGGGACATGCCACAAGATGCATCCCTATAATTAAAGAACTGCTGACCAACAACATTGACGTGGTCATTGCAGGCTCTGGAAAAAGCCTGGATTTAATCTCAGCTGAATTCCCTCTGTTGCAGACATTGACCCTTCCAGATTATGACCTTCATTTTAATCATTTCATTCCCATAGGACTTCATGTAGCGTTACAGTCTTTAAAAATAAAACGAAAAATAAAACGCGAAAAATTAGTTTTGGAAAACTACCTAGCCGCACATGAAATCACTGGAATTATATCTGACAATAGATACGGAATCTACTCCTCATCTCTACCAAGCGTAATGGTTACCCACCAGATAAAACTAGCCCCAAAAACACCCTTTAGAGGTTTAGCCAATAATCAAATAAAAAAGTATCTCCATAGGTTTTCTGAAATATGGGTGCCCGATGAAAAAGGTTCTGTTATTTCTGGAGAACTTTCTTATACAGATGATTTTACAGCTAAAAAATACTTGGGAGTCTTGAGCAGATTCAAAGCTGCTCCGAAAACTAAGAGAGAAACCTTTATTCTGGCTACTCTCTCCGGCACAGAACCTCACAGAACATTACTAGAAAACAGACTAATTAAATCCTTCAGGAACTCGAAACAAAAAATAACTCTCGTAAGAGGAATCCCTGAATCTCAGGAAAAAAAGATCTTTCCTGAAAACTTTACTGTTCACAACCATACACTTAACAGAAGATTTAGAAAAGCTTTTAACCTCCTGCAAGCTCCTTATTTCCAGATGCGGCTATAGCACTATATCGGATGCTATGGCTTCGGAAACTCCTGTTATTTTAGTGGCTACAAAAGGGCAGTCTGAACAGGAGTATCTTTCTAGAAGACTTGAAAGTAAATTCAACGTTCCACTTCTTAAAGAGAAGCAAATTTCCGAGGACAATTTACAATTGGCTCAAAAGATATCGTGTACTAGTGAAAACTTGCTTTCTTCTGTGATTGGTAAATGGGTGAATCAATTGTAATTTTGCACCCAATATGGAAATCTACTCTGACGAATATTTTATGAAGATGGCTTTTAAGGAAGCTGAATACGCATTGCAACGCGAGGAAATACCTGTAGGCGCCGTTATAGTCGCTAAAAACCAAATCATAGCCAGAGGGCACAATCTCACTGAACAACTAAATGACTTCACTGCGCACGCAGAAATGCAGGCATTTACAGCAGCATCAGATTTTTTAGGCGGTAAGTATTTAGATAAGTGTACCCTTTTTGTGACATTAGAACCTTGTTTAATGTGCGCTGGTGCCGCTTTTAATACCAGAGTAGGGAGGATCGTTTTTGGGGCTTATGACGAACGCAGAGGCTATACTCAATTTGACCATGAACATCTCACTAACAAAAGAATACTTCACCCGAAAACTGAGGTTACTGGAGGAGTATTAGAAGATGCTTGCCTACAACTACTCCAAGATTTTTTCAAACGGAAGAGAAATTAATCTTACTTCCAATCTATCTTTTCTAATTCAAAAAGGTCCTGCACCTCTCTGCCAAATATCTTAGCCAACTTTAAGGCTAAAACTGTAGAAGGAACGTACTTCGATAACTCCATAGCGTTAATTGTTTGCCTGCTCACTTCTGCTAATTCAGCCAATTTAGCTTGGGTCATGTCATTTGCCTGCTCTTTCTACTTTAATATTATTTTTCATCAAAAGAAGTCTTTTTTAGTTTTGAAATTTGCCAATTGAACCTAACGATAAAGAAGATTAGAAGAGTAAACATATTGAACATCATGAAAAACAAAAAATCAAAATCATAAAGAATTACCAAAGCCAACAACAGCAGAATATAATTCACATAGACAGACCACACCAAAGATTCTAGTCTAATCTTTTCTATAAATTCATCTTCTATTTTTTCCCTAGAAAACGCGACCACTAATCCAGAAAGTATAATTAAGACCCCGAGTATTTCATTCAATAAATTATTGTTTAATGAGGAAAATGGAGTCTCACTCAAAACGAATTTGATTTTAATATCTAAGAATTCAGGAGAAAAGTCTGTTATAATAACCCCTATACCAAAAAGAATAGAGGGAAGCAATACCATTAATCCTATTTTTTTATACTGATGTGGAAATAAATAATTCATGAAGTAAGATTTTATAATTTAAACACAAAGGTAAGTGTTTTTTTACATAATGTAACAATTACTTTACATTTAGTAATAAAAACCAGACACCAAATAGGTGAACAGAAATTGTATTCATTTGAAAAACCTTATTTCATACATACCCTTATCTTTGAAGGCAGATGTAAACTCTTTAGCTGAAGAAAAAATACCTGTATTACAAGATAGATTGCGAATTTTATCTGGTTTATATGGGGTATTAAAACCTTTAGATTTAATACAACCATACCGCTTAGAGATGGGAACAAAATTAAAAGTTGATAACACAGAAAATCTCTATAAATTTTGGAATAATGAGCTTGCCAATTCGCTAAATGAAGAGTTAGAAGATGATGAGTTATTGATAAACTTAGCAAGTGCAGAGTATTTTAAAGTAATACCAGCAAAGGCATTAAAAGTACCAATGATTACTCCTGTTTTTAAAGATTTAAAAAACGGTCAATATAAAATTGTGATGACTTATGCCAAAAAAGCACGAGGCCTAATGGTTCGAAGAAGGTACTGCTGGTGCTATTATGGCCAAGGAGCTAGTGGCGGTTAATATTAACTGGACTGTAGGCCAGGCTATTCGGGAAATGCGAAAACAAGCAGATGACCTAGAGAACGTATATACCATATACGTCATAAATGATGATGGAATACTTAAAGGAAGGTTAAGCTTAAAACAACTACTCTTTTCTGCTACGAGTACAAGAACTACTATAAAAGAGATTTATACTGATGAAGATCTGCGAAGTGTTGAATCTGATGAAGACGTTGAAGAAGTGGCTGATGTTATGCAGAAATACGACTTAGTGGTGATACCTGTAATCACGGCAAGTAATCTTTTAGTAGGCAGAATTACCATAGACGATGTGGTAGATGTAATCAAAGATGAAGCCGGAAGAGATTACCAAATGGCGAGTGGAATTTCTGAACGTGTAGATTCGGAAGATCGAATTCAACAGATTTTAAGAGCACGATTTCCCTGGCTATTAATCGGTCTTATAGGTGGTATATTCGGAGCTTTAGTCATCAATATTTTTGAGTATGATATAAAAATATATCCAGAGATGGCCTTCTTCATTCCGCTTATAGCTGCTATGGGAGGAAATGTAGGCGTTCAGTCATCAGCTATTATAGTCCAAGGACTGGCCAACAAGACCATAGGGCTGTCCAGCACTGGTCAAAAATTACTTAAAGAGCTAGGCGTAGCCACCCTTAATGGTGTCATATTAGCACTTGTCATCCTCGCATTCAACTTGCGTTTTGGAGACTCACTAGCACTTAGTTATACAGTTAGTATCGCCTTGTTTTGCGTGATAATATTTGCCAGCTTATTCGGGACACTTACTCCGCTAGTCTTAGACAAGCTTAACATAGACCCCGCATTAGCCACTGGACCATTTATAACCACAGCTAATGATATCGTAGGTCTATTTATATACTTCATTATAGGTCGAATGATGTATCTATATTTCCAAGATCCTGAGGCTTGCAATACTATTCTCGAGCTAGTTACTTAATGAATGTACATTTCATAGATACGGTGCATGAAATACTTTGGGATACTTTATCTTCTAAGGGGTTTACATGTTTAGATAGGACTAAAGTATCTAAACATGATTTTTTTAAGTCTGCAGAGCAATGCTCGGGCATAGTGATAAGAAGCAGATTCAAACTCCTCGAACAGGAACTTTTGCAGCTTCCAAATTTAAAATTCATAGCACGATCTGGTGCTGGTTTGGAGAATATTGATCTGGACTACTGCGCTGCTCATGACATCAAAGTCTACAACTCTCCAGAGGGCAATATGACTGCTGTGGCGGAGCATGCCATAGGAATGATTCTATCGCTATTTAATCATTTAAAGCGAGGAGATATTGAAGTGAAATCTGCAGAATGGAATAGAGAACTGAACAGAGGCTTGGAACTATCCGGGAAAACCGTAGGAATAATAGGATATGGCAACATGGGTTCTGCTTTTGCTCAACGGCTTAGCGGTTTTGACTGTGAGGTGATCGCTTATGATAAATATAGAAAGGGGTATCAAACTAAAAATATAAAAGAAGTCTCTTTAGCTGAACTGCAGGAAAAGGCAGATGTAATAAGTCTTCATATTCCTATTTCAGAAGAAACAAACTATTACGTATCCACTGCTTTTATAAATCAAGTCAAAAAGCCATTTTTCCTCATTAACACTGCGCGAGGAAACCATGTGAAAATTACCGATTTACTCCCTGCCTTGGACACTGGTAAAATATTAGGCGCGTGCTTGGATGTACTTGAATATGAAAAGTTCGATTTTGAAAATATTGCTTCAGAAGAACTTCCTAAGGAATGGAACGAACTTATCAAAAGAGAAAATGTTCTCCTTAGCCCTCACGTAGCAGGCTGGACTAAAGAGTCATATCTAAAGCTCTCCTCCTATTTAGCTAAAAAAATCCTGTCCGACTGGCACTAAAAAAAAGGCATAAAAATAGCCCAACTAGAAGTTGAGCTGTTTTAAGTACTGTACTAAGTTAGTGACTATTTATTTCCACTTACTTTAACATCTTCTGTACTCTGGTACATAATCTTTAATGCTGACGATTGTCTTAATTCCTGCTTTATAGCTGAAATTCTTCCCATCTTAGTCTCTTTATCTACATTAAGCACCCAGGTCATCTTCTTTCTATCTTCCTCATCTTTAGAGTTCTTTGTGTCCTCAACCCACTGACGAATATCTGCTACTTCAGCGATATCGTCATTTAATTGAAGTACTGGATCAGAACCTCTTTTTCTATCTACAGGTGGACCTACACTTAAGAATGCTGCTCTAGTCTTGTTTTTTATTTTCTCTACTTCTGTAGCCTTTGGTAGTTTAATTTCTACCAATGGATCTTTATCTCTCATCACAGTAGCTACCATGAAAAAGAAAAGAAGCATGAATACGATATCAGGCAGGGAAGCTGTCGATACCGGTGTTACTGACTTTTTCTTTTTGTTTGTAAATTTTGCCATACTATTCTTTTTTAACCTCCGAAACCTCTTACATCTAATGGTTCTGCCTCAGAAATACGCTGAGGATAAACTTCTCTTATCGCAAGGATTTTCTTTTTATCCTCCTCATCATTTTCATCAAGCTGATTAAATAGCACTCCGAATTTCGCTAAGCAAACCTCATCTCTCAACTCTCTAATAGCAGCCTCTAATTCATTATTTACAAGTACATAGGTCTCATAATCTGTACTATTATCATTTTGAACTGAAATTAGTGCTGAACTAGGTAGCGGAGCATATTTCCCAAAAAACTCAAAAGCATACTGTTCAGCAAGCGATGAATTCAAACTGCTATTCGCTGTTTTTAGCTCCTTTTCGATCGCCTTAATCTTGAGAGCATCAGAAGTCGCCTCCAACTCTGTTTCCAATTGGGTAATGAGCACCTCAAATGAACGAACTACACTATTCACACTATCTCTACTTAAAGATTCTCTTATAGGAAAGTTATCTAAAGCAGGACCTAATGGCTTAAGAACGTTATCTCCATTAGATAGTAAAAATTCTTTAGCACCCGCTTTAAGGTCTTTGACATCCATAGCTTTCTCTTCCACTAGCAAGTCATTATTAAAGTTTACTAAAACTTCATAAACATTTCTGGCTATAACAGGAGGCGGAACAAACTCTGGAGGTAATGGCGGAGGAAGTAGCCTTTTCATACCGCTATCAGAGTTCATAGTAGTCACCACTAGGAAAAACACTAATAGAAGGAAGGCTATATCAGCCATGGATCCCGCATTAATTTCAGCTAATTCTCTTCTTGCCATCTTATTTATTTTACAATTTTAGAAACTTCAGCCACCACTGCTACTAGCACAGCTATAGCCACTAAGATGTAAACAGCATATATTCCACCTTCCGAAAATGTTAACCAGAAATCTGTGAGTCCATTATACTGAAGGTCGGCATCTAGAAACTTTCCACCTCTAATATTTCTATAATCCAAAATATCCGTTTTAGACATAAATCCAAAAGAAACAGCAAGGATTACTACAAAGGCAATTAAACCAATTAATCCCCCTTTATTCTTTCCGATTTTAGTAATGAATTGGAATAATCCGAATAACACAGCTACTACTGTGCAGATAACAAGCCCTGCCAAACTCATCCAATAGCTACCATCTAAAAAAGGTAAAATATCAGACTCGTTTTCGAGCTTAGTATCCCATTTAAACATAATCAGTGCAGCCAAAATCACCCCAACGATCGCGAAGGCAAATTTCACAACATTAGCACCGATATTAATTCCTTTAGCTGCTCCCATTATGCTTTATTTTGAAGTTGATGCTTGTAAATCATATCGACCATTTCGATAGAACTATCTTCCATGTCCAATACAATTCCGTCAATTTTAGAAAGGATGTAATTGTAGAATACTTGAAGAATAATAGCCACAATAAGTCCAGAAACTGTAGTAATCAGTGCTACTTTAATACCATCAGCTACAATAGCTGGCGCGATGTTATTTGCTTTTGCTATGGCATCGAAGGCACCAATCATACCGATTACTGTACCCATGAAACCCAAGCATCGGAGCAAGTGCTATGAATAACGAAATCCATGAAAGACCTTTCTCTAATAATCCCATTTGAACACCTCCATAAGCAATTACTTTTTCTACTTGGTCTATGTTTCCATGACTTCTGTCAAGTGCTTGATAAAATATAGAAGCTACAGGTCCGCTCGTGTTTCTTGTCACTTCCTTAGCTGCGTCTAACCCACCTTCATCTAAAGCTGCTCCTATTTTATCTAGAAGTTTTCTAGTATTGGTAGTAGCCATGTTTAAATAAATAATTCTTTCTATACAAAGAGCTAATCCTAAAATCAAACAAATAAGTACGAAAGACATGAAGAATGGTCCACCATCTATAAATGTATCTAATACACTCTGGTGTAAACTTGTGATTTCTTGAGCGTTTGGTTCTACTCCGTCTCCCTGCGCAAATGCTTTAGATGTAACGCCCAGGATTCCAAATCCAACTAGGGTACCTACTGATAACAGCTTTTTCATTGTTTATTTTTTTGTTTGACTACTATTTCTATATTTTTTTCACTTCTTTACGCTTTACTCTAGATTTATGGCGGAGAGAGGGGGATTCGAACCCCCGTTACCCTTTCGAGTAAACACGCTTTCCAAGCGTGCGCCTTAAGCCACTCGGCCACCTCTCCAATTATTTTTCCTTTGAAAATACAAAAAATTAGTCTAGACAAACAAAACACATTTATCTAAAAAAACACATTTTTACTGGATGAGTGGATCGGCATCGGCATAATCAATTTGAAATTCTCTAGCAAATCCTTCTACACTTAATTTCTTGCCTAGTAAGTGCATGACCTTCACAACGACAGCCTCGAAAGTCATGTCTTCAGCAGACAAGACTCCAATTTCAGAAAGCTTCAAACCAGATGCGTATGTTTTCTGGTCTACATTTCCTTTTCGACATTGACTCACGTTTATAAAGCATTTACCTTCATCAACCTTTCCTTTTATCAAGTCTACGAGGTCATTTCTCATCGGAATATTTCCACTTCCGAAGGTTTCAAGAATAAAAACTTTGACCTCTGGCTGATTCAATGCATATTCAAGCTGAGAGGTTTTTAACCCTGGGAAAAATTTAATGACACAAATAGTATCGTCCCATTCATAATGTATGGCTAATTTTTTATAATCTACTTTACGTTGCAACGCCCCGTAATTCCAATTAATATTCACTCCAGCTTCTGCTAGAGGAGGATAATTAGGACTTATGATGGCATCGAAATGTTCAGTGCTAAACTTATGACATCTATTCCCTCTGTATAAACTATACTCAAAATATATGGCTACTTCCTGCAGTATAAAGGACCCTTTATCATCTTTTAAACTTGCTATTTCGATACTAGAAATAAGATTTTCTTTTGCATCTGTGCGTTTAATTCCAATTGGTAATTGCGATCCTGTTAAAATCACTGCCTTATTTATATTCTCCAGCATAAAGCTTAATACAGATGAGGTGTAGGCCATAGTGTCCGAACCATGAAGAATAACAAAGCCATCATATTTAATATAATTTTCTTTAATGCAATTTGCAAGTTCAATCCAATTATCTATGGGTTAAGAAATGAATAAGTACTCAATGCACATTCCAATCTACTTAACTCTGGTATGTGTTTTACCAAATTCTCTAAAGAAAGAGGCATTAAGCTTCCGTCATTTGAATTTACCTCCATACCTATGGTTCCTCCAGTATAGATCAATAATATTTTTGATTTTATTTCTTCCATTTGATATTAAAACTTATAGAGCTTCAATGCATTGCTAGTAGTGATCTCACTTATTTCTTCTATTGTTTTCCCTTTTACTTCAGCTAATTTGGAAGCTATGTAATGTAAATAAGAGCTCTCATTTCTTTTTCCCCTCTTTGGGTGAGGGGCTAAATAAGGTGAATCGGTCTCCAATACTAAATGGCTGGCATCTATATTCATAATTGTCTCAGCTAATCCTGAATTTTTGAAAGTAATTACTCCTCCTATTCCAAGGCTAAACCCACCATAAGCTATTATATGCTCTGCTTGTTCTTGGCTTCCAGTGAAACAATGAAAAACACCTGTTAATTTCTCATCATTTAGTTCATCAAAACCTCAAACAACTCTTCATAACTCTCTCTAGCGTGAATTATTATCGGGAGGTTTAATTCCTTAGCCCAACCAATCTGAATTTTCAAAGACTCTATTTGTAAAGGGAGACTTTCTTTATCCCAGTGTAAATCCAATCCGGTCTCTCCAATAGCATAAAATTTATGTTTTGAAATAAGAGCTTTCATGCTAGCCAAGACTATCTTATAATCCTCTTTTACATCACAAGGATGAAGACCTATTGCAGGAAAACAGTTCTTTGGAAAAGCAGCAGCGAGTTCTAGCATTGGAGTAATACTTTCCATATCGATATTGGGTAAAAACATTTTATTCACACCAGAGTCAATCGCTCTTTTTACCGCTGATTCATTATCTCCTTCAAACTTAGAGGAGAAAAGGTGCGTATGCGTATCTATGAAATCCATAGAGCAAAGGTAATTTGATAATTCATTTTCCTTTCATGTTCTTCCGAAAAGAAATATTCATATTAAAAATTGATAGTACTTTAGGCGAATCAAAAAAATTCTCATTATACGGCTTAGTTCTATGGGGGATGTTATTCTCACATCTCCAATAGTTAGGACTGTCCACAATCAATTGAACTGTGAAATTCACTTCCTTATAAAGGACTCTTTTAGAGATTTAGTGAGCCATTCCCCTTTTGTTCATTCTGTTCATACCCTAAATGAAAGTTTAGGCAGTACTATTTCGGAATTAGAAAAGGAGGATTTCGACTTAATACTAGACCTCCAAAAGAATAGAAAAAGCAAGAAAATAGCCAAAGAGCTGAATACAGAGACGCTTACTTTCAGTAAACTGAATGTAAAGAAATGGTTGTTAGTTCAATCTGGGATAAACCTTCTTCCGAAGTCACATCTCATAGATAGATATTTCGACTCTTTAAAAGACCTCGGAATAAAAAATGATGGCCTGGGGAACGAACTATTTATTCCATCATCTACCAATGTGTCGATAGATAAACTAGCTCTTCCTAAAAAATACATTGCGCTAGGCATAGGTGCTCAGCACACAGGCAAGTGTTTAAGTGAAGAGCAATTATTACACATCATAAAAAACACGAGCCTTCCTATAGTTCTTTTGGGAGGGAAAAGAGAATTAGAACTCTCTAAAAGATTAAGCAAGTCTTCAAATGATACTATTTGGAACTTAACTGCTAAAAGCTCTTTACTAGAAACAGCAGAAGTGATTAGAAGGTCAACTATCACCATAAGCGGAGATACAGGTGTAATGCATATGGCATCAGCATTTAAAGTTCCTCAAATTTCAATATGGGGATGTACCTCACCTGAGTTAGGGATGTTCCCTTATCAAGGGCATGCTCATTCTATCATTATAGAACCTATTGAACATCTAAAAAGACCGTGTGCTAAACTAGGGAACAGGTGTAAGTATGCGCCAAGCTGGTGCATTCAATCAATAAACCCCTCTAGAATCACAGGAGAAATAGAACTAGTCCTTAAAAAAGAGGGCTTTTAATTCTGAAGCATCCTCTGGGTTCATCTTTCCTGCGAGTATTAGTGATAACTGCTTTCTTCGAAGTGCTCCATCAAACCTAGCCTTTTCCTCATCTGACTCTGCTATCAAATGTGGAACTTGGATTGGAGAACCTACTTGATCTACAGCCACAAAAGTATATATAGCCTCATTGCATTTTATTTTTTCTCCAGTAGTGTGATGTTCCACCCAAACATTCATAAACACCTCCATGGAGCTAGAAAATGCTCTACTTACTTTAGCCTCAATAGTAACGATATCACCTAGCTTTATTGGCTGATTAAATGAGACATTATTTACAGCAGCTGTCACCACCACTCTTCGGCAATGTCTATGCGCTGAAATCGCTGAAGTAATATCCATCCAATGCAGAAGTTTCCCTCCCATCAGATTACCTAAAGTATTAGTGTCATTTGGTAGCACAAGGTGTGTTCCCATAGCTAGGGTTTCTGCTGCTTTTTTTGAGGATTTCATAATTTTAAATTCTATTTCGCAAACTTACTTTATTAGGCATAAATACTTACAGAAAAAAAATCATAAAAAAACGCCTCAGCATAAGCTGAGGCGTTTTTAAATATGTTAGTTAGTAAGTGAACTATTTAGCCACTACTACTCTTTCGAATTTAGCTGTGTTATTTCCAGTTAATCTAACCATATAAACTCCACTTTCTATTCCTGCTGTCTCGAACATCTGCTGGTAAGTAACACCTGCTTCTGGCTCTTCCTGAGAAGATAGTCTGAACTAGACCTCCATTCATATTTAATACATCTAATGTTACGTTAGAAGTCTTAGCCACTGCATAGTTAATCTGAGCTCTATCACTAACTGGGTTAGGGAAGATGTTTCCGATGAATAAACCTCCATCTAATGAATCAAACGTAGCATCAGCTTCTTCTATAGTAGGTTCTTCTTCTTCTCCTAGATCAGCGAATGTAATAGTCTGCGTATGACTTACAGAGTTACCTGCGCAATCAGTAGCAGTCCATGTTCTTTCTATAGAGTACTGAGGACAACAGTCAGCATCGAACGCGAAGTCACCTTGGAATCCGTTAAGCTCTACCTCAGACTGAGTCGCAGCATCTACTAGTAGACCTGTTCCGTTGAACCATCCACCGTTTCCGTAGTTACCGTTCACATTGTTAGCTCCGTTACCTACTTGGTATGCGTAGTAAGAATTTGCTGGTGCGTGAGACAAGTCGAAGAGTGATCCCGATAAGTCTCCAGCTCCAGTTAATGAAGCATTACCCGCTTGCATAATGTAGTAAGTCCAGTTTTCATACTCTCCAGACTCTTCAGCAGTATCGCAATCATCTTTGTATGAAGTAGGGAATAATTGGTTAGACCAATCAGCCCAGTCCATTCCGTTTTCGAATGTTACATCAATATTGAAGATAGCGTTAGCATTATCTACAGCCTGTACAGAACCTACAAGGTGTGCAGTTCCATCTTCATACTCTACGAAGTTAGCTTCGATAGTAGTGAAGAACTCGTATCCAGGGAAGTCAAATAACTGTAGTGACCAATCAGGATCGCTATGACATACTGGCCCAGCTGGATTGCTAAGTGCACATGTAGCTACAGAACCTTCTTCTGGCATTTCACCGATAATCTCTTCAGTGTAAGACACTGTTACGTTATCACAGTTATCAGTAGCAGTTACTTCTAGTGCAGCTGGTACATCAGCTTCACAATCGATAACTAAACTAGCTGGCTCACTAGAAAGAATAGGAGCTTCTGTATCTAAAACAGTGATCGTGTAAGACATAGGCAGAGCCTCATTTCCACACTCATCTTGTGCATAGTAAGTTACTACTATAGTACCGTTACCACACTCATCTAATTCAGAGCTAGTATCTACAGTTACTGCAGCAGTAGAACAGTTATCAGAAGCACTTACTACAGCTAAAGCTGGAGCAGTACATTGTACTGATACATTAGATACAGTTTGATCAAATGTAGGCGCTGTGTTATCATAGATATAAATGTACTGGAACTCATAAGAATCATTTCCACAAGCATCTACAGCCTTGAACTCTCTTCCTATGACAGTAAGACATGCATCCTGAGAAACTATTTCCTCAGATACAGTTACTGTAGCTCCGTTACATAAATCATCTGCAGTAGCCATTCCATACTCTGGAGACTCATCACATGAGTGCTCTATGCTTCCTGGCACGAAAGTAAATTCTGGTGCAGTAGTATCAGTGATAATGATTGTTTGAGAAGCAGTCGCTGAATTTCCACAAGCATCTGTAGCTGTGAATGTTCTAGTGATTACTTCGTTACATGAATCATCATTAGATACTGAAGTTACAGTTACTGAAGATTCGTTACATGCATCTTCTGCAGTAGCCGTTCCGTAATCTGCATCATCTCCACATTCTAATGAAAGGTCACTAGGTACTGAAGTGAACATCGGAGCTTGTGTATCTGAGATAATGATTACTTGATCTACGATAGTCTGGTTTCCACAAGCATCAGTAGCGACCCATGTTCTAGTGATAGTACTCTCACAAGAATCACCTGATTCTACCTCATCGTATATTACGCTTACTTCTTCATCACAGCTATCAGTGAAGGTTACTTCTTCTAATAAGAACTCATCAGAGCACTCATAACTAGCATCTGCTGGGTTAGCTGAAGCTACTGGTGCAGTGTTATCAAATAAGTCTAAGATTTGTACAAACTCTGAAGCGTTTCCGCAAGCATCTGTAGCAGTATATGTTCTGATTACTTCTCCTGCACATCCACCTGATACTTCATCATCAGAATAAGTTAATGTCCATTCGTTACAGTTATCTGTTACTTCTACTAAGATGTTCATGTCGATAGCATCACATGGCATATCTAAACTAGCTTCTCCTGTAATTACTGGAGCTGTTGTATCCTCGATAGTGAATGAATAAGTCACACTTGAAGCGTTGTCACAACCATCCACTGCAGTGAAAGTAACAGCAGTGCTGCTAGTCGTTCCACATCCAAGCTCTGTTTCAGATTCAGTTAAACATCCAACAAAACCTATAAATCCATCATCAGTTGTTCCGAAACGGAAACTCCTATTAAATGCTCTCAATGCAACTCGCAGTTGCTGAGGAGTGTATTCAGAACTACATCCGCCTAGCACACTATCAGCGATATCGATGATATCTCCGATTTGAATACCTGCAAGAGCACCTTCTATTGGCATTAGATCCTCCAATGCAACATCAGAAGCGCTAAAGCTTGAGTCGTTTAAATCAAATCCAATGTTAAGTTTTGCAGTCAACAAGTGACTCACAAGAGCATTATTGAAACATGTTGGGTCTTCTGCATTCACATCCGGATCGTCTGTACTCATAGTTAATACTAAATCTTGAGCAGAACCAGTGCATGGAAGGTATAAATCTACAGCATCAGCGCTAGTGAAGGTCAGATTATATCCATCGTCACCACATCCTGTAAGGATTCCATCAGGGAATACCAGGTCAAAGTTTTCGTCCATATATAGTGAAGCTTCTGTAGCTTCTTCACTTCCGAAATCACCCTGCTTATAGGTAGTGAAATCGCCTATGTTTATTGTGCAGTCTTCGTAGTTGTTTACCCAGCTAACATCTCCACAGTTGTCAATTGCTTGAGCACCGGTGTTACTGTTAAGCCAAGCGGCAAACTCATCAAGATTTCCATTTCCATCACACTCAACAACCAAGTCGCCTCCTTCTGTAATTTCAGGAGCTGTTGTATCAGTGAAGATATAAGTACACTCAAAACCACCTGCAATGTTTCCGCACTCATCTTCGGCTTCGAAGGTAGCTACAATAACTCGCTCACAGTTGTCTGTGTTATCATCAATACCAGCTACTCTGATAATCAAATCAGCAGAACACTCATCTTCAACACAGCCGCCAAGATTTGGAATAATATTTCCTCCTATTTCCCAAGTATCTTCTACTGTAAACTCTGTTCCTAACTCAATAGCATAACTCACATCACCTGGACACTGCTCGAATTCAAAAGTTCCCTCACATCCAAAGTCCCAAACTGGTGCTGTTGTATCTTCTATTGTAATCACTTGAGAACATGTACTTGCATTTCCACACTCATCTGTTGCTGTCCAAGTTCTTGTTACTATTATTAAACAGTCCTCCTCATCATTAGTTATTTCTAATGACAATTCAACCTCTCCACAGTTATCTGAATATATAGGCTCTGTCATTGCTGGCATCTCCTCATCACACTCGATAGTCATATCTGGTGCACACGTAACTTCTGGCGCTACATCATCAAATAAATCTAAGATTTGAATGAACTCTGACATATTTCCACAAGCGTCAGTAGCAGTATATGTTCTGATTATTTCTCCTGCACATCCACCTGATACTTCTTCATCAGCATAAGTAATAGTACATTCGTTACAGTTATCTGTGTATGTTACTAAGATGTTCTCATCGATCATGCATCACATGCCATATCTAAACTAGACTCTCCTGTAATTACTGGAGCTGTTGTATCTACAATAGTAATCGTTTGTGTTTGAGAAGCTGAAGGGTTTCCACAAGCATCAGTTGCTATGAAAGTTCTTGTAATTACTCTTTCACAAAGATCATTATTATCAGTTTCTGTCATTGTAACAGTTACATCATTACAATTATCTGTTGCTGAAGCATCTCCGTAAGACCCTACCGCATCACATTCGAATGATAAGTCAGATGGAATAGTTAAAACTGGTGCTGTTGTATCTACAATCGTGATTACTTGAAAACAACTTGAACTATTTCCACATCCATCAGTGGCAGTAAATGTTCTTGTGATTATTCTATTACAAGAATCTCCTGTTTCAGTTACCTCAACAGTAATCTCTGGCGTTTGACAATTGTCAGTAGCCGCTGCATTTCCATAATCAGGAGTTTCTTCACAAGAATGTGTAAAGCTTGAAGGACATTCTATGAGTGGAGCTTGCGTATCAACAATAGTTATTGTTTGAGTAGCTATACTCTGATTCCCACAACCATCAAACGCTCTGAAAGTTCTCGTAATTACTGTTTCACAAGAATCTCCTGTTTCCATTATTGTTTCCTCAACGTCTGCTACTTGACAATTATCAGTAACAGCAGCTGGAAGTAAAGTGTACTCAACATCACACTCATAAGTAACATTAACTGGCGGGAGTATAACTGGAGCCGTAGTATCAAGAACTGTTATAACTTGAGTACATATACTTTCGTTTTCACAGTAGTCAACAGCTGTCCAAGTTCTAGTGATAATTCTTTCACAAGAGTCTCCTGTTTCTGTTTCCATAAATGTAACATTGACATCCAACCCACAGTTATCACTTACAAATGGAGTAACAGCCTCAGGTATAGTCTCGCTGCACTCATAAGTCATATCAGCAGGACAGTCAATTTCAGGAGCAGTAGTGTCCTGTAAAGTTATATACTGAATAATGCTACTTGAGTTTCCACAAGCATCAATAGCCGTATACGTTCTTTCAAGAACTCCTAAACAGCCCCCTGAATTTAACAAATCAATATAAGTAACTTCATAATCTATTACAGTTATCGGTAACCGTAATTATCATCTTCTACAGAGTCTAACGCATCGCACTCGACAGGTAAGTATGGATTAAATACGCCAAACACAGGCGCTGTAGAATCCGTAATCGTTACAGTCTGTGTGCATGAAGAAGAGTTTCCACATTCATCAGTAGCAGTGAATACTCTAGTAATAGTCCTATTACAAGAATCCCCTTCTTCTGTTTCCATAACAGTAACAGAAGGTAAATCTGTGCAATTATCAGTGGCAGTAGCGAATCCATAATCCACTGGTGCATCACACTCATGTGATATATCAGCTGGACATAAAATTACCGGAGCAACTTCATCAATAACTGTTATGGTTTGAATATGAACTGCCGTATTGTTACACTCATCTGTCGCTTCCCATCTTCTAGTGATAGTTATATTGTTTGGACAATCTCCAACAACAATAATTTCAATAGGATCAGCATACGTGATAGTTCCAACACAATTATCAGTTGCAACGCATTCAGGCAATTCTATTGGCCAATTTTCACACTGCAGAGTTACATCTGCTGGTGGGCTAACAAAGACTGGAGCAGTTTCATCATTAACTGTAATCACTTGAGTAATTACAGTAGAGTTTCCACATCTATCAGTAGCTCTATATAAATAAGTTACTTGAGTATCATTAGTACACTCAGGAACATCATCATTAGGACCACATTCTTTATCAACGTTTACATCTCCATTTCCAGAAACAGCTTGACCGCCAACATTTCCTTCATAGTTAAACCAACCAGAAAATCCTTCGTTTCCGTTTTTGTTGTTAGCTCCTAAACCACACTGGAATCCAAAAAAGAAAGTATCAGGATTGTGAGAAAGTAATAATTCATCACCTACGAAACTTCCAGTTCCTGTTAAAGTAGAGAAAGGAACCATTTCATAATAAGTCCAATCTTCGAACTCATCAGCACCGAATCCTAAATCATCCTTATACCATCTTCCTTGAGAAGACCAATCCGTCCAATCTTGACCGTTTTCGAACCATAAATCAACAACCCAACCTTGAGTAGCATCTGTATCATTAACAACTTCACCATAAAGATGAGCTGTTCCATCAGCATACTGGTCAAAAGTTCCACCATTAGTATCCCAAACAAAATTATCTGAAGCACCTTGGCTAAATCCTTGTAACCAAACAGCCCAATCGTCACCAGGACCATAAGCTGTGCTTAATTCACATACTACTGTAGCCGTTCCTCCTGACTCGAAAGAAGAGGATGAAATCTCTTCTCCGGTGCACGCGTCAACTGCTGTTAACATCATAGCTACTGGAATATCTTCTACACATTCTACAGTTACATCAGAAACTTCGGGAAAGATAGGTCCTTCAGAATCAGTTAAAGTTATTGTTTGTGTACATTCCAAACTATTAAACCCAACTGCATGTTCTTTCTATGATTGTTAAACAAGCATCACCAGAAATCAGATCGTTGTAAGGCCATTCTTCCAGTCCACCGAAAAAACAATCTCCTTGATAAAAAGGAGTCCCTGTCGCAGAAATTGAAACGTCTGACCCACATTCTAAATTAAGATCATTAGGACAAACTAGATTACAACCGTCATACTCACAAGAATCATCATCGCATGTAGCCGTTGGATCATAATTTGATGCAGTTTCATCTGTACAACCAACAACTCCGCCTAAACAACAATCATAAGCATCTTGACAGATCTCATCCCAAAAATCAGTTAGACAATATTCATCATTTAAAATTACTGCATTTACACAATCTTGGTCAGCTAAGATATATCCCTGAGGTGCTTCACAAGCAATTACAGCTGGACCAAAATCCTCTATATCAGTAGGAATAAAAACTAAAACAGCTTCTTGACAAGAATCATCACTTATGGTAGCGGCTGGATTATAGTTACAAGCTAATTCTTCTGTACATCCTGGAACTTCAGCACATGAAGAACCATCTCCTCCACATACGCCACAGTCATCGAGAATAGATGTCCCGTTTACTACGCCTGCACAATCTAAACAAGCTGTGTTATCTCCTCCACATACTTCACAATCATCTAATACAGCATCTCCACCGCATAGGCCATTACAATCATTTTCTAAACATGAACCATCGTTCACAGTAGCTTCTACATTATAGTTACAAGCTAATTCTTCTGTACATCCTGGAACTTCAGCACATGAAGAACCATCTCCTCCACATACGCCACAGTCATCGAGAATAGATGTCCCGTTTACTACGCCTGCACAATCTAAACAAGCTGTGTTATCTCCTCCACATACTTCACAATCATCTAATACAGCATCTCCACCGCATAGGCCATTACAATCATTTTCTAAACATGAACCATCGTTCACAGTAGCTTCTACATTATAGTTACAAGCTAATTCTTCTGTACATCCTGGAACTTCAGCACATGAAGAACCGTCTCCTCCACATACGCCACAGTCATCGAGAATAGATGTCCCGTTTACTACGCCTGCACAATCTAAACAAGCTGTGTTATCTCCTTCACATACATCACAATCATCTAATACAGCATCTCCACCGCATATCCATTACAATCATTTTCTAAACATGAACCATCGTTCACAGTAGCTTCTACATTATAGTTACAAGCTAATTCTTCTGTACATCCTGGAACTTCAGCACATGAAGAACCATCTCCTCCACATACGCCACAGTCATCGAGAATAGATGTCCCGTTTACTACGCCTGCACAATCTAAACAAGCTGTGTTATCTCCTCCACATACATCACAATCATCTAATACAGCATCTCCACCGCATAGGCCATTACAATCGTCTTCTAAACAAGAATCATCACCAATAGTGGCATCATCATTATAGTTACAAGCCAATTCATCTGTACATCCAACGCAAGTATCGAAATCACAATCTCCAGCTTCTGTAGCAGTAGAATCATAATTACATGCCCCAAAATCCATACATCCTGTACATGAAGAATTATCTCCATCACATACTGCGCAGTCATCCAGAACAGCACTTCCACCGCAAAGACCATTACAGTCATCTTCTAAACATGAACCATCGTTCACAGTAGCTTCTACATTCATAGTTACAAGCTGAATCATCTGTACAACCCTCAACTGCAGTAGTTGGAAAAGACAATCCTAAACCTTCATCTACATTCCAGTAGTACTGGTGCGGAATATTAGATGTTCCATCTCCAGGTAAATTCTCTAGAACTAACGCGTTAAAGTTAAAAGAGAAATCTCCTTCAGTTGTAAACTGGCCAATCAGAACTGAATTATTTACACCTACACCGAATCCGTTAGATGTTCCAGCTGCATTAAATCCGCTATTCAAAGCAATCCAAGCTCCTCCAGTAAAAGTATTAATGAGAATATCACCTCCAGTTGAAATCCAGGAGTCCAATTAGCATTGGCATCTTGGAATACTGTAGTAGTCCACCACTACCAGGTACGGCACCATCAGGATTAGCTCCAGTTATAGGAGTTCCGTAAGTCAAATCAGTCAAATTACCCACTGTTACTCCAGAACTATATTTTAAATCTTCAAATCCAGGAATAGCAAGAAGGAAACCACTAATCCCTGATAACAATTCAGAAGCATGGATGGGATCTGGATTTGGTGGATTAATACATTTTGATGGAATTACTTCACCGCCAGAAACACTAGTAAGAAAGTCAGTTTCACTTACGGTATTTACAAAAACTCGGTAAGTAGTCTTACCTGTTAATATGGGTATAGACCCATCATGCACTATTTGGTCTACGGAAACATTCGTCATCTGCCCGTAAGACACACCACACCAACAGAGGCATGCTAAGATAATTGGTAAAAGTTTTTTCATAACAGTTTGTAATTTTATCTAGACTTTTCAGTTAAAGCCAATCGCAAAGATATAAAAAATACGAAACAACCTAACCCGCGCCGTCAAAACGGTCTTTTCAGAGGTGCCACATCCCTTTTTATCGAACTAACCCTACAGAATAAGAGCTAAAACTGGAGAAGAAATATTTTTTTTCACAAAAAAATCAAGCTATATAAAGAAATAGAATCATTTATATCATTTGTCGCCCAATTAGTTGGTGCTATAGCTCAGTTGGTAGAGCAACGGACTGAAAATCCGTGTGTCCCTGGTTCGAGCCCAGGTGGGACCACAAAAAAAACGCCTCACATTGAGGCGTTTTTTTTTGAATATTAATTCTTAATAAGATCCTAAGTCTTAATCCAAAACAGAAGGTTATTCCTTAAATTTGGCAATTGATGAATTTTAAGGCAACAGAAATATCTCACCTTATTAATGGTGTGATACTAGGAAATGAGGACGTCCATGTAGATGGATTCAATGGAATAGAACTCGCTCAAGAAGGTGATATCACCTTCTGCGATAACGATAAATTCCTAGAACAAGCAATACATTGCAACGCAAGTATTATAATAGTTTCTCAAGAATTAGATACTACTCTATTTAATCTTTCAAAACATAGCTTAATCATAGTCGATAACCCACGGATTGGATTGGCTATCTTATTATGGCATTATAAAACGATCACTAATCCCTATAAAGGAATTTCTGAACACGCACAAATTTCTGAATCTTCCACTGTTTGCGATTCCTCTTATATTGGTTCCGCTATAATCGGAGAACATTCTGTAATCGGGGAAGACTGCAAAATTCATGATGGAGTAGTAATAGGCCGTTCTATTAAAATAGGGAAGAACTGTGTTTTTCACTCAGGAGTGAGAATACTAGATGATTGCATAATAGGCGATGACGTAACAATTCAGGCCAATGCTATAATAGGTAGTGATGGATTTGGGTTTGTCCCTAATTCTTCTAATTCATTTATGAAAATTCCACATATAGGTAATGTAATATTGGAAGACCATGTAGAGATAGGAGCGGGAACCTGCATAGACAGAGGAACCATGGGCTCCACTATAATTAGAAAAGGAGTCAAACTAGACAACTTAATCCAAGTCGCTCATAATGTAGAGGTCGGTGAAAACACTGTTATCGCTGCGCAAACGGGAATAGCCGGGTCAACTAAAATTGGCAAAAACTGCATGATAGGCGGGCAGGTGGGTATAGTAGGGCATATCTCTATAGCAGACGGTGTTAAAATAGCAGCCCAAAGCGGAGTAGGACATAGCATTACGGAAGAAAATATGATTATTCAAGGTTCTCCATCCCTTAAAATAAGGGATTATAAAATGTCATACATTGGATTTAAGAAACTTCCGGAGATTATGAAAGAACTTCATAATCTTAAGAAAGAAATAATTGAATTAAAATCAAAGAAATAAATTGGTAAAGCAAAGAACCTTGTCGGCACCTGTGAAACTATCAGGAATAGGACTCCATACAGGAGCAATTTGTGAAATAGAGCTTTGTCCTGCACCTGAAAATCATTGGTATAAATTTCAGCGAGTAGATTTAGAAAACGAGCCTATCATAGAGGCATCCGCCCTAAATGTAAGCACCACGCGAAGAGGCACAACACTAGCAAAGAACGGAGCTGAAGTAAATACTGTGGAACATCTATTAGCCGCACTTTACGCTTCAGAAGTAGACAATGTTCTTATCAAAATAAATGGCCCAGAAATTCCTATTCTAGACGGAAGCTCTAAACATTTCATAGAAGCTGTAGAGGCCACAGGAATTACAGAACAGTTAGCAGAAAGAAACTTCATCCATATAGAAGAGACTATTCCTTTCGAAATAACTGAAATAGAAGCGGAGTTTTTAGCCGTCCCTACTCTCGGAGATGAATACCGGATAACAGTTATGGTAGATTACAAATCTCCTGTCCTAGGGACTCAACACGCTAGTATGTATAAGCTAGAGGATTTTAAAGATGAAATTAGCGGTTGCAGAACTTTTGTCTTTTTAAAAGAAGTTTCCGCATTGGCTCAAGCTGGATTAATAAAGGGTGGGGATTTAGACAATGCTCTAGTATTAGTAGAAAGAGAGTATACTAAAGCTGAGATAAAAGCAATCTTAGAGTTGGTGGGCAAACCCGACTTGGAGGTTAAAGTTGAGGTTGGTTATTTAAATTCTTCTAAACCTATTTTTCAAAACGAACCTGCACGACATAAATTACTAGACATAGTAGGTGATTTAGCTCTTACTGGAAAGTTTATTAAAGGACACATTTTAGCCGCTAGACCCGGGCATCATTCAAATGTTGAATTTGCTAAAAAGCTCATAGAGTATGATAGGTCGAAGAGAGGTAGATTCGATATTGATCTAACGAAAAAACCTTTGTATGACATCAATCAGATTACAAAGATGCTACCTCATCGGTACCCTTTTTTATTAGTAGATAAAATAATGGAGATGGATGAGAAGGAAATCATCGGTGTTAAGAACATCACCATGAACGAGCCTTTTTTTACTGGTCACTTCCCTGAAAACCCTGTAATGCCTGGCGTACTTCAACTAGAGGCTATGGCTCAGGTAGGAGGGATATTCGCATTAAGTTCATTAGATGATCCTGAAAAATACAGCACCTACTTCTTAAAAATAGATAACGTAAAGTTTAAACAAAAGGTCTTACCTGGCGACACCATAGTTTTTAGGCTTAAACTAGATTCACCTATAAGAAGAGGTCTTGTTAACATGAGCGGTGTAGCTTATGTTAATGGAAAACCGGTGAGTGAAGCATCTATGCTAGCACAAATAGTCAAAGACAAATAAAACTTAGCCATATCATGAATAGTATTCATTCAAATGCGCAGATAGGAGAGGGAACGTACAATAGGAGCTTTTTCTGTAATAGAAGAAAATGTACAGATTGGTAAAAACTGCTGGATAGGCCCTAATGTAACCATTATGGATGGCGCTAGAATTGGTGACAATTGTCGGGTTTTCCCCGGTGCCGTAATTAGTGCTGTCCCCCAAGACCTGAAGTATGACGGTGAAGACACGCTAGCTGAAATAGGCTCTAACACTACCATAAGAGAATGTGTTACTATAAATAAAGGAACCACAGACAGAAACACCACTAAAGTTGGAGACAACTGTCTGTTAATGGCCTATGTGCACATAGCTCACGACACTTTTGTAGGAAATAACTGTATTATAGCTAATAGCGCGAATATAGCAGGACATGTTGATATAGAAGATTGGGTTATAATAGAGGGTGTTGTAGCAATTCAGCAATTTGTAACCATAGGCCAGCATGCATTTATTGGAGGCGGAAGTCACGTTAGAAAAAATGTCCCCCCTTTTATTAAAGCTGCTAGGGAGCCCCTTTCTTATGTAGGAGTGAACTCAATAGGCCTTAGAAGAAGAGGATTCGAAAATGAGGTAGTTGCGAGCATAGAAGACATATATAGAGCTTTATACGTTCACAGTAACAACATCACTCAAGCAGTAAAAGCTGCTGAAATGGAACTTCCTAGTAGTAAATCAAAGGATCTAATTCTAAACTTCATAAGGAACAGTGATAAAGGAATTATTCGCGGACCGTTTTAAATTTATAATTTCTGGAAATCACTCTAGACAATATCACTCATTCTTATAAAGGGAATGACGTTTTTTCATCTCTTTCAAAAAGATTTGAAGCTAACTCGAAAACCGTTATCCTAGGAAATAATGGTTCGGGCAAGTCTACACTATTAAAGATCATAAGCTCTTTCATTACTCAGAGCAAAGGTGAAGTGATATACACAAAAGATGGAAACTTAATCCCGTACAGACTTAATTCCTTTCCAAATATGCTGCTGTAGTCCTTTTATAGAACTCGAAGGAAATTATAGCTTAGATGAGCTCTTCGATTTTCATTTTTCGCTTAGGACAATTAAAACAGGCTATTGTAAGGAAAGTTTTTTCGAGTTATGCTATCTCACCGATGCTCAATTTAAAAAAGTAAAGGAACTATCTAGCGGGATGACCCAACGCTTAAAGCTAGCTTTTACATTTCTGACTGAATCTAGTTTAATACTTTTAGATGAGCCATGCATGAACCTAGATAAAAATGGTGTCGAGATGTACACTTCGTTCATTAAAAATCTAGGAGACAAAACCACTCAAATAGTCGCGAGCAACTCCATAATAGTTGAGTATGAGCATTGCAACGCTGAAATAACGCTCTAAAAAGGCTAGCCTCGTCTTTACAGTCTTCCCCATTTACATTCTGCGACAGAGCTAAATCTTACATCAGGAGAGTCCTGCATAGAGTCTCTATAAAACACCAGACCAGACAATCGTTCGTGGTTTAGTCAAGGACTAATTCTGAGCCACCCTAAAACACTACTATCTGACTGAAACTGGAGCTCCTGAATTGATTTGCAAATAATTATTTCACCCCTAGACTTCTTATTGACATTTTGCTGGATGAATTGTATGGTCCTTATGTTAGCCGAAGTTACTATGGCTACATGACCATATCCTCCATCAAAAACGATGATATCACCCGAAGAAGGAGTGCTTACTCCATTATTTTTAAACTGAATTAAGCCTCGAGAAGAGTTACATTCTCCGTGCGGAACACTCTCATCATAATAATCAACGGCATTCCCAAAGTCAGAAGGCATCTTATGCCCATAAACTTCTAAATAATAGCGTCTAACAAATTCTACGCACTGCCATTTTATTCCTAAATCATACCCGTCGGCAGTATAATGCACTCCATGAATACCTGCAGAAGTGCCATTATAATAAACGGATACACCGTTAAAGGAGTCCAACTCCTCTCCTATCTTATAATATTGAAAAGGAAAATCAAAATGGTAAGAAAGACTTGCAAATATGACCGCCACAGCGCAGAAGGATGACAGAACTACTATCCTCAATTTTGATGAGATTCTTTTAATAAATCATTTACTGTTTTCACAGGGTTAAAAGTGTCTGCTGGAACTTCTACAAACACAGAATTCCAATTAGCCATGGCTCCATTCCACAACCCTGGAAGTTCGAGAATTTTTATCTCTTTTCCTTTATAATTTTTAACGGAGGTAAAAAAGGAATCTTTATCTATAAATTCTGATAAATCGTATTTCTCAGATTTATAATTCTTAATAGCACACACAATATCCACAGGATTAAAATGTAACCATCATTTCTAATGCTTTGATGTGGTCAGAATTAGTTTTATCTAACTCTGCCGCTTCTACTATTTGTAAAGAAGTTCCCGTATTCTTGTCTTTGACATAAAAAGGACCTCCACCAGGCTGCCCCTGGTTTATTACCATTCCACATACCCGGATTGGCCTAAACAACAACTCTTTTAAATTGCTTTCATTCAGATTCATGTATCCGAAGGTATCAGACAAAAAACTCATCGCTTCATCGGAATAAATGCCTTCGTCTACTTGCCTTTGGAAATGGAATATTTTCTTAGACAACTTCACTAAATACCCCCCTAGTAACTGCTTCCATTTAGATTGTATTTCCTGAACAGACTCTTTGACCACATTGTCAATATTTTTTATGAAAGATTAGGTTTGAGTCTATTTCGTTTAGGTTATAAATGAGAGCCCCATGTCCACCCGGCCTAAGGAGGATGTTTCCTAATTCATCTTTGACCATCTCTCTAGCCGTGTCCAGTGCTATAGTATCCGTTTCAGGCCTTTGTACCGAGTAAGCTACGGTAATATCTTCCCTATTTAGCGTAGCAATATAGGACGCTAACATTTCTTCAACCTGCATTCTATGAGATGGAGAAACGGTAAAGTGAATATGAATTTTTCCGTTTTTACGGGCATACTTAACAGCTTCATTTACATGAATCTGAAAAGGGTTAAGACTTGTTCCCAGCTTATGAAAAGGAACTAATCCTTTCGGTGAATTAGCGTAATTCAACCCAAAGGGCTTTAATATCAGATCAGATAGGTCTTGAAATCGTTGGTCAGAAATGAGCTCTCTAAGCTCCAAATGATAAAGGTCATTACATTTATCTCTCAATTCAGAAATAAAAGGAAAGTCATATATACCATTTAAAAACTCACTTACTAGCGTGTTTTCCCTTTCTGATAAATCATGAATATGTTTGAACATTCTACTGGCAGCGCCTGAAGCAGGGACAAATTTTACAACATCTCCTATAATATTCTTCATACTCTTTGATAAGTGAGTTTCTCTCGGACTCATCTATCCTATTGATTCCGTCACCAATGGACGCAGCACGATCTATAACAGCAAATCTCTCTTCTTTTTCTAAAGCCCTAATTTGATTTTCTATAGGAAAAAATAACTTGTCAGTATCCATTTAAACTCAGTTCTGTTTGAGCGGAAAGTTAAGACATAAAAAAACCTAATGGAAACGCTCCATTAGGTTTGGTTAACTTGTATTTGTTTAGGTTTATGCTTATTCTTTTAAAAGGTACTCCAGCTGGACTGAGATACCATTATAATCCTCTACAACTCTCGACACTAAATCTTCCAGCATCGCTCCTTTATCACCGTTTTTTGATTTTTTTTCGATTTCTAAAACCAAAGCTTCCATGTCTTTAAGTCCTAACATAGCTATGCTAGACTTGGCTTTATGGGCCAAAGGGTGAAGTGCACTAAAATCTGCCCTTACGACACATTCCTGCATTTCACTAAAATAATCTGGCACTTGTTTTACAAACATTGAAATAATCTGATGTATCATCTCTTTGTTTCCTTGAAAAACTTGATTTAAATATGACAAATCAAAAGAAGGATACTCATTTTCATTATCTATCATCGTTAAAAATTTTGTTTGATGCTCCTCTATTTACGGAATTAGTTAAAGATTAGTTTCAGAAGATCACATAAAATTTAACCAGTTAGGTTTTTGGCATTAGTCTATTTGTATTTTAGCATTCGATTCACTGTCCATGAAAAACATTTTAGTTACAGGAGGTGCGGGATTTATAGGCTCACACACCATATTAGAGCTTATTAAAAGTGGCTTCAATCCTATAGTTTTAGATAACTTTTGTAATTCTGAGAGATTCATCCTCGATAATCTAAAGAACTTAACAGGGAAAAAAGATTTAAAAGTATATGAGGCAGACTGCACTATTAAATCTGAGGTAGCAGAGGTTTTCAGGAAAGAGTCCATAGATGGGGTAATTCATTTCGCAGCTTACAAAGCTGTAGGAGAATCATTTTCTAAACCCTTAGAATACCATGCGAACAATGTCAACTCCCTTACTGTTCTTTTAGAGTGCATGAAAGAGTTTGAAGTTACCAATTTGGTTTTCTCTTCAAGTTGCACTGTTTATGGAGACACCGAAGATTCTCCAGTTAGTGAGAATTCTATTAAGAATGCTCCTACCTCTCCATACGGTCGCACAAAGGCTTATTGCGAAGCTATTCTAAAAGACAATAACAACTCTGACGGATGTAACTTAAATGCTATAATTCTTCGTTATTTCAATCCAATCGGAGCACATCCCTCTGCCAAGCTAGGAGAGCTCCCATTGGGTCCACCAAACAATCTAGTTCCGTATATCACACAAACAGCTATTGGGATAAGAGATGAATTGACCATCTTCGGAGGGGATTACAACACACCAGACGGAACCTGTGTAAGGG
>CAJJDD010000021.1 GCA_905182895.1 Flavobacteriales bacterium UBA4466
GGTTCTTCAGTGAGATATATTCAGGATGAATCTGCAGGGATTGCCATCTATTCTGCAGATACCGAAACTTCTCTCCCTTGGGAAGGTTTTGTCACTCCCTCAAGAGGTGACGAAATTACTGTGACAGGTGAAATCTCGGAGTATAACGGATTATTAGAAGTGGGCCCCAATTTAAGTGTTGTTACTATTAATAGCACAGGAAATGATCTACCAGATTTTGAGTACATCGACTTCTCTGATTTTGGTGAAGATCTAGAAGGACAACTGGTAAATTTTGATGGAGCTCAATTCCAGGATGGAGGGAGTACCTTCGCAGGGAGCAATACGTATACTTTTCTACATGAAGGTGATCAAGGTATAATTTACCTTAGGACAGGGAGTCCTTTTGGAAGGACAGATTATCCCTGCTGGTCAGATCACGCTGACGTGGTATTGTCTCTCAGTTCTACGTTTACTGGTTTTGGAGGGTATCAGTTACTCCCTAGAGATATGGAAGACTTAATTTCCGATGCAAGTATTAATCTCGTCTCTCAGCTGACTCAGTCATCTCACGATGAAAGTTCTATTAGCTTAAATTGGTTAACGGATACTCCAGGTACTACAGTGCTTTATTACGGAACAGATCCTGAAAATCTAACTGAGACTGCGTCAGGGATGGAAGGAGTAACAAGTCATGAAGTTACTATGTCGGGTCTAGAGCCAGGAACAGTGTACTTCGTTTATGCTGAATCGGCTAATGATGATTCTGCAGTTCAGTCAAGCGTCTCATCATTCGCAACGATTAGTGAGTCAAGTGGAGATATTCATGTTTATTTCACTGGGTCAGTTGATGCAAGTGTTTCTACTATAGAAGAAGCTATTACTTTAGGAGCAGCTACCAATGATACTATAGCAGCCTACATTGATAGAGCAGCATCTACGATAGATTTAGCGGTTTATAATAATAACGACCAAACGATTATGAACGCGGTGGATGATGCTTATGATAGAGGAGTTCAAATTAGGTACATTACTCAAGGTTCTAATGCTAACATAGGTCTAGGTCAAATTAATTCGGCTATTCCCGTTTTAGAAAGACAGGATGATAATGGCTCAGGGATGCACAACAAGTTTGTTATTATTGACGCTGATGACACCGATAACTGTGCTCTAATTACAGGTTCTACAAATTTCACTACGAATGGGCTAGTTGAAGACTATAACAATGTAGTAATCTTTCAAGATCAATCGATTTGTAGAGGGTATAGAGTGGAGTTTGAGGAAATGTGGGGTGGAAGCGGTTCGCAGCCAATAGTAGGGAACAGTAAATTCAGCTCACTAAAATTGAATAACACCCCTAAGCAATATACCATAGGTGGTGTGCCTGTAGAAGCATACTTTTCACCAACTGATGGTGTAACTGATGCTATTAAGTCGGCCATCCAGACTACTGATTCCGACTTAGATTTTGCACTTTTGGTTTTAACAAGAGATGATTTACGAGATGCAATTATTGAAGAAGACAATCTATTTTTAGTGGTGGCGAGAGGAATGATAGAGCATGTAAGTGGGCTTAGGATCGGATTTTCAGGATTTATTAGAAGGTGGTGTGGATGTTGAAAGCCATGAAGGGATATTTCCTCAACTTCACCATAAGTATTGTATTATAGACCACAGTAATTTAGATTCTGATCCGCTCGTAATCACTGGTTCTCATAACTGGAGTGCCTCAGCAGAAACTGTAAATGATGAGAATACAGTCATCATCCATGACGCCAACATAGCCAATCAGTTTTACCAAGAATGGTATAAAAGATGGTCCGAATTAACGATAGGAGTAGAGGAAGTAGAAAACCAGTGGGATGTGCGATTCTACCCTAACCCTGCCTCTGATGTAGTTAACTTATACGTGAATAACACTGGGAAGTTCTAATCTTTCTGTCAGCTTGCTGGACATGACTGGAAAAGAAGTGTATCAGTCAAGCTTACAGGGTAAAAGGCATCTTTTGGATGTCTCTCGCTTTTAGTCATGGGGTTTATACGCTAATGATTCATGATGGACAGTATTCTTACGCTCAGAAGTTAGTTATTCGTTAAGTTTGCTCTAATTAATGAGCAAATGGAATTCTCGAATACATCTGGAAAAATATATATAGCAGGCCATAATGGTATGGTCGGCTCAGCTATTCATAGAGCTTTACTCAAGAAAGGGTATACTAACATTGTAACTCGTTCTTCTAAAGAGCTAGACCTGAGAAATCAGAACGAAGTAAATGATTTCTTCAAGTCCGAAAAACCGGATTTCGTTTTTTTGGCCGCAGCCAAGGTTGGAGGGATTCTGGCCAACAACACATATAGGGCAGAATTTCTTTATGACAACTTGATGATTCAGACAAACGTCATTCATGCAAGCTATACCAATAAAGTTTCTAAGCTATTATTCTTAGGTTCGTCATGTATTTATCCTAAAATGGCTAAGCAGCCACTCACAGAAGAGGCGCTGTTAACGGGAGAGTTAGAGCCTACTAATGAGCCGTATGCTATAGCGAAGATTGCTGGAATTAAAATGTGTGAGGCATACAGAGACCAATATGGTGTTAACTTCATTTCTGCCATGCCTACAAATCTTTATGGCCCTAATGATAATTATGATTTAAAAAGTAGCCATGTCCTTCCTGCCTTACTTAGAAAATTTCATGAAGCTAAAGTTTCAGGAGATTCGGAAGTTCAGTGCTGGGGAACTGGCTCTCCTATGCGGGAGTTCTTACATGTAGATGATTTAGCAGCAGGCTGTCTTCACTTAATGCTAACTTATGATCAAAAAGAATTCGTAAACATTGGGACGGGAACAGATGTGACCATTAAGGACCTGGCAGAGACCATAGCCTCTATTGTTGGGTTTAATGGAGAACTCGTTTGGGATTCCACCAAGCCAGACGGAACACCAAGAAAGCTTATGAACGTAGGTCGAATTCACGCTTCAGGATGGAAGCATGAAATAGACCTCAAAGAAGGCATTAAACAAGTATTTAAGGAATTTACGAATAATGATTGTTGAATTTCCACGTTTAATTACTATTTCAATCTTTTTTTCTTTTAGCCATAAACGTATCCGGCCAGTTGGATTTGTTTCCACTGCAGCAGGATTATATTGAAGAGTCTAGATATTCTTATGGAGATTTAGACTCAGCTACTCATACGTCTATACTGCCATTTTCGGTAAAAGACTCAGAGCTATCTGAGTCTTACTTTTACAGGGATACCTCGCTTTATTACAATCTTTTAGCAGCCAAGGTTTTTAAGGATGATTTATTTTCTATAAACGAAGAAGATTTTGTGCTCAGAATAAATCCGCTTTTCGATTTTAGAGGAGCCAAAGATTTGATAGATACCAGCACTTATGCTGATACCACTCTATTTATACAGAATTCTAGAGGATTTAAAATGGATGGAAAAATAGGAAAGCGGCTCTTTTTTCAAACAGGATTTTTAGAAAATCAGTCCTATTTACCTAGTTGGCAGAAAACATATGCAGATACTAACTTGGTCATTCCTGGAATGGGAAGACATAAGGCGTATAAAGACAGCGGGTTTGATTATTCCCAATCTTATGGATGGGTAAACTACTTTCCTGTTAAAAACATTAATCTCTTCTTTGGCCATGGGAAAATGTTCTCAGGACATGGCTATAGGTCACATTTATTAAGTCATCAAAGTTTTAACTTCCCCCATTTAAAAGCCTCAGTGACTCTTCTTAAAGGAAAGTTAAAAGCCATGTGGAGTCTAGCAGCGCTGCAATCTCTGAGCAGGAAACCTTTAGGGGAAGTTCCAGAATCATTGTTCAAGAAAAAATCAGCTACATTTTCCTCATTAAGTTACTTGGTAGGAAAAAGAGTAGAATTGTCAGTTTTTGAAACCAATATATGGAAGAGGTACAGTGAGTTTTCTGGTACTGTTCCTCTAAATGGACTAGCTTATGCTCCTGTGCCATTATTAGGATACCTAACACAGCGCGTAGATTCTCTCCAGTCAGCTAGAATTGGATTTAATGGGCTATTAAAAATCTCAAATAGAATTCAGTTTTATTCTCAATATCAAATAGAGACTGAAGGCCTTCAGTTGGGAATTCGAATAAATGAATTAGGGATAAAAGGATTAAGAGTCCAGGCAGAATATAATCAAGCTAACATGGTGGCTGAAATAGACCCGATGGTCAGTTTTAGTCATTTAAATGAGGGGCTAGGACACCCAGTTCAAGATACTTTTGATGAGGTGTTTATTTCTGTAAACTACATCAAAAATCGCTGGTTAGGTAAGGTGTCTTACTCCCAGGTAAATAGCCTGGCAGACAGAAAAACCCTAGATGTGAATGCAGCTTATTTAGTAAATGCTAAAACTAATTTAAAAATAGCCTTGGGTTACTTATATAGAGATCAAGGACAGGGGGGTAGCTCTCAGTCGGGACTTTTCTACTTTGGTGTGAAAACTTCTATATTTGACTCCTTCTATAATTTTTAATAACTTGCTAATAAAATCAATCAATCTTGACCGAACTCCTTCTCGCATTTCTCACCGCTTTCGGAGTAGTCTTAGTGGCTACGCCTTCTTTAATTAAAGTAGCTAAGATTAAGCATTTAGTGGATGAGCCAAGTGAAGACCGTAAAGTCCATAGAAAAAGCGTACCTACTATTGGAGGTATTATGATTTTCGCAGGAACTATACTCGCGTTTTGTCTTTTCTTTCCCACTGATGATATAGGCTTTGCATTTGATGTGAAAGAGGCTGTGCATGATTTCCAGTACATTATAGCATGTCTCTTTATTCTCTTTTTTGTAGGAACTAAAGACGACATTATTGGGTTTAGCCCAACTAAAAAGCTTATCGCCCATCTGTTAGTAGGAGGTATTCTCGTATTTATGGCCGATTTCCGTATTACTAGTCTTTACGGGCTGTTTAGACTTGATGGAGATTTGCCTTATTGGTTCAGTGCTCCATTTTCTATTTTTGTCTATATCGTAGTAGTAAATGCGGTAAACCTTATAGATGGGGTAGACGGTTTAGCCGCTGGAGTTGGTTTTATTTCAAGTGTTGCCTTTGCCTGTTGGTTTGTTATTATCGGTCATTTCCCATTTGCTGTGCTAGCTACTTCGTTGGCAGGATCTTTGTTAGGGTTTTTAATCTTCAACTTCAATCCCGCTAAAATATTTATGGGGGACTCAGGCTCTCTTATTATTGGCCTAATAATGTATGTTTTGTCCATCGGAATGATTGAGCAGCAAGGCCTGGACCAAGACTTAATGATTACCTCAATCTCCCGTCCAGTTTTGGCTATGGCTATTCTAGCGTACCCACTTTTAGACACAATCAGAGTATTTACCTTGAGGGCTTTAAAAGGAACCTCTCCCTTCAGTGCGGATAGGAATCACCTACATCATCATCTGCTAGACTTAGGCTTGAGCCATAAACAAACAGTATTAGTTGTCTATGCATTCTGTTTAATTATTATAGCTCTGGTATTTCTAACTCCTATCCACTCTCCCAATGTTAGCTTTTTAATAGTAGGGGTCACTGCATTTGTGCTTACTCAATGCATTTTCATTTTTAAGAACTTCAGAAAAGTTAGTTCATGATTAGGGAGTTATCGGTAGTGACTTTACTGCTGTGTAGCCATTTCTTATTGGGGCAAGAGGGAAGCCAGGACTCTTTGGTGCCAAAAATCTCCTGTACTTATTCAGGAGTTTTATACGCCAGTTTCTTTTTCCGAATATCAAGGAAGTGAGATTAAACTCCCTATTAAAGTAAAAGCTAATTTAGATTTCCTCCTTAACACAGGAGGTTCTTTTGTTAACGAAGTATCCCCTGTTTACGCGGGCTATGTTAATCCTGGAGTAGTATTGAAAAGCCGAAATAAGACTTTAAACTTAGATTATTCGATGGCTAGCTTAGGTTTAGGTAATTACATGTCGGAATTTGTGGATAGCACAGGAGTTCTGTCAGGGTTTGGCGTTGCAACGCAAGAAAAATTCGGCTATTTGGCTAATAGAATACGAGGAAGATTTAATTGGCAAATATCCAAGCATTTTAATACAGAGATAGGAAATCACACTAATTTTTGGGGTAATGGGTATAGGTCTATGGTTCTAGGAGAGAATACAACTCCATATCCATATTTAAAACTTACCACGAAAGTTTGGAAAATTAAGTACACTAATTTATTTATGCAACTCCGAGACCTGCAGCCAAACGTGTCATGGAAAGACTCCAGGCAGAAGTATGTGGCGCTGCACGCTATAGACTTTAAAGTTAATGAGCGCTTCTCGTTTACCGTATTTGAATCGGTGGTTTGGCAATCCTCGGATACCTTGTCCAATAGGAATTTTGATATCAATTACCTAAACCCTGTAATATTCTACAGACCTGTAGAGTTTAGTCAAGGGTCTGCCGATAATGTTCTTTTAGGAATCGCGGCTCGGTTAAGTTTGGATAAAAACTTCATGTGTTACGGTCAGCTTTTTCTAGATGAGTTTTTACTATCAGAAGTGAAAAAGCGCGAAGGCTGGTGGGCAAATAAAGTAGGTATACAAATAGGCGTTCAAGCGGCTAATTTATTGCCAGGATTCTGGGCTTATTCAGAATTTAATAGTGCTCGACCCTTTACCTATACACACGGAAGTGTGCTTCAGAATTATGGCCATAGAAATCAGTCTCTAGCTCACCCCTTAGGAACTAATTTTTACGAGTGGTCTTCTGGAGCTCAGCTAGAAAGAAATAATTGGACCTTCACGGGAAGGTTTAATTGGGCACTTTACGGACGAGACTTAAATGGAGATAATTATGGTGGAGATATTTTTAGGTCTTATAGAGCAGCCTTTTAGAGTTTATGACAACAAAATAGGTCAAGGAAACACCCACCATTCTACAGTCACACAGTTAACCTGCTTCTAGAAAGATATTGAAAAATAGGGATGTATTCTTTTTCGGAAGTTATAATTGGCGTCATGTACAAAATCAGTTTGAATTAAATGATGAGCATATTTTTTCCTTCGGAATAAGCTCATCAGTCTATAAGATAAGCTCTAAAAATTCTAATGGAGCTTTGCCCAGTTTATCGAATGATTTTTGATAATTTCTATACATTTAGTCTTAAGAATTGGACTACTTTTGTGCGCTCAATAGTTCATTTTGACAGCAGCGATATTAAATCAAATAAGTTATATTAAGTCTATTAAAATTAAAGACTTAGCCGAGTTGATGAAGCTTAAATTGTCAGCCTTGGTTGTGCTGTCGGCTGTGTTGGGTTATTTCATGGGGACATCTTCTCCTGAAATTTTACAAATTGTTTTCGTAATACTAGGAGGTTTGCTCCTTACAGGAGGTTCTAACGGTTTTAATCAGGTTTGGGAAAGAAACCAGGACGCCTTGATGAAGCGAACCATGAATAGACCTCTTCCGACAGGAAGTCTCTCCGTGGAAGTCGCTATCGTTTGGAGTACGGTTGTGTCTATAGCTGGTATTTCTATTCTCTGGTTTTTGTTAAATCCTTTCTGCGGAATTCTAGGTGTGCTAGCGTTGTATAGTTATGTTTTTCTGTACACCCCATTAAAAAGAGTAAATAGTGTCGGTGTTACTGTTGGAGCTTTTCCTGGAGCTATACCTCCTATGCTAGGCTATGTAGCTGCTAGTGGATCTTTTGGACTAGAGCCAGGGTTACTGTTTGCGTTGCAATTTATGTGGCAGTTTCCTCATTTTTGGGCTATCGCGTGGGTAGCTAAAAAGGATTATGATAATGGGGGTTTCAAAATGCTCCCATTTAACAAGGGTAAAACCACATTTACCGCGTGTTATATAGCCTTGTCTGCTTTCGTTCTAATCCCCGTAAGTATTTTACCATGGTTTACTGGTAGTGAGGGTCCTATGATAGGAAATGTCGCAGGAGTCTCAACTTTAATTATCGGGATACTTTATTTCATGGTAGCTCTTAGGTTTGCACTAACAAAAGAGGATAAATATGCTAAGCAAGTAATGTTTGGTTCGTTTATCTATCTCCCTGTAGTACAGTTATTATTCGTTCTAGATAAAATTTAAATACCATTTAAAATGTCAGAATCTACACTTTCCTCAGATACAGAAACAAAAAAAAAGAAGGTGGATGTGTTCGAAGGTCATCCACTTGAAGTAAAGGAGAGAACTAAGAAGATGCTTATGTATCTCATTCTATTTGCTGTTCTTATGATGTTTGGCGGATTTACTTCTGCATTTATAGTAATGGCACCTCAGGCATACTGGGTTCATCCAGAGCCTGTTTCAGGATTGCTTGCAAGTAATGTCATCATTATTATATCCAGTTTGTTTTTAATAGGCGCAGGATATATGGCTAGCCAAGGGAAAAGGCAGGCTACGACCATACTACTTGTTCTTACTTTTCTATCCGGAATCGGGTTTACTCTCAGCCAGTGGAATGGTTGGCTACAATTAAATGATAAAGGATTGTTTGTTTCGCATAATGAAATTGGAGATGTTTCAGGAGAATATGGAGTTGATTACATGATAACCTATAACTCGTTACCTGTGATTTTTGAAAATGGACAGTTTTATAAAGGAACAGACAAGGAAAGACTTGAACCAGTCACTCAAGTGATGCAAAAGCAAAAAGATAATTCTACCAGTTTGCTGTTCCTGTTTATTTCTGTACATGCATTCCATTTAGTTCTAGGGTTAATTTACTTGATAATTAACATAGTAAGAAGCGTGAGAGGGACTTTTTCAAATGGAGACATAATAAGTTTAAGGACTCAAGGGATTTACTGGCACTTTATGGGAATATTGTGGCTCTATTTGTATGCTTTTTTGTTCATTATTTACTAAAATTGCAAGAAATTACTACGACTGATGTCAGGAGAAGCTTCAAAACAAATTGAAAAAGACGTTTTATGGGGGGGAGGAAGATCTCCTTTCAGCGTTACTTATGGTAAAATGATGATGTGGTTCTTCCTAGTATCGGATGCCCTTACATTTAGCGGCCTCTTGATTTCTCTAGGATTTTTTAGAACTGGTGTCTTCGGTGACCTTGAAGGCTTTTGGCCGGTGGGGGAGAAAGTATTTGAGGCATTACCACTCTTGGGAACAGGCTTCCCGTTGATCTACGTAGCGCTCATGACATTCCTATTGATTGTAAGTTCTGTTACTATGGTGCTAGCCGTGGAAGCAGGACATAGGAATGATAAAAGAAGCGTTACTAAATGGTTAGTCTGGACTGTAATAGGAGGATTCTTCTTCTTGGGCTCTCAGGCATGGGAGTGGTATCACTTTATTCACGGTTCTGGTGGTTATTATATTAGCGCGAATGAACTTGTAGTTGATGGTTTAGATCAATCGGGTGAAACCATAAGCTATACAGTAGCAGCTGGAGAAAAAGTTTATTATGGAGCAGAGCACGGACATTCTCATGAAGAAGAGGGTCATGATGAGCACCACGGACATGATCATGCATCTAATAATGAAATCTCAGGAATGGGAGGCGGTGGACATGATGACCATGCCGAGGAAGAGGTGCATGGAGAGCAAACTCCAAAAGTATTGTACTTAAATAAGTATCAAACTTCTATAGTCACTGTAGATGATGCCGGAACAATAACGAAGCTTTTGGCAGTTAAAAATGAGAACCTTCCAGAAACCAGCGGAGCAGATTTAAGTTCTAATGAATATGGGCCTCAGCAGTACGCTAATTTCTTTTTCTTCGTTACAGGATTTCATGGTTTTCACGTATTTTCAGGTGTGCTTATTAACTTGATCGTACTAATTATGGTGATTAAAGGAGTAATGCATAAGAGAGGACATTATGAAATGGTTGAGAAAACGGGATTATACTGGCACTTTATAGACCTAGTGTGGGTGTTTGTATTTACATTCTTTTACTTAGTTTAATTTAATAAATAATGGAAAGAGACGATTTAATACAAGATCATAATTATTCTATATCAGCTAATCATAATGAGGCTCAGGGTGTTGTTATAAGAAAAAAGATATGGAAAGTAACTGGGATTCTCACCCTAATTACTTTCATAGAGGTTGTTTTAGGCATTGGTTTTAAGCAGAATAGTGATTGGTGGGCATTCATTAAATGGTCGTTCATCATCTTGACATTATTTAAAGCGGCATACATTGTTTTATCATTTATGCACTTAGGAGATGAAAGAAAAAATCTTAAATGGACTATTCTAACGCCTTACTTAATGTTTGTAGCTTACTTACTTTTTATAGCTGCTAGAGAAGGAACAGATATGTCTGCGCTATTATTAAATTACTTAGGAAGTTAATAACTTACAAATGCTGAAGAAGGTTGGTTTGATTTTTATAGTACTCATTTTTCCGTTAGGTTTTCTACTTTTCTTTGGGTTAGCGTTAGATCATAAATTCAAAACACTACCTTATTATCATCCTTCTGAAATTCTTTTGGACTCTGCCGATAATGACTTAGGCAAGACCTATTTCTTGCCGAATAAGGAGTTTGTAAACCATAACGGTGACATAGTCTCGATAGAGTCTTTGAAAGATAACGTTTATCTTCTTGCGCCTTACTCGTTAGGTTCTGAGTATATCTCGGTTATAACTAAGAGACTTCTTACAGCTAACTTTAAGTATACAGATGAGGATAACATTAAAATCATTGGTCTGAATACAGATGGAGTAATACAGGATGAAGAGCATTTAAAGGATTACATGGTTAATCTTAACCGAAATGCAGATGAAACAGATAATTTTTTCTATCTAAGCACTACGTCAAAGGAAGCTATGGAAGATTTTATCACTAAGGAGCTAGGGATAGTTAATCTAAATAATAGCGCGATTACGCTCTTAATTGACTCTAGGGCTCAAATTAGAGGAAGGTACAATCTAAATGCTGAGAGACAAATTAATGATGCGATAGAAGACATTGCGCTTTTAAGAAAGGAAATAGATATTGAGAGGTATGAAGCTAATAAAGTTAATTCTAATAATTAGTGTCTTAGGCCAATTTGGCTGTAGTTTTTTCGAGGATCATAATCCGCGTGATCAAAATAAAGTTTCAGTAACGGATAATAATGGCTATCTAAAAGAAGGTGAGCAACTTCCTTTCTTTGGACCTATAACCAAGGATGGACAGGACACCCTGTTCTATCAGGTTCCTAAATTCTCCCTGCTTGATCAGGACTCTTTAGATTTGGATATGCCTATTTAGTGAAGAATTTTTTATTGTTGATTTTTTCTTTACTACCTGCCAAACAATTTGCCCGATTATGACTAGTGAATTAGTTAAATTACAAGGCATGCTTTATGAAAGAGGATTGGGTGAAGAAATACAATTCTTATCCGTAACGATAGACCCAAATACCGATTCACCTCAGGTATTAAAAGCATACGCAGAGAATAAAGGGTGTAACTTAAACAGTTGGGCTCTAGGTACTGGAGAAATTGAATACATCGATGAGCTCAGTAAGGAAGGATTTTTTCTGGCAGTAGATAGAAATGCGGCTTATCAGGATGGAATAATTCATAGCTCACAGGTTATTCTAGTAGATGGAAATAGGCATGTAAGAGGGTCTTATGATGCGGTTGACGAAAACGAAATGCAAAAATTATTACAGGATTTAATTATTTTATCAGAATGACAGTTAAAAACTCAAAAGGAACAAATAAAATTATTATGCTACTGGGTGTGGTTATACCGCTGGTAGTGGCTGTATTATATGTGCTTCCGAAGCCTGAGAATATGAATCCTGGGGTGAAAGCTATTCTAGAGAATTCGCCTAAGTTCAATGCCTGTATTAATGCGACTACATTTATTCTCTTGATTTTAGCCTTAGTAGCGATAAAGGCTAAAAAAGTACAGTTGCACAGTAAGTTAATGACATCAAGTATAGCTCTTGGTGTGCTCTTCCTTTTGAGTTATGTGTCTTATCACTTTAGTTTTGATGATACCATTTACCCATTGGATTCAGAGTTTAGGCCTTTATATATAACCATTCTAATTTCTCACATAGTGCTGAGTGCCATCGTAGTTCCTTTGGTTTTAATTAGCTATTTAAGAGGATTGAATGGAGAGATTGAAAGGCATAAAAAAATAGTAAAATTTGCCTATCCTATATGGTTGTATGTGACGCTTACTGGTGTCGTTGTCTATTTGATGATATCTCCTTATTACGCATTTAATCAGTAATTTTGTAAAAGATGAAAAAAACGGTCTCGTTATTGCTAATCTTAATAATTGTATGTCTTTATTGTCCAGACATTGATGCACAATGCGCCATGTGCAAGCAAGTTGCAGAAGATGCCTCTAATCAATCTGGAGATGCTATAGGTCTTGGATTAAACAATGGAATAAAATACCTTCTAGTTATACCATACGTTTTGTTTGGTATTTTTATGGTGGTGTTTTTCAGAAGGAAAGCGATAAGATAGTTCATGTCAAAATTGAATTTATTTCTTTCATATTCCCTATGATAAGAAGATAGCTTCAATTAGCACTTATTATACTAATATCAAGTAAACACGAGAGCAATGAAAAATTTATACTTTATATTTTTACTAACGCTGTTGATTTTTCCAGATGTTGCTTTTGGACAGTTTGTTAAAGAAAAAAAGATTACAAAGGGAGAGAGTTTCAGCGGTATTCAGTATATGAATGTGCAGGTTTCACATGAAAGGTCAGGTGATTTCATCCCGGCTGATATTCGTGTAAATGGACTAAATACTCGGAAGCAAACCATACTCACTCAGGTTATGGATACAACCTTTGAAATAAATAACTACAGATTATATACTATTTCTTGTGTAGAAAAAGGGTACATGTATTATAACGAAAAGTTCTGGCCTTCAGAGAATGAGATTCATTTACAACAGGTGAAATTAATACCTCTGGCCATTGGGCTTTCTACTGATGTGAGAGACATTAAATTTCTAGGGGATCAAACCGCTATCTATCATAAATCAAAACCGAGTTTAGCAGAAATTAAAGAATTCCTTGATTTAAACCCTTCTGTTAAAATAGCAATCGTGGGTCATGTAAATGGACCGGATAAAAGAAAGAGTCCTAAGTTCTATCAGAAAGCTTCTGAAGCTAGAGGGCAGGCAGTAATGAATTACCTAATAGAGCTAGGCGTAGACGAATTAAGATTAGAAGCCCAAGGAAGAGGGAATACTCAGATGTTATTTCCTGATCCTAAAACTGATTGGCAGAATGAAGCCAATAGAAGAGTGGAAATTCTTATTACAGGCATTTAACAATTGTTTTCCAGCCACTCTGTAATACCACTTTTTATTTAAGTAAGTTTGTCTTGATATAGTTAAATTCAAGGTAATGATAAAGCACTTAATTTTTGTTCTGTTAATTTTTGCATCTGCAAAAGGAATAGGGCAGAATACATTTTCCCTCAACAAATGTTTGGAGATTGCTCTTGAGAATAATATCTCTCTTAGTCAAGGTGAGCTTAATGTTCAACAGAACGAGTTGGGGTTAATTCAAAGTAAGGCCAACTTGCTTCCTTCCCTTAACGGTAGCGCTAGTCACGGATATAACTGGGGACAAACAATTGACCCATTTACTAATCAATTTGCCACAAATAGGATTCAGTCCAACAGCTTTGGCTTAAACACGGGGGTAACGATTTTCAATGGTTTCACTCTTCAGAATAGAATAAAGCAAGCAGACTTGAATTTAAAAATAAGTCAACTTGGTTTGGAGTCTTCAATCAATGCCATTGCATTGGCCGTAGCAAACGCTTATTTATCTGTGCTCTTTAATCAAGAAATTAACACAGCTAATCTAGCGAATAGATTGGCCTCAAAAGAACAAGTAGATAGAGTTAAATTACTAGTGGAGGCCGGTCAAGTTCCTGAGGCTAACTTATATCAAGTTCAGGCGCAACTTGCACAAGACGAGGCTAGAGTAATCAACTCATTTAATGCTATTTCTCTAGCTAAATTGAATCTGATTCAGCTAATCCAACTTCCTGAAGAACAGAAAACGAATTTCGGAATAGAAACTCCTTATCTGAACGAGCCCGTGTTTAACCTTCCTTCTAAGAATTCTGTTGTGTTAAATGCTTTAGGCACATTTCCGGAAGTTAAGAGTGCAGAGCTAACCATTGCAAGAGCTGATTTAGAGTATAAAATAGCCAATGGAGGTAGATACCCTAGATTAGGAGCTAGCTATAATTATGGAAGTGGATTTTCTGGGGCTAATCAAAGAGGAATTGGAGACCTTGTCAGTTTTGGAAATTTTCCGATAGGAACGCTTAGCGGTTCTAATCAGTCAGTGCTGTCACTGGACCAATTATCATTTAATGATTTTGAGACGGTTCCTTTCTTTAATCAATTGAAGGATAATGTTAATCGAAGTATGTTTTTTAGTTTAAATATCCCGATTTTTAATGGGTTATCTAATAGGACCAATGTTCAAATGGCGGAAATTGGTCAGGAGAATGCGAAATTAGAATCGCTAAATGTTAGAAATCAATTACGCCAGACTGTAGAATCAGCATTTGCAGACGCCACTGCTGCATATAAGACGTATGAAGCAGCAGACTATTCGTTAAGAGCCCAAAAAGAAGCTTTTAAATATGCTAAGATTAGGTATGAAGAACAAGTCATAAACGGAGTAGATTATGCTCAGGCCAGGAGTCTAAGAGACGCAGCTTTGTCTGAGAAGATAAGAAGTCAGTATGACTATGTTTTCAAGCTGAAGATTCTAGAATTTTATCAGGGTAAAACAATATCTTTAAATTAATGGCGAATAAAGAGTCTAATAGGAAAGTCTGGATATTTTTAGGAGTAGTAATACTAATAGTAGTGGCCGTTTTGCTTACGCAAAAGAATGATGATATTCTTGTAAGTACAGAAAGACCCACGTTTAAAGACATTATTTCTACCGTGAGCGCTAGTGGTAAAATTAGACCTGAAAGTGAGGTGAAAATTTTCTCCGAAGTGAATGGTCAGGTTACAGAACTGCTTATTAAAGAAGGTGATATAGTTAATAGTGGGGACTTGCTATTAAAGGTTAATCCAGAAATATATAGAACAGCCTTACAGCGGAAGCAGGATACCCTAGTCTCAATTTTATAACTCTCAAACAATAGCTAACTAATGCTATTTTAGATCAAGACTTTGAATCAGCTATCATTCATTTAAACGAAGCACTTCAATTAGTAATCAATTCTGATGACAATATTCTTAAATCAGATGTCTATTTAAATTTTGCCGAACTACAGAAAGAGAAGCCGCTAAAGAAAGTGTAAATAGTGCCAGATTTTCTATAAATAGTGCCCAAGCAGGGAAAGATGAGGCTACTGAAAATTTAAGTAGAACTGCTATTTACGCTCCGCAAAATGGAATAGTGACAGCCTTAACCATAGAAAAAGGAGATGTTATTTTGGGAACTGGAATGACTAAAGGAGATGAGTTAATGAGAATTAGCGACTTGAATGTTATGGAGGTAGATGTAGATGTAAATGAGAGTGATATCGTGCGGGTAAACTTAGCAGATACGGCACTCATAGAAGTAGATGCCTATCCTGATAGAAAATTCAAAGGGATTGTAACAGAAATAGCGAATACGGCTAGTAACTCTAGTTTAATGAGTACGGATCAAGTAACTAATTTCTCTGTGAAAATCAGAGTTCTTAAAAACAGTTACGCTGATCTGTTAGCAGAAAAACCTTCTAGCTTCTCCCCTTTCAGGTCGGGAATGAGCGCCAATGTGGACGTACGTACGGATTACATGAACAATGCTCTTGCTGTTCCTATTACTTCAGTAACCACTAGAACAGATACTACCTCTGTAGGGAAAGAGAAGCCCAAAAAGGAGGGCGATAGATCAGATGAAGAAGAGTTTACTTTGGTATTTGTGAAAGTTGGTAATAAGGCCCAAATTCGTTTGGTTGAACTTGGACTGCAGGATGATGAGTTTTATCAAATTACCCGAGGGTTAAAAGAGAACGATGAAATAATTGTAGGCCCATATGATGCAGTTTCTAAAAAGCTCAAGAATAATATGGAAGTACAGTTGGAAGAATAAGACAGGATGAAAAATGGGATCCTCTGTATAGAAACAGCTACTAAGAATTGCTCTGTGGCATTATTCGAAGATGGACACTTAGTGTCATGTAGAGAAGAGTCTAGTACAGAATATATCCACTCTGAGAAACTAGCCCAGTTTATCGATGAGGTACTAACAGAAAACAAAATCACTGCTAAAAATTTGGCGGCTGTGTCACTAGCTTCAGGTCCAGGATCTTATACGGGATTGAGAATAGGGGTTTCTACAGCCAAGGGAATAGGTGTAGGTGCAGGAATACCATTGATAGCCATACCTAATTTAGTTCAGTTGGCTCTGGCAGCTAAAACTATAGATGATTCTTTCGAACTATATATCCCTATGTTGGACGCTAGAAGAATGGAAGTGTTTACTGCTGTTTTTACAGCTAATCTAGAAGTGCTAGAAAACACTTACGCTAAAGAAATTGACGCAGATAGCTTTAATGATTTGGCAGGTAAAAAGATTGCCATTTTTGGGGATGGGGCTGAAAAATGTCTTGAAACATTAAACTGGTTAAATGTAGAATTATTAGAAGTCCAATGCAGTGCACGAAACCTTGGTCAGATTACGTTAACTAAGTTAATCGAGAAGAAATTTGAAGATTTGGCATATTTCGAGCCTTTTTACTTGAAAGATTTTATCGCTGGAACTCCGAAGAAAATATTTAAATAAAGTGGGAAATAGACTTATCATATTACTAGCCATTGTACTGTTAACCGGTTGTAAAGGATGCAGGGAGAATAATAGTGTGGTTCCTTTAGTAAGCGTAGATTTTTCGATTAATATTAATGATGCGTCTTATTTCGAGTTGACGAGTATTACAGGATGGGTTTATGTAACAGGAGGTAGCCGTGGTATTATCATTTATAGAAATAATATAGATCAGTTTACAGCTTTTGATAGACATGCTCCTTATAATGCAGAAGAAGGATGCAGGGTATTTGTTCTTGAAGATGATATAACTCTAAAGGATGAATGCAGTGAGTCCAGCTGGTTGATTCTAGACGGAAGTTTGATTTCAGGGCCTGCAGAACAACCTCTAAACAGTACAGCACGAATCTAAGCGGGTCTATTCTCAGAGTAACTAATTAGTAGTGTTTTAACGTTCCGAATATGAAACGTGGACGGCTGTAAGCATCAATGTTTTCATATTCCTTGTTAGCAAATTTTATCTTATTGTCAGTATTGCTCTTCCAATATTTGATTTTACTTTATGAGGTGTTTGACATAATTTTTTCTTCTGGTAGAGAATACCTCCAAGAGCCCCATTTTTATTGAGTATTTTGAGATATCTATATTTATTATTCTCTGCCATAAGCATAGAAGTAAATGAGAGAAATAAAAGCATGGACAAATGTTCTTAATTGTATTTCGATTTTTGTCGTCATTCTTAAATCGGCTACAACTTCCGCATATCCACACTATATATTGAGCTCATTAATCTAAACAATATTAATGAGATATATAGAACGCCAATTTATTAAGATCCTAAAAAAAGCCACCAGCTACTTCATATTTTGCCACGGAAAATCAATTTGGGGTTTTGCTAGAAGTTTAATCAATAAAAAAAGAGGGCCGAAACCCTCTCTTTTATTTTTTATTGTGATAGTGTCTTTTATCTCTCGATGAGGATTTGTTGGCGCACCACGCCTTGATCATTATCGATGGAAATCACGTAGTTTCCTGTTGCAAGCTCAGTTGTGTTTAGAGTCGTGTTTGTTTTTGTCAACACGCCTTCATTCACCATTCTTCCTTGCGCATCAAAAAGCTGGTAACTCTCATTGATGAGCGATTCGTCAATGGATATCGTTACGCTGGTAGATGCAGGATTAGGGAAGATGTTGATGGATTGCATCATTTGTTCTTCGATGTTTGTTGGAAGAACTACGATGTTGAGTAACACAATTTCACCTTCACATCCGTCAAGAGTAGTTTCTTGAACACCCAAATCTGCACTTCCTTCTAAACTCCATACCACTTCAATAGAAGAAGAGCCTTGTCCAGATGTGATTACGCCCCCAGAAATTGTCCAAGCGTATGAACTTCCTGCAGTTTCTGTATAACTGTAAGATTCAGTGCTGAAGGCGGCTGGAATTGCGCTACCAATAATATCATAAGCGACAACATAAGAGCAAGATCCGTCATCAATCGTTGCGTCAGGATTGAAATTACAGGCCAAAGAATCTGTACAGCCTGAAATTGATGTTTCTTGACCTTCACATTCACAATTATTCTGAATGGTGTCATTAATAGTATTTGAATCGCCATCATCACAAGAATCTCCAATAACTATGCAAGATCCATCTTCAGTAGTGGCTTCTAAATTGTAATTGCAGGCCTCAGGATTTGTACAACCCGGTATACTTAACCCTTCACATTCACAATTATTCTGAATGGTGTCATTAATAGTGTTTGAATCACCATCATTACAAGAATCTCCAATAACTAAGCACGATCCATCTTCAGCAGTGGCTTCTATATTGTAATTGCAGGCCTCAGGATTTGTACAACCCGGTATACTTAACCCTTCACATTCACAATTATTCTGAATGGTGTCATTATTGTTTCTGTATTTCCATCATTACACGGATCTCCTATAGAAATACAATTGCCATTGTCTGTAGTAGCTTCCGGATCGTAATTGCATGCTTCAGAATCTGTACAACCAGTAATATTTCCACCAGGAAAAATAACAACATTTACACATGATTCTACAGACTCACAAATGCCATTTATAATCGAGACACAAATTTCCCCAATTCCTTCATAATCCCAAATAATAGAAGGTTGATAGTTGTCATTGTTCCCCTCGATAACACCGCCTGATACATTCCAATTGTAAACAGCATCCTCGATTAAAATTACTTCATAAATTTCTGAAGTGAACTCTGTAGTGATATTTGCTCCAGAAATAGATACTTCGGGCAGAAAGTAGCATGAACCATCGTCACATGACGCCTCCGTGTTGTAGTTGCATGCTTCCGAATCGATGCAGCCTAGTAACCCCTCACCACCACAATCTCCACATTCATCAAATTCAAGGCATGTGCCATCATCACATGTCGCTTCTGGGTTGAAGTTACAAGCGAAAGAAACAGTACATCCGGCAACTCCCATTCCTCCACAATCTCCGCACTCATCAAATTCAGCGCAAGATCCGTCATCACATGTCGCTTCTGGATTGAAGTTACAGGCGAAAGAAACAGTACATCCAGCAACTCCCATTCCTCCACAATCTCCGCACTCATCAAATTCAGCGCAAGATCCGTCATCACATGTCGCTTCTGGATTGTAGTTACAAGCGAAAGAAACAGATGCAGCCTAGTAACCCCTCACCACCACAATCTCCACATTCATCAAATTCAAGGCATGTGCCATCATCACATGTCGCTTCTGGGTTGAAGTTACAAGCGAAAGAAACAGTACATCCGGCAACTCCCATTCCTCCACAATCTCCGCACTCATCAAATTCAGCGCAAGATCCGTCATCACATGTCGCTTCTGGATTGAAGTTACAAGCGAAAGAAACAGTACATCCAGCAACTCCTATTCCTCCACAATCTCCGCACTCATCAAATTCAGCGCAAGATCCGTCATCACAGAGGCCTCATCATCAAAATTACATGCAGAGCTATCCATACATCCGGGTACGGCCAAAGTTTCGCAATCACAGAGGTGAAACCCTAATTGGGTGAAAGTATTCGCTGGCAATGAATCGTATTCATTAAGAATGTCAAAAGACTCCGGGTTGGCTGTATAACCTTGTGTAAAAGAAGCTTTTCTAACTAGAGTATGATCCTTAGAAACAAAAGCTTGATCTCCTTGATTATCTATATAACTTCCCCAGCCCGGGAATCCAGCTCCTTCTCCGATCTTTCCGAATATGTCTACTAATTGGTTCCCGCCATCTTTTAATATAGCTACTGCATCATTTCCATCAAAATACATCACTTCTTGACCATCGTTGTATGATGGGTTTACGAAAACGTCTGCTTGCAATTGTAACTCATCCCAGACTGGAACTTCAAATCCTGTACCATCTGGATTTCTTTTATCCAATACTACTACATACACATCATAAGGAGCTATGGAAACTCCAGTTAAATATGTGATATTTCCTGGTGTTGCGCTACCATTTTGAAATCTCACTAAACCATATTCTGAAGAAACAGCAAAAATAATTGGAAAAATTGCTTTACCATGATTATTAGAAAACCCCTCTACTACCTCAGAGATTATTAAATCTGTACATCCTGAAATTGATGTTTCTTGACCTTCACATTCACAATTATTCTGAATGGTGTCATTAATAGTATTTGAATCACCATCATTACAAAAATCTCCAATAAGTAAGCAAGTTCCATCATCAATTGTTGCATCAGCATCGAAATTACATGCAGAGCTATCCATACATCCGGGTACGGCTAAAGTTTCGCAAGTATATAAGTTAATATTATCTATAAACAAGTTGGTATAACCGTTTGTACCTTGCTGTGTATAATGGAACATTACATTATGTGATTGACCATCTGCATAAGCACTCACATCTACACTTTTAAAATTCCAAGGAGTTGTTCCCCCAGTGTTTCCACAATGAGGATCTTGATCTGCTTGTAGCTCAAAAATAGTATCTCCATCAATAAGCACGGTTAAAACATCATCTGCAGCACAGCCATTTTGTTGTCTTTGCCACCAATCTAAAGTAGCTGAACCTCCTGCATCTATAATTACATCTTGGGAAATAGAGTTAATGGAGCCTTGATTCCAGCCGCCAAACCAAGCAGAAGTAGTGGAATAATTATACGCCCTATTTCCAATCGTATGAGTAGTGATGGGTAAAAATCCAGTACTTGAATCATCTAAAAACGATTCAAACTGTGACCAGTTTGCTGCTGAGTTTTCAAAATCACCATTTAATAGATGATCACTGTCACTTCCTTCACAAATAGATTGATCACAAGCGTTATAAATATATAATGCTGGAGCACAGTTATTTGCTTCAAACTGAAAAATTCTGGTAGATAACATGTTATCTGAAATAGGATAAGAATAAGTCCCAACTCCTGTAATAAGTATGGTTATTGTTTGACTTTCATCCCTAATATTAAATGGCGGTGCAATACTTCCCTGATACGTCCCCATATCTGTTACTGTTAAAGTTATATTATTACTATTACAACTCACTTCTGCTGTTATTACAGGAGGCGTTTCGATAAAAATATTTGTCTGAATAGTGCTGTCACAGCCTAAAGAAGAGGTTAGTGTGGTGAAATATTGAGAATCTGAAATAGGGCTAACAGAAGAGCCATCTGGTAGGGTATAACTCTCTCCGCTGCACCGGTAGGCAGTGATCTCAGTCAATACGTCTACTGCAATTTGGGCAGAATAGGTAATTATGCTATCACACCCATTGGAACCTGTAAAATTCGCGGTGTGACTAAAGGGCACAGTAATGTTATCATAGCTAGTTCCATCGGGAAAAGTATAATTTGAACCATAACACAAGTCAAGATTTGTATTTGAAAAAATGGTGTTTCCGCAGATCTGTAAACTGGATACAAAAATATCTCTACAGTAATTGATGCCAACTGGGCAACTGGTTGCAGTTTCATATATTGCAGTTCCTAAATTTATATCTAGAATATCTGTAAAGCCTGCGGCAATTTGTATAGATTCATTAACATCTATATCGTAATAAAAACTCCTTATTCCAAACTCCCAAAAATCGTGTGGAATTTGTTTTGTCCATTCTAAAGCAGGTCCTGCAGCGCTTGAACCATCCCATTTGAAAAGCATGTGTTCAAAATTGGTAGATGGTGGGTCATTAAAGACAGGACCTGGATCAATATCTACAGAAATACTTGGAGAGAGTGTCATAGAAAAGTACATTTGACCATCCCCTTCACATTCCAAATCAACACCCGTATCAAGAAAACTAACACTCCATTCCATAGAGGAGTTCGTGTTTGGATATTTCAATATCCCTGGTTGAGGCGGTGTGACTGTACCTACAGGATTGATTGGGTTGAAAGGAAAACTTCCCACTACGTAAATATTCCCAACATCGTCAAACTCTAATTGATCAACCGAGGAATCCCAATTTCCGCTAGGATAAGCATAACTGTCATGACCATTATAACTACCATCATTATTTAATACAATATTAGTAATTTTACTTTATTTTGATTGGGTGGGTTGATTGACCATGTTGATCCAGGATCTGGTTGGATTGAGTCTTTATGCGTTCCGCCAAATAATAATCGACCACTCGCGTCTACATCTATGTCAACTATTTCCGCACCAGTACAAGCCAAATCAAAGTTAACACCCCAAATAAAACTGCCATCAGTTCCGCTATATTTTGCAGCACAAGGCACCGAACTACCAGCTACTACTGGATCGATCTCAAATAGTCCAGGACCCGGATCTAAATCTATTATGTCATCAAACGAACCTGCTATCAATACATCACCACTGGGGTCCAGCGTCATTTTACATTCTATGTCAACTGGAATGGCCCAAAGTAAATTTCCATTATTCCCATCCAATTTCTGAATAACTGCATATTCAGTATTTAGATTGAAGTTTAAAATGGGAAATCCTGGATCAACATCCATATAGTCGGTAGCTCTGGTATTAACAAAAACATCCCCATTTCCGTCTATAGCCACCTCTTGTATAGATGTAGCTAAATTATATATTTCACCTGATAAATTTCGAACTGCCCATTGTATAGCACCTGCGGTGTCTAGTTTCATAATAAAACCATTGGCACCCCATGTGTTATTGAATGAAACCTTTGTTCCGTTTGAAGTTAAATTATGAAGTCCTGCACTAGGATCAAAGTCAACGGTATTACAAAAATATCCTGCAACAACAGTGTTGCCAGCATTATCTGTTGTAATATCGGTGGGAGCATCCCAACGGTCGGACCCCGTGGTGAAATAATAATCGGAGGCGAATGTTTGGGCGTTTGAGTTTAATACAAGTAATATTGCCGAAGTAAAAAGTAATAGTTTCTTCATGAGTGCAAAGATATATTTTCATGCTATATTTATTAGCCCATTTGTAGCCCATTTTGTATTTTTATACAATGGAGTCTACTGATTTTTTGAGGAATCAAATTGAAACAACTTTTGGTTCCGGTATAAATAACGGAAAAGACATTAAGTTACTTCAACAGCAATTAGAAGAAAAGACACAGGCATATATTGGCTATAATACATTGCGCAGATTTTTCGGACTACTTCCAAGCACTAAGCCTAATCAATCCACATTAGATGTTCTTTCGAAATATGTCGGTTTTCAGGACTTTTATCTTTTTACGCATCAAAAAAGATATAGTGATTTAGAAACTACGCTTAAACTCGCTAGAATAAAAAATAGCAATTTAATTTCTAAAAACGATACCTACTTTATTCATTCGCTAATAGCTTCAGAACAATTTACTAGCTATTTCAATTCAATGGCGGAATACTTCTTACACCGCAAGAACGTAAAGTGTCTTCATCAATTATTTACCAGCAAAATAAAAAATATTGAGCGTTATCAGCAACTTCAAATTTGCGTCCAAATCGGCACACTTTTGAGAAATTATTATTTAAATGATCTAGCTTTTTTAACTCAAGTTATTCAAAATGATTGTTTTAGAGAGGTTGTTTTGTATAATTTTGTGGATTATGATTACTTCAATCATGGTTATATCAACCTTATTAAAACATCGATCAGTATAGAAAAAAACAGAAACCATTTACTGTTTCTTCACTTAATTCTATTTCATAATAATTTTTTAACCAAGTGTGAATCTAATAACAAAATGCTCCCTTTGAACTTAAAAGGATATAAGTCCGTTCACCCTATTGTAAAAGGACGGTTTCAATTGTCTAAGCTTACATTAATAAATGAAAATAAAATACAAACCAAGATTTTTCAAAAGACTCTAAAACTGGCTAAAACTGATAATAAAGCTGAGTTTTATTTTGAGCTAATTCCTGGTTTAATATTGTTAAGACGGGTCGATTTACTTAGAAAAATTCTCAGACAACATCTTGTCTCTCTTTTTGAAGTGAACGACTATAACCGATTTACTCATTTAGCTATATTTCAAATAGCATTATGTTTGGTGTACATTGATGAAGAATCTTGGCCAAAGGCAAAAACTCAATTCTCTCAGATCAATATTAATCAAGTATTCATCTCTTATGATTCTTATATTAAGCTGTTTTACCTCATAGCGGACTATCATCTTAACACAACTAAAAAAAATGAAGTTCTAGAAGAATATATGAATATTTCTAGGGCTACTAAATTTCAACTTTTTTCTAAAGATTTCCTAATGAACTATTTTGCCTAGAAGCGAAATCTGGAAATTCTGATCCATAAAAAAACGCCTCTAATTGTAGAAGCGGTTTTTAATTTTATTTGGAAGAGTAATTAATACTAATTACTCGGATATGATCGACTAATACTAGTACCTGTAGTGGTCTGGTTTGAATGGTCCAGATTTCGGTACAGAGATATAGTCTGCTTGATCCTGAGAAAGTTCCTCTAGATCCACACCTATCTTAGCTAGGTGAAGCATGGCTACTTTTTCATCTAGATGCTTAGGTAGCATGTAAACTTTGTTCTCGTAGGCATCTGTATTATTCCATAATTCCAACTGAGCTAGAACTTGGTTAGTAAATGAATTACTCATCACGAATGAAGGGTGCCCTGTGGCACATCCTAAATTAACAAGTCTTCCTTCAGCTAATAACAAGATATCATTTCCATTAATGGTATACTTATCCACCTGAGGCTTAATTTCTACCTTAGAATCTCCGTGAGTATCATTTAACCATGTTACATCTATCTCGTTATCGAAGTGACCTATGTTGCACACGATAGTTTTATCTGTCATTTTAGAGAAATGTTCGCCAGTAATGATATCCTTATTCCCAGTAGCGGTAACTATGATGTTCGCTCTCGGAATAGCATCCTTCATTTTTCTAACCTCAAATCCATCCATAGCAGCTTGAAGCGCACATATAGGATCTATTTCTGTAACGATAACTCTAGCTCCAGCTCCTTGAAGAGATGCAGCAGAACCTTTTCCTACGTCACCATATCCTGCCACTACAGCCACTTTACCAGCGATCATAACGTCAGTAGCTCTTCTGATAGCATCTACCAAAGATTCTTTACATCCATATTTGTTGTCAAATTTAGATTTTGTAACAGAATCATTCACGTTGATAGCAGGCATCACTAAGGTGCCGTTAGCTTCTCTTTCTACTAATCTGTGAACTCCAGTAGTAGTTTCTTCAGATAAACCTTTGATGTCTTTAGTTAATTCAGGGAATCTATCAAACACCATATTTGTTAAATCTCCACCGTCATCTAAAATCATGTTGAGAGGTTGACCATCTTTAAAAGCGAAAATAGTCTGCTCTATACACCACTCAAACTCCTCTTCAGTTCAGGCCTTTCCAAGCATAAACAGGAACGCCAGTCGCAGCTATGGCAGCGGCAGCATGATCTTGTGTACTGAAGATGTTACATGAACTCCACGTAACGTCTGCTCCTAGTTCTACTAGCGTTTCTATAAGAACCGCAGTTTGGATAGTCATATGAAGACATCCTGCTATTCTAGCTCCTTTCAGTGGCTTAGAATCTCCAAATTCCTCTCTTAAAGACATTAATCCGGGCATTTCTGCCTCTGCTAATTCTATTTCTTTTCTTCCGAAATCAGCTAAGGAAATATCTTTAACCTTGTACGGAAGCATTTCTTTTTGTGTTTGACTACTCATTAAATGCTGTTTTTATGCGTTGCAAAGGTACAGATTATCAATAGAAAAATGAAACCCCGTATACTTTTGGGAGAATGTATATGAAGCAAGCACAATTCCTTAGTTTTGTTACACAATGCCACTAAAAGAACTAAGAGAGATTAAGGGAGGAGCTGAGTTAGGAATATGGAAACTAACAGAGCGCGTTTCTGAGCTAGAAAGCCTTATGTCTGAAGAGGTAGCTACAGAAAAGTACAAAGGATTTAACCATGACCTAAGACGATTAGAATGGCTGGGAGCCAGGGCACTTATGTCTAAAATGGGGCTTAAAAAAACACTTCAGTATACAGAGCATGGAAAACCTTTTTACCCTTCGGGGCCTAAAATTTCTATCTCACATTCTAAAGATTTCATAGCTATTATTACGCATCCAGAGAATGAAGTAGGAATAGATGTTCAGGAAGTTGTAGATAAAGTCAGAAGGATAAAACACAAATTCTGTAATACACATGAGCTTGATTGGGCCACTTCAGATGAGGATTTTACTATAATTTGGTCAGCTAAAGAAGCGCTTTTTAAGGTAAAAGAAAGGAATGTTCTGTTCAAAGAAGATATCCAAGTAAGCCGTCCCGAAAATGGGCAGCTTCATATCACCTATAAAGAAAGTCAAGCTTACTCAGGAGTTCTTTTGAATCTAAAAGATTACGAAGGTATTTATGTCGTGGAGGGTAATTCTTAGGAGTCAACATGCTTTTATTTTCAGGGATCAAGTTGTACAAAAAACTCAGATCTAAATCATAAACTATTCTTGGTTACCCAATATCTATACCCCACTATTGCTTTCTGAATTGTACTTAAATTATATAAGTCTTTTCTTATCATAGAGGGTAATATTAATTTATTAATACGTGCCAATATTTTAAATGCGAACTTGTTTTTCATTTGTTTGAATTAGGCAGAAAAAGTAAAATGAATTTACTTTTCTCTTAAGTATGTAAGGTACATTTTTTTTAAAAATACACCAGTCACTCTACAACATATTTCGCCATCCAACACCAAAAGCTAGTTTCTTGGTTAACCAAGAAAAAATAATGATACTTGAAAGCTGCGTCCATGTTGATGGAATGTTAAAAACCTAAAAGGGTTAGGAAGCGCCACAAAAGAGATGACCATGTATCTTTCGATGATCTAACGAGGACACATGGTTTCTTAAATACGGCTGCCGCTCTATCTGAAATGGGGGGCATTTTGTGTCTTTTAATTGAGCGCTTTTATATGGATGATGCTGCAGAAAAGAAGAGTAAAACGGTTAAAGAAACGCCTCTTATGGGTCAGTATAATCGTATAAAAGCGAAGTATCCTGATGCGCTATTGCTATTTAGGGTGGGAGATTTTTATGAAATGTTTGGGGAAGATGCTATAAAAGCTTCCGGAATTTTAGGGATAGTATTAACCAAAAGAAAAAACGGAGCCGCTGCATTTATAGAGCTTGCTGGGTTCCCTCATCACAGTGTAGACACATATTTACCTAAATTGGTTAGAGCTGGTCATAGAGTTGCTATTTGTGATCAGTTAGAAGACCCTAAGCTCACCAAAAATATAGTGAAGAGAGGTGTTACCGAATTGGTAACTCCGGGTGTTTCATACCATGATCATGTTCTGGATAATAAGAAGAATAATTTCCTAGCAGCAGTTCATTTAAATGATGATATTTCTGGAGTGTCATTTTTAGATGTTTCTACTGGAGAGTATATGTGCGCTCAGGGAAAGGATGATTATATCGATAAACTGCTTCAAAGCTTTAGACCCTCAGAGGTGCTTATCCAGAAACAGAAGCTTGCTGAATTTCAAACCAGGTTCGGGTCAAGTTTTTATACGTATGTGCTAGAAGATTGGGTTTTTACTGAAGATTTTTCAAATGATATATTAAAGAGTCACTTTAAAACAAAGTCATTAAAAGGTTTCGGCATAGAGCGCTTAACAGAAGGAGTGTCAGCTGCTGGAGCTGCTATGCATTACCTGGCAGAGACCAAGCATAATAGGTTAAGACATATAGCCTCTATCTCGCGAATCGAAGAAGAAAAATACGTTTGGTTAGACCGATTTACCATAAGAAATTTAGAGCTAATTCATTCTCCTCACCCTAATGCAGTTACTTTAATTGACGTTATGGATCACACGGTTTCTCCTATGGGAAGCCGACTTCTAAAAAGATGGATGGTTCTTCCTCTCAAAGATTTAGCTCCTATCCAAGAAAGATTAAATATTGTAGACCACTTTACCTCGAGCACCGAGAGCATAGAGGCGTTGCAAAGCGAAATAAAAAAAATAGGAGATCTAGAACGGCTCATATCTAAGGTAGCCGTGGGTAGAGTTAACCCTAGAGAGCTTCTTCAGCTAAGCAGGGCTTTAACTAGTCTAATCACGATCAAAGAAAGATGTGGCCTTCAGGAGAACAAAAGCCTAAAGCAGCTCGCTGATCAAATTAACCTTTGTGAAACGTTAAGAGAAAGCATAAAGTCTAGGTTAAAAGAAGACCCGCCCGTAGTGCTGTCTAAAGGGAATGTTATAGCTGATGGAGTAGATGCAGAATTAGATGAGCTCAGAAAAATAGCTTTTTCAGGTAAGGATTTCCTAAGACAAATTCAGGAGAGAGAATCCGGTATTACGGGAATACCATCATTGAAAATAGCGTATAATAATGTTTTTGGGTATTACCTAGAAGTTAGAAACACCCATAAAGACAAGGTCCCTGAGACCTGGATAAGAAAACAAACTTTAGTAAATGCTGAAAGATACATTACTGAAGAATTAAAAGAATATGAGGCTAAAATTTTAGGCGCAGAAGAAAAAATAGCTGGAATAGAGTTTAGGTTGTTTAATGAGCTAGTCTCAGAAAGTGCCCAGTTTGTGGCGCCTGTTCAGATTAATGCTAGTGCTGTGGCTAAGCTAGATTGTCTGCTTAGTTTTGCTAAAATTGCTGTGAGAAATCATTATGTGAAACCTGAAGTAAACGAAGGTTTCTCATTAGAAATAGAAGCCGGAAGACATCCGGTAATAGAACAGCAGTTACCATTGGATGAGGAATATATTCCCAATGACATTTCATTAGATAATGAAGTCCAACAAATAATGATGATTACCGGACCTAACATGTCTGGTAAATCTGCTATTCTTAGACAAACAGCGCTAATTACGATTATGGCACAGATGGGCTCTTTTGTGCCTGCTAAGTCTGCCAAAATGGGCGTGGTAGATAAGGTCTTTACCAGAGTAGGTGCCTCAGATAACATTTCGAGGGGAGAATCTACTTTTATGGTAGAGATGAATGAAACTGCCAGTATTCTGAATAACCTTTCCAACCGAAGTTTAATCCTGCTGGATGAAATTGGGAAGAGGAACCAGTACCTATGATGGAATAAGCATCGCTTGGGCTATAGCTGAGTTTTTACATGAACATCCTTCATATAGAGCTAAAACGCTTTTTGCTACGCACTACCATGAGTTAAATGATATGTCTTCTGTCTTTCCTAGGGTGAAAAACTTTAATGTGGCAGTTAAAGAAGTCGAAAATAAAGTCCTTTTCTTAAGGAAGTTAAAAGAAGGCGGTTCTAATCATAGTTTCGGTATTCATGTAGCGCAGATGGCAGGAATGCCTGCAGAAGTAGTGCTGAGAGCTAATGAGTTATTAGTGAAGTTGGAAAGTAAAAGTGAAAAAGCGAGCTCAGCTAGCCCTGCTAGTAAATTAAATGAGACTGACTCAGAAGTGCAGCTTAGTTTCTTCCAGTTAGATGACCCTGTATTACAGCAGGTGAAGGAAGAAATTATTAGTACTGATATAAATACGCTCACTCCGGTTGAGGCCTTATTCAAGTTAAATGAGATTAAAAAAATAATAGATACTCAAGTAAGACCTGCTGTTGCAAAAATGGCCGATTCTAATCGTAAAAAACAGATATTAAAAGGGGCAGCTCGGCTTTTCAGGAAAAGGGGTTTTACTGCTACATCTATGAGAGACATAGCCTCAGAGCTCCAAATAGAAGCGCCTAGTTTATATAACCATATTAAAGGAAAGCAAGAGATACTGCAGATATTATTACTGGAGTTGGCCCGTTCTTTTACTTTAGGCATGGAGGTAATTATAAGCTCTACATTAACTTATGAAGAGCAGCTAGAAGGGTTGATTAGGCTTCATGTAGACCTTACCATTAAACACCCTAATGGAATGGCGCTACTTACCTCTGATTGGGTCCATTTAGAAGAGCCTGCATTTAGTGAGTATGTCTCTATGAGAGATGAATATGAGCTGTCGTTTAGAAATATTTTAATAGAAGCTTTTAAGAAGAATGGAAAAGAATCTGTGAACGTAGATTTAGCCCTATTTTCTATTCTTTCTACTTTAAGATGGCTCTACTCATGGGTTTTGAAAAACCCAGAAATTAACCCGATTGAATTAGAAAAAGAGATGATTGAAAACTTGCTATCGGGTATATTCAGTCAGTCTTAAAAATGAACGAATCAAATGAAAATTTACACCAAAACAGGAGACAAAGGCACTACTTCTTTATTAAGCGGACGTAGAGTAAATAAAAATAATAATAGAATTGAGGCTTATGGAACTGTAGACGAGCTGAACAGCTGGATAGGTGTGATTAGAGACCGCAGTCATGAAAAGTATCATAAAAATCTCATCACTATCCAAAACGAACTTTTCACCATCGGTAGCCAATTGGCAAATGATCCTGAGAAAAAAGCTTCTTTTAAACTCCCAGACATTGATTCTGAAAGTGTATTGAGGTTGGAAAATCTAATGGATGAGCTGAATTTGGACTTGCCAGAGATGAAGAATTTTGTTCTTCCTGGTGGTCATGAGCTCGTTTCTTTTATTCATGTGGCTAGATGTGTTTGCAGACGAGCAGAGAGAAGAGTGGTGGATTTGATGGAGCATCAAGGAGTAGAAGAACTCATTATTCAGTACATTAATCGCCTGTCAGATTACCTATTTGTGCTTTCTAGAGCTTGTTCTCAAGAGGTTTCAGCAGAGGAAATCCCGTGGAAACCTGCCGTTTAACATCTTTATCTGCTATTAAACAGGTAGTTAGTCTTAATAATTTTGATTTAAAAATTGATGTCGAATAGGTAAACAAAAAAATTATATTCGCGTAAAATTTGAACGCAGCAGCGGATTACAAGAACAACTTATCGTTTTAGTATCAAATAAACAATTAATCGCATGTATTGGACATTAGAATTAGCATCATATTTAGAAGATGCCCCTTGGCCAGCTACCAAAGACGAATTAATAGATTTTGCCATGAGAGCAGGAGCTCCGCTAGAAGTAGTAGAAAACCTTCAACAAATAGAAGATGAAGGTGAGGCATATGAAAATATTGAAGAAATCTGGCCAGATTATCCCTCCAAGGAGGACTTTTTCTTTAACGAGGATGAGTATTAATTAACCATTAAATATCATTATAGAACCGATAACTTGTTATCGGTTTTTTTATGCTCAATAATTTTGGGCAAAAAAAATTAGGATCTGCGCTCAGACCCTAATCCACTTAACATTAAACTAAAACTACCGTTACAATTAGTGCATTGTAACTATGAAAATTTGCCTTATCTCAGTGGGTGAAACCCATAAGATAATTTCAAGATAATCATTAATTTCATTTCGGAACGAATATGTGTTACAGAAATTAACACAGAATTATCACAGAGTTTTTGTTGTGTTGGTTTCTAGCGTTTTATTGTGCTGAGGTATCCATTATCAATCGCACAGTATTTCTACTTCTTTGCTCTAAAAGTAGATTTCTTCCATTGGTTAATTCTTTAATAATAGGTTCATTATAGTGTCTGATGGTTAATAGTTCTAATCCTTTATTAAACCGAATAGAAAATTTAAGATCCAAAGATTGTCGAATGTTTTCCAAGTCTTGACGAGCATGATTAAACACGATAGAAAAACTAATAGCACTATTCTGCATTAAATTGACAGCTATGTTATGATCCGAAAGAACTTTAAATATTTCGCTGAGCTCTTTCTCACCTATAAAAGAGAAGTCTCTTGGAGTAAAACTCACTAAGATCTGCTCTCTTTTACTAATAAAGGATGGAACTAAAGGAATCATATCCACTCCATCTGTAATAACCGTTCCTTCTTCGCCAGGGTCTATAAATGATTTTATATAAAGAGGAATCTTTTTATTCTGAAGAGGTTTTACGGTTTTAGGATGAATCACACTAGCTCCGTAATAAGCTAGTTCTATGGCCTCTCTGTATGAAATCTGATTTAGTTTTATTGTGTTCTGAAATTTTCTGGGATCTGCATTTAGCATACCCGGAACATCTTTCCAGACGGTAACACTCTCTGCATTCAACAGATGAGCAAATATAGCTGCACTGAAGTCAGACCCCTCTCTTCCTAGAGTTGTCGTTTCGTTATTTTTGTTCGAACCTATAAAGCCTTGAGTGATTATTAGTTTTTTGTTTTTCGAAGATGCCTGTGAGTTTTTGATTTGTCTCGAGGATTCTTCCCAGTTTACCTGAGTTACTTTATGGTTATCTTGGGTTTTGATAATTTCACGAGCATCAAGCCAATGAGAGTCGAAGCCTTCATTTATTAAAAATAAATGAATGAGGTAAGTGCTCGCCATCTCCCCTTGAGAAACTATTTCATCATAGCGGAAGAACTCATCTTTATTGGCCTCTAAGAAGCTAGTAATATGATTTAACCTTTCCTCTATAAAGTTTTTAAAGTCGTCTGTGATACCCAGAGACTTGGCGATATCTAGATGGAAGTCTTTAAACTTTAGAAGGAGGGAAGAGCGCTTCTCTTGAGATTCTGTTTCTAGGATGCTCTCTAATAGGTTGGTGGTTTTCCCCATAGCGCTGATTACTACGAGAAGTTTTTCAGAGGAATACGCTCTAAGTATTTTGGCTACGTTTTTTACAGATTTAGAATCTTTTACAGAAGCCCCACCAAATTTAAATACGAACATTAAAATTAAATTTTATAAATATTCTGCTAAAAACCATTTTTGTACTGGGTCAGAAAGAGCCGAGATATTCAGATGGTCAGAGGCGAGGGCCAAATCAGTTACTGTGCCGTCCTTCATCTTGATAAGGATATTTTCTGATGCAGGGCTATATGCCTTATTGTCCACCATATCATGAATAACGAAATATGCAGCCTCATCTAAAGAGAGTTCATATTTTTCAGAAATTCGATGTTTCATTTTTGAAATGAGCTCCTCTGGCCACTTTTCACTACTAAGTTTGATTTTAAATAATTTTCTATTCAGAAGTGAGCTAGAAAGAAGGCTGAGTACCTTGTCCTCGTGATTTTTCCAAACTTTTATACAAGCCAAAACATCATAGTCATCCAATTCGCAGAACTTTTCTAAGATGGTTTTATCCGACCGAATCATAGACATGTCATATTCCGAATATAGAAATTCTCTTAGAACAGGCGTAGCAAAAAGGTCGATATCATCATGTGCTAATTGTTTAGCCCGTTTGAGGATGTTAACTGGCATAAATTCAGCACTCAAAACAGTCTTATGAAGATAAACTTGCCAGTACATAAGCCTTCTGGCTACGATGTATTTTTCTATTGAGTATATTCCTTTCTCTTCCACCACTACTTGGTCATCCTGAACATCAAGCATTTTTATAATGCGTTCGGTACCTACGATTCCCTCAGATACACCGCTATAAAAACTATCTCGGGATAGGTAATCCAACCTATCCATATCTAGCTGACTACTTACGAGCTGGTGTAAAAACTTCTTTTTATAAGTGTCTGAGAATATTTCTATAGCAGTATTCAGCTTTCCACCGAACTCTTCGTTTAAGTGGTGCATAATTAGTAACGTGAGTTCTTCATGAGAAATATCACTCACTATACTATGTTCTAAAGCATGGCTAAAAGGCCCATGACCCACATCATGAAGAAGTATGGCTAGAGTAGCCCCTAGCTCTTCTTCATCAGTAATTTCCACTCCTTTTTGCTTAAGACTATCTAGAGTTTCCTGCATTAAGTTCATGGCTCCTATGGCATGATGGAATCTGTTGTGCACAGCTCCGGGATAGACTAAATGTGAAAGTCCAAGTTGAGAAATTCTTCTCAATCGTTGAAACCACGGATGATCTATAATCTCTATAATAAACTCATCCTTTAAGGTTATAAACCCATAAACAGGATCATTAAAGATTTTCTTCTTATTCAATTTTTGTTCTCTCAAAAAAAAACTAGTTTTTAGTGTACGTTTATTCTGCTAAAGTCGTTTAACTTTCGAACCTTCTTTATATACTGAAACGAAAATAATTCACTTTAATGGCGGAAAAAAAAATATTATGGGCAGATGATGAAATAGATTTGCTTAAACCACACATTATTTTCTTAGAAAAGAGAGGGTATAATGTTACTACAGTCAACTCCGGTAATGAAGCAGTAGACATGGTAGAAGAGCAGTTTTTTGACATTGTATTTTTAGATGAAAACATGCCCGGTGTATCGGGTTTAGAGGCGTTGCAATCTATAAAGGGAATTGACCCGACCCTGCCTGTTATTATGATTACCAAAAGTGAAGAAGAGCACATTATGGAAGAAGCCATAGGCTCTAAGATTTCCGATTATTTAATAAAACCAGTAAACCCTAATCAGATTCTGTTAGCTCTGAAAAAGAACCTTGATGAAAAGAGATTAGTGGACGAGCAAGCCTCTTCAGGATATCAAAGACAGTTTAGAGAAATCAGTATGCAGCTAATGGGTAGGCTGGATACAGAGGACTGGCAAGAGCTATATAAAAAGCTAGTTTATTGGGATTTAGAGTTAGACGGAACTCAAGACGAAGCGCTCGAAGGAATATTTGCTACGCAAAAGGAAGAAGCAAATACTCAGTTCTCGAGATTTATAAAGGATAATTATTTAGACTGGCTAAAGGGAGAGGTAGAAGCTCCTACTATGAGCCACACTTTATTTAAAGATAGAATTCATCCTGAAATTATAAAGAATGAAGAGAGTCTGTTCTTAGTGGTTATCGACAACTTAAGGTTTGATCAATGGAAGGCACTTCAGCCTGCAATTAATGAATACTTTAGAGTAGAGGAGGAAGATATGTTCTTTTCTATTTTGCCTACAGCGACCCAGTATGCTAGAAACGCCCTGTTCTCTGGATTGATGCCTTCCGAAATTCAAAAGATGTATCCGCAATTTTGGGTTGGAGAAAATGATGAAGGTGGAAAAAATAAATATGAAAAAGAATTACTAGAAAAAAATCTTCAGAGGTTAGGGCTCAATATTCCATTTAGTTATAATAAGGTGTTAAACCTAAATTATGGAAAGAAGCTTAATGAGCGATTTAATGAACTCACTAAGAATAAGTTAAATGTTGTGGTCTATAACTTTGTCGATATGCTTTCTCACGCCAGAACGGAAATGGATATGATTAAAGAACTTGCTGGAGACTCTTCTGCTTACAGGTCTTTAACCCTTTCTTGGTTTGAGCATTCTCCACTTTTAGAGCTTCTTAAAAAAATAGCGCAGAATGGTTCTAAGCTTATTATTACTACGGATCATGGAACTATTCAAGTAGACCATCCAGTTAAAGTAGTAGGAGATAGAGCTACAAATAGTAATTTAAGGTACAAAACAGGTAGAAATTTAAAGTATAAAGCATCTGAAGTATTCGAAATTGCTAAGCCTGAAGAGGCATACCTTCCCAAGGAGAATATAAGTTCTAGCTATATTTTTGCTTTAAAAAACGACTTTTTTGTTTATCCGAATAACCTGAATCACTTCGTGAAGTATTATGACAGCACTTTCCAGCATGGAGGGATTTCCATGGAGGAGGTAATGATTCCATTTGTGAAGTTAATCCCGAGATAAATGAACTTTGAAGTAAATTCAATTATGGAGCTAGAGAAGTTGTCTAAAAAATGGTTGAAGCTAAATCCTGACCCTGTAATCTGCTTTTTAAACGGTGATATGGGAGCCGGAAAAACTACGTTTATTAAAAGTATATGTCAAGAACTAGGAGTGAAAGAGTTGATTTCTAGTCCTACTTTTTCATTAGTGAATGAATACGAAACAGAAAAAGGAGCTAGCGTTTTTCACTTTGATCTATACAGAGTGAATGATGCAGAGGAACTTTATGATTTAGGTTTTGAAGAATATCTTGATAAAGATTGTTATGTGTTTATCGAATGGCCTGCCATAGCCAAACCATTTTTTAACGGAGATGAAAGGAATATTTTGATTACAAGAGAAAATGAAGTTAGAGTGTTCAAGTTTTTCTGAATTTCGTATCTTCTCGCGTCATAATCTGTAATAATAAGTAACACTGCTATGGGGGATAATAAAAGAATAAAAGCTTTGGCTGAACAAGCCCAATTAATGCCTCAGGAAGAACTCTTAGCAGTTCAAAAAAGAAAAAATAATTTAACTATATCAATTCCTAAAGAAACCTCTTTCCAGGAAAAAAGAGTAGCATTAACCCCAGAAGCTGTTGGTCTCTTAGTAAACAATGGCCATATCGTTTTGGTAGAAGCTTCGGCTGGAAAGGAATCTCATTTTTCTGATACAGACTACAGCGAAGCTGGAGCTCAAATTGTACACGAAAGAGAGAAAATATTTCAATCCGAAATTATATTTAAAGTGGCTCCGCCTTCTTTAGAAGAAGTAAAAATGATGAGCGGAAATCAGTTTCTCTTTTCAGCATTACAGATGACCTTACAGCCGAAAGAATCGCTAGAGGTGTTGATGAAAAAGAAGGTCACTGCTATAGCTTGGGACTATATAAAAGACAGCGAAGACATTTATCCTGTAGTTAGAGCTATGGGAGAAATAGCAGGAAATACCAGTGTTTTAATAGCGAGTGAATATTTGAGTAATGCCAATAACGGACAAGGGCTTATGTTCGGTGGTATATCGGGAGTTCACCCTACAGAAGTAGTAATCATAGGAGCCGGAACTGTAGGTGCTTATGCCTCTAAAGCTGCGTTAGGTATGGGGTGCAGCGTAAAGATTTTTGATAATAGCCTTTTTAAATTAAGGAGGTTACAGAATGATGTAGGTCATAGGTTGTGGACGTCTACTATTCAACCTAAAATTCTAGCCGAAGCTCTTAAGAATGCTGACGTAGCTATAGGTGCGTTAAGTGCTCCGTTTGGAAGGACTCCTTGTGTAGTAAGCGAGGCAATGATCGAGAACATGCCGTCAGGTTCAGTCTTGGTCGATGTAAGCATCGATCAGGGAGGTGTTTTTGAAACGAGTAGAATTACGAATCATGACCACCCTACATTTAAGCACCATGATGTAATTCACTATTGTGTGCCCAATATTGCATCTAGAGTCAGTAAGACGGCTAGCTATGCCCTAAGTAATATTTTTGCTCCAGTTCTTATTGAAATGGGAAATGAAGGAGGGGCAGATAAAATGATAAAAGGGGACCCTGGTTTTAGAGAGGGGGTATATATGTTCAAAGGGTGTCTCACCAATCAAATTATTGGCGAGCTCTTTGATTTACCTTGGAAAAATTTAGGTTTGCTTGTTGGAGCTATCTAACTCTACTTCTTCTTGGTTTTGGTCGTAATAATGGACCTCTAAAAGTTCCAGGGTAGTGCTAGAATCTATTGAGATTTTAAATGATACTTCTTTCTCCAACCCTTAAGAATACTATTAAACATACCTCTTTTTAAATAAGCTTCTAGCATTGGATGAACCAACATGGTAAGCGAGGTAGTTTTTCCCTATAGATTGCAACGCAGCTAGCGAGCGTTCTATTTCATCAGTAATAAGTACAGAAGCTTCTATCTTGCCAGATCCTTTACATGATGGACAAAGCTCTGTTGTAGTTATGTCTGTTTCAGGGCGAACTCTCTGTCTTGTGATTTCAACAACTCCAAATCTACTTGGTGCTAGTATATTATGCTTTGCTTTGTCATCTTTCATAAACTCTTTGAAAGAATCTACAAGTTTCTTCTGATTTTCTCGCTTCTGCATATCTATAAAGTCAACGCAGATAATACCACCCATATCTCTTAACTTAAGAATTCGAGCTATTTCTTCAGCGCACTCCAGATTTGTCGTCAGTGCATTTTCCTCTTGGCTTTTTACACCACCTTTTCTATTTCCGCTATTCACATCTATCACATGCATAGCCTCAGTGTGCTCGACAATTAGATAAGCACCAGACTTAAGCATAACTTGTTTCCCGAAGCTTGCTTTTATTTGTCTGTGAATTCCGAACTTCTCGAAAAGATCATTGCTTTTGACCAGTTTGACGATTCCTTCTTTTTCTGGAGATATAGATTTAACATAGGCCTTTACTTCGGCAGCCATGTCTTTGTCATTCATGTGAATGGCTTCGTGTTCTGGTGTAAGTAGGTCTCTTAGAACTGTTGACCTTCTGTCTAACTCTCCCAGGACCTTGTCTGCTGGTTTAGCATTCTTAAGATTTTGAAACAGTGTTTCCCATCTGGAAATTAAGTCAGCCAGATCAGTATGTAATTCGGCAACTTTTTTTCCTTGAGCTACCGTTCTAAGAATGATTCCACAGTTAGCAGGTTTAATGCTTCGCATCAAATTCTTAAGTCTTTTTCTATCTTCCTCATCAGTGATTCGTGTAGAAATCGATATTTTGTTTGAGAAGGGAACTAAAACGACAAAACGACCAGCCAATGTGATTTCTGATGTCAGACGAGGACCTTTAGTAGATATTGGCTCCTTTACAACTTGTACTAAAGCCAATTGACCACTCGCTAGTTGATCTTTTATCTTTCCGTGTTTATCTATGTCTGGCAGACATTTAAAACTCTTCAAATCAGATTTGGTGAGTTTTTTCGCCTGCGTCTTTTTGACATAATCCTTTAAAGAAGAATGTTGCGGGCCTAAGTCGTGGTAATGAAGAAAAGCATCTTTCTCGTATCCTACATTAACAAATGCAGCATTAAGACTAGGTAAAACTTTTCGAACCTTGCCCAGGTAAATATCGCCTACTTTATATTCTTTAGAGGTATTCTCTTTATGCAGTTCTATTAACTTATTGTCTCTAAGAACTGCTATATCTGAGCCTTTTTCAGAGGCATTGATAATTAATTCTACACTCATGTGTAAATTTCCTTTTTTAAATGTAACTGCATAAAATTATACAGCCTAGACTAAATTGTCTACTATAAAAAAAGGCAAGTACGTGTTTATTAGAAGAAAAGGATAAAAGATTCTCCTAGGAGAATCTTATTTCTTTTGCTTATGTCTGTTTTTTCTCAAACGTTTTTTACGCTTGTGAGTTGACATCTTATGTCTCTTTCTTTTTTTACCACTTGGCATATCTAAATACTTTTAATTTCTTAATCTAATAATTTCTTTCTGCACTGCCTCTTTCTTCTCAGTTTCATTAGGGTCTATTTCAGTCATATAGACCTCTAGCTGTTCTAAGGAAGCTTCTGTCTTGCCTAATGCTTCCAAACACACCGACAGTTGATATCGAGCATCTGGGTATTTTTTCAAGCCCACAAAGGTACTAACTTTTTCAAGACGATTTAACATGCTTTTATCCAATTGTCTACATGTCTGGAAAAAGTTATAGAAAATAATCCTAAATAATACTGAGCGTCTAGTTGCGTAGAGTCCTCTTCCACTATTGCTAGAAGATCCTGAATGCCGCTCATAGGATCTTCGCTTTGAACAGCTCGAATAGCTTTTTCTACCCTATCCTTCATTGATGTAGGAGATGTTTCTGAATCCTCCGTTATATCTTGGCTAGTAGTTTTGGCTTTGATGCTATTCGTGGTTTCTAGTGGTTGCTCTGGCATAAATAAAAACAGCACCACCAGTAATACTGACAGTGCTATTAATATAATTTGTTTATTTCTAGAATTCACTATTTAACTGGAACTTTAGTTTTAACCCTTTCTACAAAAGATTTGGCTGGCTTAAAGGCTGGGATGTTATGAGCAGGAATAATTATAGCCTGGTTCTTTAATATGTTTCTTCCAGTTTTTTCAGCTCTAGTTTTCACTATGTAACTTCCAAATCCTCTTAGATAAACGTTCTCGCCTTTTTCCAAAGAACCTCTTACAGTGCTCATGAAGGCTTCAACTACATTTAGTACGTCCACTTTTTCTATTCCGGATTTGTCCGCTATAGAATTTACAATATCTGCTTTTGTCATTTTGTGCTTTTGAATTATTAATTTCACTTAAAATACATTACAAAAATACTTACTGCGTTGAATTACTGAGCATCTTTTCTAGATTTTTATGAGCAGGAAAACTAATAATAAGTAAATGGATAAGGTGTTTAGTCAATATCTCATATCAGACTGGTACTTCACTCATAACAAGACGATTTGACCTACCATGGCGGAAGACCTCGAGACCGCCTTTACCATGTTTGGCTCTCGGAGATTATACTTCAACAAACGAGGGTAGCTCAAGGATTAAATTATTATTTGAACTTTGTTGATGAGTTTGAGACAGTGCACGACCTAGCAAAGTCCAAAGAAGAGACAATTCTCAAGTTATGGCAGGGTTTAGGCTATTATTCTCGTGCGAGAAACCTCCATTTTACAGCAAATTACATCTCTAACGAGTTAAATGGTGAATTCCCTAAGAATTTCAAGGGATTACTTCAGCTTAAGGGTGTTGGATTGTACACAGCGGCTGCTGTTGCTAGTTTTTGTTATGATGAGAAGGTCGCAGTTTTAGATGGGAATGTATTTCGAGTGTTGTCTAGAGTGTTTGGTATAGACGAGCCTATAAATACTTCCTTAGGTGAGAAGATATTTAGAGAACTCAGTGCCGAGTTGTTGCCGTCAAGTGAAGTAAGTAATTACAATCAAGGGATTATGGAATTTGGCGCCTTGCAATGCACTCCTAAAAACCCCAAGTGCGTGTATCATGCCCGTCTAAACGCGAAATGTGATGCTCTTCGAACGAAAAGAGTAAAAGACCTGCCTGTCAAGCTGAAGAAAACTAAAGTTCTAGAGTTGCACATGTCATTTCTCGTATTAATCACGGGTAGAGAAACAGTCTTGAGAAAAAGAGTGGGAAAAGGGGTTTGGCAGAATTTGTATGAGTTCCCCAGTTTTGTGGCGTCTTCTGCTGAGAATTCAAAAAATGACCTGGATCTTTTTGTAAGTGAAGTCTGGGTTGGATGTTAATGGAGTAGAGTTCGTCTCTGCTAGATACAGGCATCTTTTATCCCATCGAAAAATTCACGCGCAGTTCTTTGTTTATAGAGTTGAAGAGATTCCTGCTTTGTTAAAGACGGATTCTGTAGTCTTTGAAGATTTATTAGGACTTCCTATTCATCGATTAATAGAAAAATTCATTTCTGATTGTCCGGGATTCTTTAAATTAGATGGAAAATCCTGAAATTTAAACTGAATAGTTTTTTTAGAATCATAACTTTGTCTAAATATTCAAATTATGGCTGGTGTAAATAAAGTAATTTTAATAGGTAATATTGGGAAAGATCCAGAGATAAAGTCATTCGAGAATAATCGTGTGGCAAATTTTTCTTTGGCTACAAGTGAGACTAGAAAAAACAAAAGCACAGGAGAAAGAACCACCTATACTGAGTGGCATAGTATTGCCGTTTGGGGACCGCTGGTAGAGATAGTCGAAAAATACTTAAGAAAAGGTTCTCAAATTTATTTGGAAGGGAAGCTTAGAACAAGGTCTTGGGATGGGAATGACGGAACTAAAAGATATACAACCGAAATAGTAGCGGATAGTTTTACTATGCTTGGAAAGGCTCCTATAGAAGGAGGGTCTAATACTCCTCCAGCTCAGGCAAGTGAAAATGAAACAAGTACAAAAGGGGAGTCATTGCCGGATGATGACCTTCCGTTTTAGTCGTTAATTTAAAAACTATATTTTGGACCCTGTCATTTTATGCGATAGTCTGTTTTCTGTTATTTTTTTGCAAGTTATAGGTGAATTGAGCTTTTGGGTGTTTTCGCTCGTGATGATAGCTCTTTTAGTAGCGAGTGCTCTAATTTCAGGTTCAGAAGTAGCCTTTTTTTCTATCGTGCACTTTCATCAGAAGTTGCGACATGGTTTTAATTCAAGATGCATAGAGACCTGTATTATTCTGAATTTATTGATGCTTCCCGAAAAGGAGCCCGCTTCTCGAAAGCTTCTCGCTACCATTTTAATAGTAAACAACTTTATAAACGTAGCTATTATACTCATTTCTTCCTTTGTGGTCGATCCTTTTTTTACAGAACCTTCCAATCCAGTGTTTCAGATACTGGTTCAAGTTGTGTTTGTTACGTTTCTTTTAGTGCTTTTTGGGGAAGTGATTCCTAAGGTTTATGCTACGTCTAATAATTTAGGGTTGGCTTCTTTTATGGCTAAGCCGATGGTGTTCTTGTCTAAGGTTTGCGACCCTATTAGCAGGCCATTAATTGGTCTTACTAGGTTTATTGGCGGCAGGTCAGCTTCTTCTGCAAATAGTATCAGTATTGATGAACTGAGTCAAGCCTTAGATCTTACCAATGATGATTTCAGAACCGAGGGAGAGCAAAAAATCTTAGAAGGTATAATTTATTTTGGGACTAAGGATGCTAAGCAGGTAATGACCTCTAGAGTTGATATTCAGGCTATAGATATAGAAACTTCATTTGATGAAGTCCTCGAAATAGTAAGTAAAATAGGTTTCAGTAGAATTCCTGTTTACTCCGAAACGCTTGACTCTATAAATGGAGTGCTTTACCTGAAAGATTTACTACCATATATTCATAGAAAACATTTTGAATGGACTAAGCTTCTTAGGGTCCCGTTTTTTGTTCCTGAGAATAAAAAAATAGATGATTTATTAAGAGAGTTCCAAGAAAAGAAAATTCATATGTCGGTAGTAGTAGACGAATATGGAGGAACTTCTGGTGTAGTAACATTAGAGGATATTAGAAGAAATCGTTGGAGATATTACTGATGAGTTTGATGACGATGACCTTCAGTACTCTAAGTTGGATGAGAATACGTTTGTTTTCGAAGGTAAAATATCGTTAATCGATTTGTATCGGGTTACTGATCTTGATGGAGACGATATGGAAAACGCCAAGGGAGACTCAGATTCCTTGGCAGGTTTTATTATTGAACAATGCGGCAAGATTCCACTAAAAAACGAAAAAATATCGTTCAATAATTTAACGTTCATTATTGAGGCTGCGGATAAAAGAAAAATTAACAGAGTAAAAATTATAATCGGTAATGAGGAATAAATGTTCTGTAAGCTGTTTTTTATGTTTGCTGCTTGTCATTACTTCGTGCAGTGATGATGATTACTTTTTGCCAAAACCAAAAAGTTATTTCAGAATAGATTTGCCAGGAAAAAAATACGAATCTACAAGTTCAGAGCTACCTTTTTCTTTTGAAAAACCGGTGTTTTCCATTATTCAAAAACGTAAAAACATTAATCAGTTTAATCTGGTGTTTCCTATTCATAAAGCGAAAGTTCATTTCACCTATTTTTCACTAGAAAATCAGGAAATTCAACCATTTTTAGAAGATGCCTATAATTATGCTTACAAGCATAACTCAAAGGCTACTGCTATTAACACCTCTAATCACAGACTGGACAGCACCCATGTTTACGGGTTGAGTTATGAGCTTAAGGGAAATGTAGCGTCTCCATTGCAGTTCTTTGCCACAGACAGCGTTTCTCACTTTTTAAGAGGCGCTCTTTATTTTGACCATAGTCCTAATGCAGATTCCATAGCTCCAGTACTGGAGTATATAGAGACTGATATCGAGCACTTTTATAAAACTTTAGAGTGGAAGAATTAGATCTAATTGTTGACCTTGGAAACTCGTATCTAAAGTTTTGCTTTGGACATCAAGGTGTTCTGGGAGAGAAACATTCAGTGCCTAACCATGAGGCATTAATCACCCTTGAAAAAGAGTTGGAAAAAGTCAAGTTGTGCTCTATCATTTTATCTTCGACTGCTTCAGAAGAGAAAACGAAATCAGTTCTTGGTTTTTTAGAATCGAAAGGAAATGTACATTACCTCAGCCATAAAAGTGATCTGATTTTCGAAATGGGTTACCAAACACCTAGGACGTTAGGCCTGGATAGAATAGCAAATATAAGTGCGGCAGCAGTTATTTTCCCTGGTGTCTCTTCGTTAGTCATAGACATAGGGACTTGTATTACTTATGATGTTCTTTGGGGTGGAGCCACTTATTGCGGGGGAGCTATAACCCCAGGTTGGCGAATGAGATTTAAGTCAATGAATGATTATTCAGCTAGGCTGCCACTTCTCGAAACGTTAGACTGCCAGTTTTTTCCAGGAAAGAGTACAGAAGAGAGTCTTAAGTCAGGTGTTTTTTATGGAATTTTAGGAGAGATTCATCAGTTTATAAATGAAACTGAACAATCTTTCGGAGAAGTAAAAGTTCTCATTACCGGAGGAGATGCATTCCATTTTGTAGGTGGAATAAAAAAGACGATTTTTGCCAACCCAAAACTTACCCTGAAGGGGCTGTATGAAATACTTAAACATAATAATTAGGTCGTTAGTTTTTACTCTAGTCTTTGTTAGTTCTGCTCTTGTTAGTGTGGCACAGCTAAACACTATTTCACCATATTCTCGATTTGGACTGGGTGAGCTGGAGTCTCAAACTCCAAGTTATGGCCATGGCCTATCAGGTTCTATGATAGCACTAAGCACGCCTTTTTCTGTGAATTTCACAAACCCAGCTAGCTATAGTAGTTTAGCTAGACCTGTATTTCAAACAGGTGTAACGGTTAACAACTTTCAATTAGAAAACGCTGATGTAAGTGAGCGGAACTCTCTTTCTAAGATAAACGAGATGAGCATTGGTATTCCTTTAGGCAAAGGGCTTGGAGCAGCTTTTGGTGTTTTTCCCTTTAGTTCTGTTGGATATGAGTTGTCAGAGAATTCAGTTGTGTTGCCTGACGGTACTTCTGCAGAGTACAGGTATTCCGGAAACGGAGGGTATACGAAAGGTTTTTTGGGAACCTCTTACAAGAAAAATTATTTTAAAGACTCAGTGGTTAAGACGGCTAAAGGATTGGAAGTAGATACGGTTAAATATCTTAACTCTTACGTTTCTTTAGGAGTCAATGGAAACCTGTTATTCGGTTCAGCGGACTATGGAAGGGATGTTATTTATGATGAGCTCTCAGGAATTTACCATAGAAAAGAAAGTAGAGGAGCCTCGATGGGTGATGGTAGTCTGACTTTTGGAGCTTTGTTTAAAAAGAATCTTCGAATTAAGCATGAGTACAGAATTGGAGAGAGTGTTAAAACCTCAGATTGGGATGTTACCGCTGGTTTGAGCTATAGTCTTGAAAACAACGTAGGGTTTACATCTGAGAATTTGATTCAGAATGCAAATTATAGTTCGTCTTTGGATGAGTTAAGTGCCCAGGATACTATATTCCTACTCAGGAGAGGTTGATGGTGAAATCATTCTTCCGGCAGAGTTAAGAGCAGGGCTTGTGTTTAGTTTTGTAAATGAAAAGGAAAGACAGTTAGAGCTTTCTATGGAATGGAAAAATCAAAATTGGGAGAACTATTCTAATTCGTTAGAAGATACGGGTAGCATAGATAGGTACGGAAATGCTAACTCATATTCTTTAGGAATGCTATTAACACCTAGACCGGTGGGCAGCTCCAATACTCCTTGGTACATGACTACTATTTATCAAGTAGGCGTTCGATATGGAGATGGTTACTTGAAGTTTAGTGATGAAGCCCTAACAGAAAAACGTGTTTCACTTGGTGTTTCCATTCCTTTTTTAGGAAGCAATTCTTATAGTAGATTGAATTTAGGCATGGATTTTGGAACTTGGGGTTCTACCGATAACGGATTAATAAAAGAGACCTCTTTGAGTTCATATATAGGTATTAGTATTATGCCTCACAAAAACGATAAGTGGTTTGTAAAAAGTAAATACAGATAAACAACAAGAGAGATGAAAGGAATTTTAATTTTAACACTAAGCACTTTATTATTTACTTCTAGTTATGCTCAAGATGAGGCGTGCTGGGGAGAAACAGAAGACCAGAAAACTCTTTGTAGAGAAGCTTATGGCATCTGGCAGGGAGACAGAGAGCAGGGGAGTGTAGATATAGCTTACCAGTCTTGGTTGAAAGTAAAAGGAATCTGTCCTCCATGTGTTAGTGAAAAATTATACACGGAAGGAGCCAAGTACTTTTCTGCATTTATGAAGAAGAATAAAAGCGATTCTGTTGTGCAGCAGATGTATTTGGATTCGCTATTGCACTTGTATGATGCTAGAATAGAATATTTTCCTAGAAAAAAAGCTTACGTTCAAGGGAAGTATGGTACGCAGTTATTTAAATACAGACCTGCTGAGTATGAAAAAGCACAAACTTACTTAAAGCCCTCTATTGATAGTGGTAAAGAGAAAAGTGCTGCTTCTGCGTTGCAAAGCTATTATTACACTATTTACATGCAGTATGCTTCGGCTGTAGAATCTAAGGATTCTCTAATGAAGGTGAATAAAAAAATAGAGCTTTTAAAAGAATTCGTGAGAATAAGTGATTTTGTAGATGGGGGTATAAGTCTTGCTAAAAAGGAGGCGCAGAAAGCCAGCTATGAAAAAGTGAGAAAGAATCTCTTGAAGATTTTTCTTCAGGTAGAGTCAGATTGCGAGTCTTTATTGAACTTGGTGAAAAACAACTTGGTGGTTGAAGGAGACGCTGAGTCTATGAAGACTGCCGTAACCATCTTAACTTTAAAGGAGTGTACAGAAAGCGATGAATATACTAGATGGGTTCCAGAGACAGATGATGGTACCGCTAAGTCGGCATACTCTATAGGGTTAATACTGTTAAAAGGGGAAATGTACCAAGAGTCGTTAATGTGGATAGAGCTAGCTGCGACTAGATGTGAATCTGAAGAGTGCGGTGAGCTGATGAGTTATTTACAACGAGCTGGTCAAATAGCCAATTTAAATAAAGAAACATCAAAAGCTAAAAAGTACGCTCGTCAGATTTTAGATGCCGACCCTAATAGCGGTGATGGTTATTTAATCTTAGCAGATGCTTGGAGTAACAGTAACTGCAATGATGAAAAGTTTGGAAGAGCTTGTTCATATTGGGTAGCGTATGATTACTACGCTAAGGCAAAAAGAGTAGACCCTTCAGTAGCTGAAAAAGCGAATAAGAGTATGAATTCGGTGAGAAAAGGCTGGCCTGTAAAAAGAACTGTATTTCAGCAAGGAGTTGAAGTCGGGACTTCTTATAACTGCTGTGGTGTTACCACTACGGTTAGAACTTCAGATTAATTGAAAAAGAAAAAATATAATTATTTATCTATTCCGGTCATTTATATAATGGCCGGAATATTTTTTTCATGTCAAAATACCATGGAAGAAATAGAGTCTGCAAATGATGGCTCTATACTTCCTTCACAAACTATAAAGAACGGATCCTTCGATTACACTGAAAAAGGGAAGCTATTGCACAGAATAGCTTCAGGTGAAATGAATCAATTTGAAAATGAAAATCTGGAAGCCAGCGTTTATGTTCGTGTAGAAATGTTCGATGCTGCTGAAAATGTTGACGCTGTGTTGACATCTAAGGAAGGAACCTATCTTAAATCTAAAAGTACAGTTATCGCCAGAGACTCCGTTAGATTAAAAAATGCTGAAGGGGATGTTTTGATGACAGAGGAGTTAACTTTATATCAGGATAGTAATTTAATTGTTACAGATTTTCCAATCGAAATTCATAAAGGAGATAACGTTATTTTTGGAGAAGGGCTAAGAGCCGATGCTAGTTTTAAAAAGTATACCATTCTAAACCCTGCCAATTCTAGAATAATAGTACCAGAAAGAGAAAAGACAAACCAAAAATGATAGATAAAAATCAGCTTACCAGTATTAATCGAATAGTAATGTATGTTTGGTTGGGTATGGCAGTGCTTGGGCTTATAGTTTCAGGAATTATTTATTTTAGTTCTGAATCAGAAGGAATTTCTACTTACTTAGTTCTTTCGCTCATTTGTTTCATGATGTATGGTTGGAAGAGGTTTCAGGTGTCTAAGTTTTCCTAAATTGAAAAAGTAGAATGACCACAAGTCTTATTATTATTTTTATAACACTACTATTCTCAGCCTTTTTCTCTGGAATGGAGATTGCTTTTGTGTCTGTCAACAGGTTAAAAGTTGAACTAGATAGAGAACAAGGTTCTTTTGCAGCCAGGTTAGTTTCTAAGCTGCTTGATCGGAAGAAGGTTTTTATTAGCGCTATGCTTATAGGAAATAACATAGCCATAGTGATTTATGGCATCTATGCAGGGGATTTAATAACGGATTTAATCGTAAATAAATCTTCTTTTTTAATAGAGTCTAGAATTAGCTCTTTGCTATTAAAGACATTTATCTCCGCCATAATAGTCCTTGTCACAGCAGAATTTCTTCCGAAGGCTTTTTTTGGGTTAAAGCCGAATAAATGGCTGAATATTTTTTCTCTACCGCTTACAGTTATTTATTATCTATTGTACCCCTTAGCAAAATTTATCAGTTGGTTATCCAAAACATTAATCTCTGTAGTAGTGAAAGGAGACATGACCAGTGAGGAAATCGCGTTTGGTAATATTGATTTGAACTATTACCTGAGCGAGTTTAGATTAGAGGAACAACAAGATTTGGATCATGAGATCCAAATCTTACAAAACGCCCTAGACTTCAAAGACCTCAAGGCTAGAGATTGCCAGATTCCTAGAAATGAATTAGTGACGCTAAACATAGAGGAGTCTATAGAAACCCTTAGACAGCAATTCATAGACACTGGCCTGTCAAAAGTGTTGATATATAGAGAAACAGTAGATAATATAATTGGTTACGTGCATTCTTCAGAACTATTTAATAAACCTGAGAGTATTAAAACGGTAATCAGACCTGTTAGTATAGTTCCTGAGGCTATGCCGGCCATCACATGCAGGCTGTAAGTCAGGAAGAAATCATTTAGCAGTTGTTGTAGATGAGTTTGGAGGAACCTCCGGAATAGTAACCATAGAGGATATCGTAGAAGAGCTTTTTGGTGAGATAGAAGATGAACATGATCTAGATGAATTAACGGAGGTTAAGATTTCCGATAATGAATACAAGCTAAGCGCTAGGTTAGAAATTGATTATTTAAATCATAAATATGGGCTCTCATTACCTGAGAATGACGAGTATGAAACACTTGGAGGGATGATAGTGCATTACCTTGAAGAAATTCCTAAGAAGAACTCTAATGTTCTCATCGAGAAGTTTGTGCTCACAGTACTTTCAGTTACAGATACTAAAATAGAAGAGGTTAAAGTCAGTATTAACGAGAAATAAGCTTTTATAGCTGCCGAAACATCACTAAATTTGCCGATCTTAAAAATTTAAAAGATTTAGCTATGGCAATGATTGAAAACATCCGAAAAAGAAGAGGCCTTCTTATTTTCTTTATAGGTATAGGTATGTTAGGATTCCTAGTTCCCTATGACGCTGTGATGTCCCTTTTTGGTAAAACTCCAGGAAGTGAGACTATTGGAGAAATAAATGGAAAGGTAATTAACCAAGGCTCGTTTCAGAAAGATCTTTTGGCTGTTCAGCAGTCTAACCTTTACAGAGGTGATGATAATATTTCTAGTGCCGCTTGGACTGACCTCGTGAATGAAACGCTATACGCTGAGGATTTAGATGCTGCTGGATATGTAGTAGGAGATGAGGAATACGAAGATGTTATTCTTGGTGTTAGTCCTTCTGCGATGGTAAAGCAAGCTTATTATGGAGGAGTTGTAAATGATGAGACCAGAGCCAAAGCTCAAGAATTATTCGAAACACAGCCTGCTCTTAGTGCTAGGGCTCAAAAATCAATGATCGTAAAGAGATATAAGCTCGAAAAGCTAGAATCTTTATTAAAGAAAGGAATTTATGCTAATTCTTTAGATGCAGAGAGAGATTATCTTTTAAAGAACGATAAGGCAAGTGTTTCTTTTGTTTCTGTTAAGTATTCAGACTTATCTGATTCTACTGTCACTGTCTCTGATAGTGAAGTGATGAGCTTCTTCAATAGGAATAAGAACAACGCTAAGTATCAGCAAAGACCTTTTAGAGAAGTGAGGTACCTCGAGTATGATGTATTTGCATCTCCTCAGGACTCAACTGTTTTAATGAGTGAGTTAGCAGAGTTTAAAGCTAAGTTTATCTCTAGTAAGGATGATAGTCTTTACGTAATTGATCATTCAGACGATAGAATTTACAGAAAAGAAACTTATGCAGCTGGAACTACAGCTGGAGTTACAGATTCTTTATTAAATAAAGGGAATGTTGGTGATGTTGTAGGTCCTTATGAAGATGGAGGAGTTTACAAATTAGCTAAAATTGTAGAGAAAAAACCAGTAGTAAGCAGAGTCAATGGAAGACATATATTTTTAAAATCTGGATTCCAAAGAGCAGAAAAAGATTCTGTATTAACCTTGGCAGACAGTATAAAAACGCTTTTAGAAGGTGGGTCTAGTTTCTCTAGCCTTGCTGCTAAATGGTCTGCAGATGAAAGTAACTCTTCCAAAGGAGGGTCTTTAGGTTGGTTATCTCCAGATGATGAAATTGATCCAGAAGAAAAAGTAAGAAACCAGTTGAGAAGCATTCTTGTAAATGCTGAAAAAGGAGCTGTTAGAATATCAGAAGTCCCTGGTGGAGTAAGTATTTCAGAAGCTACTAATTTTGAGTATGACGGAGAAAACTCTATTCTAGCAGTAATCTCTAGAGAAATTAAAGCCTCTGATTCTACTCAAGATGAGCTGTACTCAGATGTAAGTTCTTTTGCGTTGCAATACACTTCAGGTGAAGAGCTAATGGCTACAGCTGAAGAGCAAGGACTTTCTGTAATAGAAAAGAAGATAACCAAAACGAGTAGAACTGTTTCAGGATTGACCAGTTCAGAATCTATAGTTAGATGGATTAACTCTAGAGATGTTGATCTAGATGAGGTTTCGAAAATATTTGATGTAGACGGAAAATTCGTAGTGGCTACGGTTTCTAAAATTCAAGATGAAAAGACTCCTGAGTTTTCAACGGTAGAGGATGATATGAGAGCAGACGCTCTTAATGAGGCGAAGTTCAAGTTTGTAAAAAGCGCGATGTCTGAAGGTAACTTAGATGAGATTAAGGATGCCGTGGATGGGTCTACTAAGAAAACATCGAAATTGACGTTCAGTTCTAATAACCTAAATGGATTAGGTAATAACGAGCCTGAAGCTGTAGGGTTAGCATTTGGGTCACCTGCTGATGCTATTACTAGAGTAGTGAAAGGAGATCAAGGAGTAGCTGTAATTCAGGTTATTGATAAAACACTTGCTCCTGAAAAAGCTAGTTATTCTGACGACCAAGCTTTACTTCAAACTTCTTTTGGAAACTTATATAATAGAATTAAATCTTCACTTACTACTCAGATGGTAAAGGACGAAAGAAACAGATAATAGTAAAATTAAATACGCTACAAATAAAAAGGCTACTCACATGAGTAGCCTTTTTATTTATAAGGATATCTTGATTTAATACGCGACTAAGAAAACTATCTTAGTTCCGCTTGAAATTGTTTCTTGTAGCCGTTTAGAATCCGTTCCATAGTCTTCTCTATGGTTTTATCCTCTAGAGTTTTTGAGTGATCTCCCAGAGTGTATCTAAGCGCATAACTCTTCTTTCCTTTAGGCAGTTTGTCTCCTTCATAAACGTCAAATAAGGAAACTCCTTTTAGTATTTTACCTCCCAGTTGGTTGGCTATGGCTTCTAGCTCTTCATATTTTATCTGTTCATCTAGAAGTAAGCTTAGATCTCTTTGAACTTCAGGAAATTTCGATACGGAAGAATATTTAATCGCAGGAGTATTTACCTTATGAATTGCAGTCCAATCTAAAAAGCATAGAAACACCTCCTGCTTTATGTTGAAATGCTTAAGTTCTTTGCTTGTGGCTTTTCGGGCGCTTCCTATAATGACCTTTTTCGATTTGATCTCTAGAGAACTTCCAGTTTGGCTTATGGAATAAGGAACATTTATGTTTTGTAACACAGATTCAATACTTTGAACTAAATGAACCATTTCAGTTTTCACTTTTCCATTTAGCCAACCTTCTTTTTGAGTAAGGCCAGACTTCATCAGTCCTAGTATATGCTTTTCTTTATAGCCAGATTCTGCTTTTGCATAAACATTACCGAACTCATAGAACATGAGGTTTGAAGACTTTCTGTTCATATTAAATGAGGCGGCTTGAAGCATGTTGTAAGCCAAGTTCGTTCTGAGCTCTGCTAAATCTTTACTGAGTGGATTTAGTAATTTTACAGCGTCACCAAAAACTTCTGAGCTGCACACGCTAGAATGCTCTTCAGCGGTTAGGCTGTTGTTCATGATTTCATTAAACCCTTGAGAGCTCAGCATGTCAGCTACTCCCGTTCTAATGCGCTCTGAGTTATTTTGATTAAAATAAGAGAGAGAAGAGTTTAGTTTCTCAGGCAGAGGGATGTTGTTGTATCCGTATATTCTAAGAATCTCCTCTATTACATCAGCCTCTCTAGTGACATCTACTCTGTATTTAGGTGCGTAGCAAATCCACTTGGTGTCTCCTTCGGTTTTTTCAATTTCAAAATCTAGGTCTGTTAAGATATTTTCCATTTTAGAAAATGGAATATCAAGCCCGATCATCTTCTGGCATCTCACAGGAGAAAAGTCAATTTTACATTTTTCTCTTGTTTTAGAGTTGGTATCTATAACACCTTGTTCTAGAGCGCCACCGGCATGCTCCAGAATTAAATCGATAGCTCGCGAAATTGCAGGCTTACACATGTCAGGGTCTACGCCTCTTTCGAATCTAAATGATGCATCGGTGTTTAGCTGGTGTCTTTTTGCGGTTTTTCTAACGCTAATAGCATCGAAAACAGCGCACTCTAGGAATATATTCGTTGTTTTAACAGATACTCCAGAGTCAATTCCGCCAAACACACCTGCCAAGCATAACGGTTTAGAGTTAGCATCTGCGATAGTAATATCATTTTTGTCTAGTATTCTCTCTTTTCCATCTAGAGTGGTGAACTTAACGCCTTCTTTAGCCTTCATCACCTTAACTTCATTGGCTCCTATTACATCTAGATCGAAAGCATGTAGGGGGTGTCCAAGTTCATGCAGAACATAGTTAGTTATATCTACAATATTATTTATTGGTTCTATCCCTATAGTTTTAAGCCTTCTTTTGATTAACTCACTAGACTCTTTAACAGTCACTCCTTTTATTACTGCTCCTAAGTATTTTTCACAATCTTCTGGATTTTCAATAGACTATTTTGAACGTCTTATTATCCCTAATAGGATGATGACTAAACTCTAGAGGTTTTAACTCTAGGCCTTTTTTAGATTCAGTACTCGAGTGTTTTAGTCCGACCAATAAATCTCTAGCTACTCCCAAGTGCCCGAGAGCATCAGTTCTGTTGGGAGTTAAGCCTATTTCTATACAGGTATCACTTGAAAGTCCTAGGTGCTCTGCAGCAGGTGTTCCTGGAATTGTTTGAGAATCTAGAACCATAATTCCGTCATGGCCTTTTCCCAAACCTAACTCATCTTCTGCGCAGATCATCCCTTCTGAGACCTCTCCTCTTATTTTTCCTTTCTTTATTTTAAAAGGATCTCCCGATATAGGATGAAGTTCGGCTCCAATCGTAGAAACCATTACTTTCTGCCCCTCCGCTACGTTTGGCGCACCACAAACAATCTGCAGTGCCTTCAGACTCTCCTATGTTCACTTTGGTTATGCTTAATCTATCAGCATTTGGGTGTTGTCGTTTCTCTAAAACTTCTCCTACTACCACTCCTTTTAGGCCTCCTTTAATAAGGTCTACGGTTTCTATTTTTCTCTACCTCTAACCCTGTGTCAGTTAATATAGAAGCGATTTCTTCCCGTGGTAATGTGATGTCAGCGAAGTCTTTTAACCAGTCTAGTGATACTTTCATAAATCCTTTTTTCGAACAGATACAAATTTATGAAACTACGACTCTCTAAAGCGCTATAATTACGATTAAACCTCAATAATAAAAGAGTTACATCTATTTGGTGGCACAAATAAAAGGAAAGCGATAATGAATTAACGTGAAAATTATTCTTTGAAGTCTAAGTTAGCCGCCTAGAATTGGAGAAATACTAGTTTGTGATTTGGATTAATTCCATGCGTTTTACGACTTGCTTGTAGTGTGAGTTTAGCCTGGTTTAAGTAACCTAGATTAGGGGTTCGAAGCTTATGTGTTCGAGTTTTAACTAGTTCTGGAAAGAAGTGTTTTTTTGTCTTAACGTTTCGCCATCGAACTTTATTTTGATTATAAAATTGGAATCGATGGCTTTGTTACTCCAGCGCGCCGGCTCCCAGGCGGGCATTCTGTCTATTACTGAACTAGCAGATTTATTGAAAATGTAGGCTGAGCTAGCGAGAATTTCTTTAGAAATAATTTTTCCAAATTTGTTGATACTTAAATTGAAAGTCACTTCACCTTCATAAAGATCTAGTAACTCAGCTTGGTAAGGAAATTTTAAATGGTCTGATATGAAGTTCTCCAGCTGTTCTTGGCCATTTTCAAACCTAGCTAGGCAAGATTTTCTTTTGATAGTCTCGGGCTATTTCGTCAACTGAAGGATAGAATCTGTCAGGTTTTCTTTCCCCAAACAGGGTGTACCTTTCCCAAACGCCCATTCTATTTCCGTTTTTGAAATCGCCTTTAGATTCGATCTTTCCATTGCGGTGAAAAAAGGTACACAAGCCATGGAGAATGGTTATTTGTTTGTCCAGATAATGTCCCTTCATTTGCGGAAAATCTGTTAAATAGAATACTTCAGCATAATAAAGGTTTTCATTGTGCTGTTGAACGGTACGATAATATTTTGCGCGTTCATGTCACTTATTGGATTGAAATTTTCATCCAAGAAAGTTTTGTCGTCTTGCAAAGCAAAAGCGTTAGCTGAGAATGCGATTAGTAAAAAGGTTAGTACCCGATTCATCGTATATTAGCGTTCTAGAAGGTTTATTTGGTTTTACAAAGATAGTAATTTCCATGTGTTTTTGTTTTTGATGTCAAATTGACCTAGAGGTCATGTAATTTAAGGTTTTATGGATTATCAGTTTGAAAAAGAGTGGAATGAATTGACTAAAGATTTAGCTGAAACTTTCAAAATGGATATGGATTTACAGTCAGTGCTTTTCCTGATAGGTGTGCAGGAATTAGGTGTAGGCTTTAGAGAGTTTAAAAAGCAGGAAAAAATGGATTTAATGCATATTGCGATATGCAGACTACTAGAGCCTTACGGGTACTATCTTTATTCGGGTAAAGATAAAGATGGGTGGCCTCATTATGATGAAAAACAAAAAGTCCCTACGTTGTCAGCTGGCGAACAAGAAAAATTAATGAAAACTGCAGTGATTGAATATTTCAGTACAGCTGATGCTTAAAGAGTTTCTACTCAATTAGGATACTTTCTTCCGAAGTTTCCTGTTCCTCTATTTTTATTATACCACTTCCTAGTAAACTTCCCTTGATTACCTCGATGTCTAAAACAGCAAAACCACTTTGACCTGATTCATAGAAATCTGAAAAGTTGAAAGATGCTATACCACTTCCATTTGTGAATTGAGTTGTATCGAAACGTGTCTGCCCAGTTCCAAATTTGAATAAATGTACTTCAGCTCCAGGAACGGAGTTCCGGCAGAATTTAGAACAGTCACAGACGCTATAGTCTCTTCTATTTTAAAGCAAGACTGAAGAGCTAAACCTAAGAAGATAGAGAGGAGAATAAGATATCTTTTCTTGAACATCACGTTAATTTTAAATAAGTACGGCTATTACTAGCAAAATGTTGCTTGCTGATTCATTAAAAACGGTATGAATCATTAAATTCGCAAGAAATATTAGACCGCAATTTAATCAATTATTTAAATATGAAGTATACACTTATATTGTTATTCGGAATTTGTTCTATTACGTTTACTAGCTGCAGCGAAGAGGCGGCTCCTAGTCTTAAAAAAGAAGAAAGACCTTCTGCGCCAGCTGCAGTTCCTGAAGGAGAACCCTTGAAAAGAGAAGAGGTGAAGATTTCTAAATATGTGAAATTGTCTACTGAGATGGGAGATGTAGAAATAGGGCTCTATGACAATACTCCTCTACACAGAGATAATTTTTTAAAGCATGCTGAGTCTGGGTTTTATAAGGACCTATTGTTTCATAGAATAATAAAAGGATTTATGGTTCAAGGGGGCGACCCTAACTCCAAAGGTGCTTCATCCAGCACGAATCTTGGCAGTGGTGGCCCGGGGTATACTGTCCCGGCAGAGTTTAACCCTAGTTTAATCCATAAAAAAGGAACCTTAGCTGCGGCCAGGAATAATAACCCTCAAAAGGAGTCATCTGGTTCTCAATTTTATTTGGTTCAAGGTAAAATTATGACTGACAGTCAGTTAGACGGATTGGAGAAGAGTGTTGCCAGAAATATGCCTGGTTTTACGTACACCAAAGAGCAAAGAGAGATATATAAAACTATAGGCGGAACTCCCGCGCTTGATATGAATTACACAGTTTATGGAGAGATAGTAAAAGGATTAGATGTTATAGACAAAATAGCAGCCGTGGTAACGGCAGGAGGTGATAGACCGGTTGATGATGTTAAAATGAATATTACAATCATAGAATAATGAGATTATTATTAATAATATTAAGTGTTTCACTTCTTAGTTGCGGTGCAAATGATAAGACTATTGCTACGCAGACTAATGAGCAACTAGTAGTCGATACTGTTAAAGGTTTAGTTAAAGACGTTCCTGCTGGAAAAGAAGCAGTGCTTTCTACTATTTATGGAGATATGACCATCTTACTTTATGATGAGACTCCATTACACCAAGAGAATTTTATTAAGCTTGTGAATGAATCATTTTATGATGATTTAATCTTTCATAGGGTGATTAACTTTTTCATGATTCAGGGGGGAGACCCTGCTTCAAGAGGAGCATCTGCCGATACGAGATTAGGCGGAGGAGGCCCAGGGTATTCTGTGCCAGCTGAATTCAATCCTAAATTTGTGCATAAAAAAGGGGCTTTGGCTGCTGCTAGGACTAATAACCCTAAGAAAGAATCCTCTGGATCTCAGTTTTATATAGTTCATGGTAAAAAACAGAATGATGCTGATGTCAATTCTATAGAAGCTAGAATAGCTCAGAAAAACCCAGGCTTTAAGTATACTGAAGCACAGAGAGCTGAGCTTATCCAAAATGGAGGAACTCCTTTTTTAGATATGGATTACACTGTTTTTGGAGAAGTTATTTCTGGACTTCAGGTGATAGATTCGATAGCGAAAGTGGCCACGTTGTCTGGTGATAGACCGCTAGTAGATGTGAGAATGTCTATAAAAATGTCTAAATAATGATAGAAGAGTTAGAAAAGTTAAGGAAAGAGATTTCTGATTTCAAAGCGAAGTCTTCTGAAGAGATAGAGCAGTTTAGAATTAAGTTTTTGGGCAGACAAGGGATCTTCAAAGAGCTATCGGCTAATTTTAGAACTGTAGCTAATGAACAGAAGAAGGAGGTAGGAATAAAGCTTAATGAGCTTAAGAACCTCGTTCAAAATAAGATCGAGAACTTTTCTTTGAGCTCTGATTCTCCAAGTGGAGAGTCTTCTGCAGAAGATTTTACGCGCAGTTCAGGTGGTATGGAATTAGGGAGCCGCCATCCAGTTTCACTTATTAGAAGGGAAATTCTCGATATTTTTAGTAGAATTGGATTCTCTATTTCGGAAGGTCCTGAAATAGAAGATGATTGGCATGTTTTCGAAGCTTTGAATTTTCCGCCAGAGCACCCAGCTCGAGATATGCAGGATACTTTTTTTATAGAGAAAGATCCTGATATGATGTTAAGAACTCATACAAGTAGCGTTCAGGCCAGAGTGATGAAAAACACTCCTCCTCCTATAAGAACGGTTTCGCCAGGAAGAGTTTTTAGAAATGAAGCCATTAGCTCCAGGTCTCACTGTATTTTTCATCAGATAGAAGGTTTATACATAGATAAGGACGTTTCATTTGCTGATTTAAAGCAAACCCTATCCTATTTTACTAAAGAGTTTTTTGGAAAAACAGAGATAAGGTTAAGACCTTCATACTTCCCGTTCACTGAGCCAAGCGCTGAGATGGATGTTTATTGGGGGCTAGAAACTGAAACGGACTATAGAATAACTAAAGGCACGGGATGGTTAGAAATCTTAGGTTGTGGAATGGTTGACCCTAATGTTTTAGCTAACTGCGGTATAGATTCGAATGAATATTCTGGATTCGCTTTTGGGATGGGAATAGAAAGAATAGCTATGCTTAAGTATCAAATAGATGATATTCGAGTACTTTTTGAAAATGATGTTCGTGTTTTAAATCAGTTTAAAGGAGCTTAGTTGTGATGTCCTAGGTTAGATTAGGGAGGTTAAAAACGAGTTTAGCTCCTTTGCTTTCTTCGCTTTCGAGTGAGATTTTTCCTCTAAGCTTGTCCGAGGCTATCTTTACTAGATATAGTCCTAAGCCAGCACCTTTGGACTTATGGGTCCCCTTAACGAACATGTCAAATACCGAGTCTTTTACTTTTGTGGCTATTCCTTGTCCGTTATCTTCAATACATACAGATGCTCCTGAACTATCTGTTGTAATTGATATTTTGCAATAGTCAGAGGAAGAGCCTAGTCTATATTGCATGGAGTTAAGAATGGTTTTTTTTAGAATAACCCCGATTAAGCTAGGGTCACTGAAAAAGGGAGCCTTCTCTCTAATGTGCCATGAAATATCTAACCCTTTTGTCTTATCTGAATTTGAGGTAAAATCTAGATTGTTTTTTATGTCTGAGAAGTTGATTTGCTCAATCTTGGGCTCGATCTTTTTATAATCTACTGCTCTAGAAAGGTTGAGTAAAATTTCATCCATCTGATTAGCGCAGCTCTCTATTAGTGTGGTGTACTTTAAAAGTTGCGCTGGATTAGTTTCGGTTTTTAGTAGAGTGATTAAGCTTTTTATAGAGGTGAGTGGATTTCTTAGGTCGTGAGAAGACTTGTATATGTAGGTGTTTAGTTCAGAGTTTAAGTCTCTAAGCTCTTTGGTTCGCTTGTAAACCTTCCATTCTAAAATTTGTCTGATTTTTTTTCTTTTTCGGATGTAGTAAATCACAAAAACGAGAATAATTGATAGTGAAATGGAAAGGGTGAACAGGGTTGTTTTCCACCCATTCAAAAGCCATTTAGGATCAGCTTTAGCCACAGCAGACTCTCCTTTTTTTATTGTGGGAACATAGATGTATGGACTGTTTTCTAGTTTCCTAATCTTAGTTTCCAGAAGAGAGCGAGAAATGCTGTCAGAGATACTCAAATAGGTATGGGCCTTCTCCCAATCGCCTCGTGCTTTATAGAAATCAGCGATTACTTTGGATGAAGAAATTATCTTTGATTGGTTTTCGGAGTTAAGTGCTAAATTATTTGCCTTATGCAATGCTAGTATGGCGTCGGTTCCTCTCTCGTTAAGCTGATATAACTCGCTTAACCTTAATAGGGCTTCATACCTCTGGTCAAAGTACTTTTCATTAATATATCGAAAGGCTTTTTCCTGAGTTTTTAGGGCATCTCTGTTTCGGCCTATGGAGCCATAGGTATTGGAGAGTTGTACGAGATGTTTGGCTGTTTTTTCTGTGCCGTAGGCTGATTCGCATAGGTCTATGAGACTCTTCTCAGTGTTAATTTTTTCTTGAAATCTCTTTTCAAATCCATATATAGTAGAAAGAGATTCTAAAATCCTCACTTGTTCTACAGTATCATTTAGCTGTCTGAATCCAGATAAAGCAGAGGTGAAAAATTTTTCTGCCTCCTTAAATTCGCCGGCTTCATAGGCAATAGTGCCTATTTCTTTTGTCAGTTCGATGGACTCAATGACTTTCCCTTGTTCTATGTAGTTGTCATGAGCTTGTTTTAAATATTTGATAGCCAGAGAGTAATTTTTATCTCTTTTATGAATTTTAGCACTTTCATTAAGGTTATGGCTTTTTGATTGATGGCGTTTATTCCATCAAATATTATGTACGCTTCGGTTAAGTAGGTTTGAGCTAAGTCATAGCTTTTATCTTGGCTATAGATTTCGCTGGTATGCAAATAGGCTTCTCCTAATAGCTCTGGATGATGATTCGAATCATCATTTTCTAGTATTTTTTTTAGTTCGTTTAGCGCTTGAACATCTTTTTTTTCCTGTCTGAGAATTTCGAATTTTAACAGAACGGCTTCGAAATAAGTGGATTGTTCCTTTGATGTATACGTTGTTATAGAATCTAGATAGAAGTACTTGTCTTTAAGGGTTCTTCTAGATTGGAGTTCATCTTTTAGAGAGTAGTCAAACCCGAATACAGCAAAGTCACTTGCCAAGAATGAGATGGTAATCAGCAGAAAAGTAAATATGTGATTTCGTTTCTTAGTTAGTTATAGCGCTCGGCAATGCTAATGAGAAAAGAAACGAAATACTTCAGCGTGCGCTAATGATTTTACCGAATTTTTCTAACACTAAGTGTTTAGTTAAATCAATGGCTCCAATCGTATTGGTCTAAATTCTCCAATGAAAGCGTAAGAAGTGATACAGAGTTTATTACATCAAGTTTATGGACCATTTCTATGACCTGATGAATATTCCTTGTCGGAATAGAAATAGCTCCAGCTATAGAGCCTCCTGCGGTCATCTGCTGGAGAGCTGATGTGTCTGTACCACCTGCAGTTAATATTTCTGGTTGCCAGGTGATTTCATTCTTATCTGCCAATTGTTTCATGAATTCTACCATCCGATAGTCACAGACAGTTCTGGAGTCCATGATTTTTATAGCAGTCCCTTTTCCGAGTTTTGTGATTTTATTATGTGCAGTTGACCCTGGTGTGTCAAACGCAATAGTAGTGTCTAAACATATACCAAAATCTGGTTGAATTTCTTGTGACGCTACAGATGCTCCCCTTATTCCGATTTCTTCCTGAACGGTGAAAACAGCGTATAGATCAAAAGGTATGTCCTTCACCTTTTTTAAAGTTTCAATCAGAATATAGACAGATATTCGGTTATCCAGAGATTTGCAGTTGATGCAATCTCCCATTTCTATAAGTTCTCTTTCTCTAGTAATAGGGTCGCCTATTTTTACAAGTTTTTTAACTTCTTCTTTGGGTTTGTAATCAAGGTTATCAAAAATTTTAGGTGTCTTCGTCCTTTCTTCTGGTGACATAATATGAATGGGTTTGGCGCCCATTACTCCTATTACGTCCTTTTTTCCATGGACTAGAACTCTTTGAGCAGTTAGCGTTTTAGGATCAAACCCACCTAAAGTGTGAAAGTGAATATAGCCCTCATCGTTAATATGAGTAACTATGAATCCAATTTCATCCATATGTGCAGCTACCATTACTTTTTTTCTGCTTTTGCCTTTTTTCAGCACGGTAACATTCCCCATGTTGTCTACACTTACATCGTCTGCTAGGTCTTTAACTTGCGAGAGAATTAAGTCTCTGATTGGTTTTTCGAAACCTGGGGCTCCAGGAGTTTTACAGATGGTATTCAGTAATTTTATATCTACTTTTTTCATTTTCTACTCGTTATAAATAACATCCATTACTACATCTCCTACCGCTTGTAAAGTTTCTTTAGAGATGTTTTCCATATTGTCTTGATGGGTGTGATGGAATTTACCATAACCTCCCATTTGATGCACATGAAACTCCACTATAGCAGCGGAAGGAATCCCTGCAGCATTTACGAATAAGTGGTCATCTGTAGTAGGATTCGTTTTAGCACGCTCAAATAACCCCCCATACCCTAAACTATTCGCTGATTTCCAAATTTTATCTACTACGTTAGACGCGTATTCTAAAGAAGTCCCTTCTCTCGGGAATGCTGCATTTTCACCACCTACCATATCTAGGAGGATTCCATATTTTGCGTTGTAGTTTTTTTTATGTGGTTTGTTAGCCCAGTATTGACTGCCCAGACACCAATCTTTGTAATTAGAGCCCGAAGCATATGTAGGTCTTCCGTAGTCCTCGGAGTCAAATAGAATGATGTCTACTCCATAGTCTGTCGGGTTCTTACTAAGCATGCGAGATATTTCTAAAAGCACACCTACGCCACTTCCGCCATCATTTGCCCCATCTATAGGTTCGTTAATTCGAACAGTGTCCTTATCTGCAAATGGTCGCGTGTCCCAGTGAGCATATAGCATAATTCGCTTTTTCTTTTCTGGTTGAAATTCTGCGATTATATTTTTCATTCGGAGAACAGTGCCATCATAGGCAGTTACGTTGTCTTCTTGAGTAATAATGTTAGCTCCAAAACCTTCTAGTTTGCTTTCTAACCAATTCCCACAAGCTTCAGCTGATGCTGAATTAGGGTTTCTTGGGCCAAAATCCACTTGTTTTTGTATGTATGCGTAAGCGGAGTCTGAGCTGAATTTGGGAGCTTTAATTCTTTTCTTAGCTGTCTGATTAGAACTTTTTTGCTTTGAGTTAGGTTTGCGTTGCAACGCAGAAAAAACGATAAAAAACAAAAATAGAAGTACTGCTAATACGGCTACTATTTTAAAAATGGGTTTATTCCTCATGGTTCCAAGTGCTTCCTTCTTTAGAGTCGTTTATTTTTATATTCAATTGGGCTAGTTGGTCTCTGATTTTATCAGATACTCCCCAGTTTTTCTCTTCTCTAGACTGTTTTCTTAAGTCTATGACCAGCTCCATAAGACCTTCTAGTACATGGCCATTGGCATTTGAAGTTTCTTTAACAAACCCCAAAACCTCATGAGAAAAGAGGTTCATGACTTTGTTCAGTAGAGTGAGATTTTTATCGTCAATTTTAGCGCTTCCATCATACACAGAATTAATAATCTTTACTCCTTCGAATAAATGAGCAATCAGAATAGGAGTGTTAAAATCATCATTCATGGCCGCATAACATTTAGCTTGAAGTTCTTCAGCGTTCACCTCGTTTTCATCTGATGGGTGAAGTGATGTAACCGTTTTTAATGCGTTTACTAATTTTTTATATCCCTTTTCTGCAGCTTGCAGGGCTTCGTTAGAGAAGTCTAGCGTACTCCCGTAGTGACTTTGCAACATAAAGAACCGCACGGTCATGGGGCTGTATCCTTTTTCTAATAACTTATGATTACCAGTAACAAGTTCTTCTGGGGTAAATCCGTTACCTTCTGATTTAGCCATTTTTCTGCCGTTAACAGTAAGCATGTTTCCATGAATCCAGTAGTTTACAGGCGATTTCCCGCCAGCTCCTATGTTTTGTGCTATTTCACATTCATGATGAGGAAATTTTAAGTCCATTCCTCCGCCATGTATATCAAAGGTTTCACCGAGGTATTTAGTGCTCATCACTGAACATTCTAAATGCCATCCAGGGAAGCCAATGCTCCATGGAGAGTTCCATCTCATAAGATGATGGGGGTCTGCTCTTTTCCAAAGAGCAAAATCTAGTGAATCTCTTTTTTCAGATTGCCCATCGAGCTCTCTAGTGTTAGAAATTAAATCCTCGATATTTCTTCCAGAGAGTGTTCCGTAGTCATGTGTGGAATTGTATTTTTTCACATCAAAATATACAGAGCCATTAGATTCATAAGCGAAACCATTTTTAATGATTTCTTCTATCATCTCTATCTGTTCCATAATATGACCGGTGGCAGAAGGTTCTATGGAAGGGTCTTGTATATTGAAAAGCCGCATTACGCCACGAAAACCATTGGTGTATTTCTGAACCACTTCCATAGGTTCAATATTATCCAATTTGGCCTTTCGCGCTATTTTATCTTCTCCTTCATCTCCATCACCTACTAGGTGACCAACATCGGTTATGTTTCTGACGTATCGAACTTTGTAGCCAATGAATTTGAGATATCTAAAAACTACATCAAATGAGAGAAAGGTTCTAACGTTTCCTAAGTGGACATCACTGTAAACAGTCGGGCCACATACATACATGCCTACATTTGGGGCTGAAATAGGGATGAAAAGCTCTTTTTTTCTAGTAAGGCTATTTTGTATATACAGCTGGTTTTCCATGGAGCAAAGAAAGTGAAAAGTAAAGAGAAGGAGGGATTTTATAAGGCTAAAAGCTGCTTAATACAATTTAGTAATTGAGAAGGTAGAATTATTCTTGCTCAAGGACTCCGTGACCTATGAATTTCCCGTTTCTATAAATGTCAACTCTAAGAGCTATTCCATTCACATTATACTTGAACCATTTCCCGTTCCAAAGTCTGCCTTCTTTAAAGTATCCTGATTGAGAAATGTTGTTATTCTGGTCATAAAGAATGTTATGTCCATTCTCGTTAAACTGATGAGCCGCATTAGTTTCATCTTCCTTAGTTGCCTCTGGAGTAGCTACAATATATGAATTCTCGGTAACTTCAACAGGAGGCGGCGTGAATTCTATTGGTTTTGCTTTGGGAGGGCTGATACTTCTTGGGATGTATTTCCCGTTGTTGAAGTGTGTTTCTTCAGAGAGTTCTCCGTTCTCGTTAAACCTCCTCATAACTCCAGCTTCTTTTCCGTTAACTAACTCTACAAGCAAGGCTAATTTACCGTTTTCGTGATAGTAGGTCTGTTTGCCATTTCTCTTTCCGGAATCGGAGAATGAGAACCGTTGATGAGGATGCCCGTTTGAGTAATTGCGTTTAAATTCTCCTGTGTTTTTATTTCTCTGCCAGTTACCTGATTCTTCTACGATTCCATTTTCATAATAAATAATGTACGCCCCGATAGGCCTATTATTCTCGTATGTAATTTGGCTTCTTAATTTCCCAGAGGGGGAGTATTTATTCCACGTCCCTATTTTTATCATCTATGAAATTTCCTTCTTCTACTGTGTCTCCTAGTTCGTAGGCTGAATCTTTAGTCATAGCGCCTGTAATAACCCATGACCCTTGGCGCATTCCTGTTTCATCTATGTGATTTTGGATTGCGTCAGAATAGTAATAAACGGAGCCGCAAACGAGGCTTGCCGATGCTATCACAGAAATAAAATAATTATTTAGAATGCCTTTCATGTTTTCTGTTAATTCTTTTACGATGAAAAGTCTATTCAGTTACGGTCAGAAGTTTTTTTTTAAATCCCTCTAGAATATTTTGAACCATTGAAGAGAAATTGTACTTAGGATTCCAACCCCAGTCTAATCTGGCTTCACTGTCGTCCAGAGAGTCCGGCCAGGAATCAGCTATAGCCTGTCTAAAATCAGACTGGTAAGAAATTTTAAAAGCGGGTTTGAATTTTTGTATTTCTTTTTCGAGCTCTTCAGGAGTGAAACTCGTGCTGGAAATATTATAGGAAGTACGTACTTTCACCTGTTCTGGCTTGGCACTCATTAGTTTAATGATGCCATCGATAGCGTCTTCCATATGCATCATAGGGTAAGCAGTATTGTACTCTCATCTAAGAAAGAAACATACGGTGCGTTGTGAGCAGCATTTTTCAGTGCCCATAATGCATAGTCTGTAGTTCCGCCTCCTGGGTCTGACTTGTAGCCTAATAAACCAGGGAACCTCAAGCTTCGAACATCTACATTGTGTTTTTCGAAGTAGTAGTTACACCAGTTTTCTCCTGCTGATTTAGAAATCCCATAAACAGTATTTGGATTCATGAAAGTGTGCTGAGGTGTCATTGGTTTTAGGTGAGCCTTGGTCCGAAATCGGCTTCACTACTAGGCCAAAACACTTTTTGAATTAATCCTTCTTTGGCTAAGTCAAGGATGTTCAAAAGGCTCTGCATGTTTAGATGCCAAGAAAACCCAGGGTTTTTTTCAGCAGTTGCGGAAAGTGTCGCTGCCAGGTGATATACTTCGTTGATTTCGTAATCAAGAACTATTTGTTTCAATCTAACTTGGTCTAAGACATCTAGTTTTAGTGCTAAAATAGCAGTATTTTCAGATATTTTTGGCGCATTTAAATCAGATGCGACTACATTTCCGACACCTAACTCCTTGGCTAGTCTTATGGTTAACTCAGTCCCTATCTGTCCTCCTGCTCCTATTACTAATGCTCTTCTCACGTTAAACAATTTTAGAGTAAAATTAAAGAAATTTTCAGGTAAACTAGCGATAGTTATCAGCTAGAGAAGATGGAGATAATTTAAGCATCTAATATTGAGTTCGAAATGATTGGATTGAAACGTCATTTGTACATATTTTAGTCGAACGTTACTATGGAAAAAGAATCGAATACCATATTGTCTGTTCTCGAGTATAAAGCTCTTTTTGACGAGTATTATAAACCTATAAAGAGTTTTATTTACTATAAAGTGGGGGATACAGGCATGGCCGAGGATTTGGCTCAAGATGCTTTTGTTAAATTGTGGGAGAATAGAAACTCTATTAAAAAAAGTACTGTTAAAAGCTACCTCTATACTATAGCGAATAACACCACTATTAATCAGCTCAAAAGAAATCAGCTGAGGTACAAATTTCAAAATCAATTAGAAATTTATACGGAGAATGAGAACCCGGAATTTCAGATGATGAAAAAGGAGTATGAGACTAAATTAAATGATGCTTTGTCTAAAATTCCTGAGGGAAGTAGAGAGGTTTTCTTAATGAACAGGATTGAAGGTTTAAAGTATAAAGAAATAGCAGAAAGGCTCGGTCTGAGTGTGAAGGCTATAGAGAAGCGAATAAGCAAGGCTATTCATATCTTAAACGAAATCTTAGGAGTAAAGCTTTAAAAAGTCTTATTTTGTAGAATGACGAGACATTTCCTTTTGTTTCTTTTTTTATTCGTTGGCTCTCATTCATTCTTACAAGATGCCAATGACGTAATTTCAATAGAGTTTGATAATGAGCCATTACTGCAAGCTTTAAAACGTCTAAAGAAAAACTCTACTGAGAGGTTTGCTTATTCTGCACAGGAATTAAGAGGCCATAAAGTGAATGGGCAGTTCAAAAATAAAAGTGTCCCAACTATTCTTGAGATTATTTTGCCTTCAGATTTAAGCTTCACTTTTTCCAATGGCTTGATTCTTATTTATAGAGCAGAAGATTTATCTGCATCTAATCAAGCCCCAGGTTTGTTTAATTTCAGGTTAATGGGTGAATGCAGGGACTTCTATACTAGAGAAGTTCTTCCTTACGCGACTATTAAATCGTCGAATTCAGAGATAACTGTGCAAAGTAATCAAGACGGAGAATTTCAAATAGAAGCTTTTTTCTCTGATACTTGTTCTATCAGTATTTCTTATGTTGGCTATAAGGAGAGTGTAGTAAGACCGATTGATTTTCAAAATCCAAAGAAAATTCAAGTCCTACTTAAGCCTGAATCTACTTTAATAAATGGTGCTTTAATAGAGTCTTATGAATCTCCGCCAATAGTTAGTAGGAAAAGAGATTTCTAACTTCACCGTTGATGTTTTGAGAGCAAACCAACTCAGTATTGTTGGAGAGTCAGACGCACTCTCACTAGTGAAATCGATACCTGGATTTGATTTAACTACCGGGAATAACGAAGGTTTAGGAACTCGGGGAATGAGTCAAAGTGAAAATTTGTATTACTTGGATGGTTATCCGGTTTTTAATCCGGATCATTTTTTTGGTTTATTTAGCTCTATAAACGCTCTATCAGTTAAGAATATTAGGGTGTTGAAAACGGGTTACTCCCCGTCTTTTGGAGGAAGAAGTTCAGCTGTTTTTGATATTTCTTCTTATGAAGGTAATGATGAAAAATTAGGCTTGAAAATTCAGAATGGTCTTTTAAGTAGTTCCGCTAGATTGGATGGTCCCCTTCTAAAACAGAGATTAACATTTTCTCTCTCGGGCCGTAAGTCACATACTCAATTATTGAATAGTGAACTGTATAGGGACTTATTCAATTCTATTTATAATTCAAACATCTCTTTTTCAGGGAGTAGTGAAGTTTTAGATGCTTTCGTTTCTGAGGTTCAGCCAGAAGTGGATTTTAGTGACTTGCAGGCTAAAATACATTTTAGCTCTAAAAAAGATTTTTCTCTCACAGCAAGCGGGTTTTTCAGTCAAGATGTTTCTAGTCAGAATATTGTCGACTCATTGGAGGAAATCAACTTTTCTATTGTGTATGACAATCAATATGAATGGGTTAATTACGGAGGCTCCTTGGTGTTTAAACATAAATTCAAGGAGAAGATTAAGGCCAAGCACTTAGTTTCATTCTCAGATTTTAAGACGCGTAGTGGGAGTTTAGAAACGATAATTGGATTGTTTAATAGCTCATCTTTTCAGCTTCAATCTAGTTATGAGAATGAAGTAAATGATGTTACTTTTAAAAGTGAATGGGATTACATTTATTCAGATAGTTTAGATTTCAAGGTGGGAATAGAGAATAATTTTAATAGTTTTAAACTTAAAGAGTCCTCTTTTTCCGTGCCTATAATTCGAAGAGGGTTTGGAGGAATGTTGACTAACTATTTTGCGCGCGCCTTAGTAAATAAAAAAAGGTTCTCGACCAAACTCGGTGTAAGAGTTATCTCCAGTAGCAAGTATAAGGAACCTTTTTGGGAACCAAGGCTCAAGTTTAACTACAATATAAGTGATGGATGTATCTATAAAAGCAGGGTATGGAGTCCATTATCAATTTTTGAGAAAAACGAGGTCGCTTAATTTTTTCAGAGGGGCCGCAGAGGAGTGGCAATTGTCTGGCGAAAACAATGAGACACCTTACTCTAGATCTGAACAGCTTGTTGCAGGATTGAACGTAAGCCTGAAAAAGATAAAGCTGGATTTTGAGGGCTTTTTAGCCTCTCAGTCGGGCTCTCAGGAAAACTTGAGCTATCATTATGTCGGGCTCTAATCAAAACGGGGATGAGATTGTCTTTGGACAAAGAGCAACATCCGGTGTCGAGATTTCTAGTCAGGTGAATGTGCGAAGAAATAAATTTTCTGCTAGCTATGCTCTTTATGATTCAAGAAGCACATTAACACAGAATTCTGAAGAGTTAAATTTTAGAAATGGTCAAGTCTCTAAGCATAATATGAGTTTATTGTGGTTGTGGGAGAATAACAATTTAAATATATCATCCAACTCTGTATGGGCCTCAGGTAAGCCATATACGCCAGTAGTAGGCAGCTATGTTCTGGAGCTAGTGAATGGTGATTTCCAACCCTTTTTACTCTTTGGTGAAAACAATAGTGCCTCACTTCCTTCTTTTTTTAGAACTGATTTATCTGTTGGCTATAAGTTAAATTTATTCAATTCTATTAAGGCAACAATTAGCGGTTCAGTTGCAGAATATTTTTAATAATCAGAATATTAGATTTTACAGTTATCACATAAATGAAACAAGTCAAGGCGATAATTTTCTTATTTTAGAGCGCGAAACGCGACATTTAGGTCGTCTTTACAGCGTTTTTATAACCTTAAGCATCTAATGCATAGATTATTGTTATTATTTTTCGTTGTAGATTTGTTTTCTTCTTGTAAGAAGGATTTCAATGAGGTTCCTGATGCCCCAGTGGTGGTTAAGGCTTATTTGCATGGAAATAAACCAGTTACTGACGTGTATTTAGAGAGAGTGTTAACTTCTAGAGAGTTTGACAACCAAGAAACAAGGCCTATTCTTGACGCAGAGGTGAATCTTAGAATCGGAGACGAATTGATTGTACTAGAAGCTAATGGTGCTTCCCCAGGGTTTTATACAAACGAGGAATACACAGTACTTCCAGGGTCTTTTGTTACTTTAGAAGTGAACTACAACGAAAAAGTAATTACTTCTAGCTGTGAGATTCCAGAAGTTCTCATAGTTACAAGTACATTTGACGGAGTTTCTGTAATCGATGCTGGAGGGAGTAATCAGGTTTTAGGGTCTGTGAGTTGGGAGTCTGATCCAGAATACGAATATCTATTGGATCTAATAGTGGATGAAGAAAATCCGATACCACTAACCTTTAACAATGCACAAGGAAAATTTGACGATTCTTATGCGAGGCCTTTAAAACTGATAATGCTAATATTCTAGCGGATGATTTCTCGTTTTTAGGTTTACACAAACTTACCATATACGCATTATCTCCTGAATACTCGGAGTATTTTAATTATGCTCCTAGCCAGTTTTCTGGGTCACTGTACTCTGCACCTAACAACATTAACAATGGTTTTGGGGTGTTTGCTGGTTTGACTGGCACTACTTGAATAATTAGAAGAATAAATTTTTATTTTTTGGTGGGGGAATTCTTTTTTAGTTTGTAATAGACTCAGAATTACCAAAATTAGAATATTTAACTATCATGGATTATACTGTCGTCATTAAGCGTTCCTGAGAATAAATCTCAAGACCAGATATGGTTAGAGCTTAATTCTAAGCTGGAAAGAACGGATAACATAATACAACTTAAAAGAAGAAGTGTCTTGGCTAAATTTCTGCCATACGCAGCGGCAGCTTGTGTCGCATGTGCTGTGTTCTTTCTGTATCCGTCAGAAAACTTTACTTCGTTTGTGAACGATTCAAGTTCAGTTAGCTACCACATTCTTCCTGATGGTTCTGCAGTATCGCTTAGCCCTAATAGTAAAATGGAATTCGGGTCTGATGCTGATTCAAGAGATGTTAACCTAAATGGAGAGGCCTTTTTCGAGGTAAAAAAAGGAGTCCCATTTACCGTGAACACTGCCAATGGTAATGTTTCTGTTTTAGGAACATCTTTTTATGTAACGAGTAGAAATGAATTATTAGATGTCAAATGTTTCACAGGAAAAGTGAAGGTTAACTCTAATAACGCTGAGGTGTTTTTATTAAGGGGAGAAGGAGTGTCAAGTGTTTCGAAGACAAAGTACATGCATTCTTCTTTGAAGAAATGGGAGAAGGGTGATTTAAGTTTTGATAATGTCCCGCTTAATATAGTTTTAGAGGATTTAATGTTATTTAAAGGGATGAGCATAATAAATACTTCCGGCTTTAATCCTTCGATTACTCTTGAGCTTGATGAGGAGACGGAAGAAGAAATTATAAATATTATTAGTACTATCTCTAATTTGAATTTTAAAG
>CAJJDD010000022.1 GCA_905182895.1 Flavobacteriales bacterium UBA4466
CTGTTGAGAAACATTTGAAAATACCTTTTGATGGTGAAACGTAGAATGAGGGAGTTTTTTCGTCAGTAAATGGGCTTCTTGCTTTAAAGTTAGCTCCAGCTTTTTTTAAATGCACAAATTCGCCTACGATATCCTCTATTATTAGAGCGTCAAAAATTCGGTCTATCGTTTGTTTATTAATCATTTAAGTCTTTCCGGGTAGAGATGTTTTAAAACGTGATCTCGTGAGGTTCAGAAATGTGAAAGATAAGAATGAATTATACTCATTATACAATAAATATGCTCAGACCTTTTGTGTTTTTTAAGGTCTAATTAGATATTAGCTCTATCTTTAGGTTTTGCTTTTCTTTTTTGAAGAAAATTATATACATAGCGCTCTTGGCTTTTTATTCCTGTGGTACAAACACGAATAATAAGGATGACCCTCAGGGATTAATAGATGTTTTGGATACTAATCATCCTGGAGATATTCATGGCACTAGCATAGGTGATGATATAGAATACGTGATGAAAAAAATGAAACCTCATATCGTTTCTGAAATGCCCGATGAACTTACTGCAAGAATACCTTTGAGTATAAAAGATTCTACTTTTTACGACATCAATTATGACTTCAAAAACGGGGAGCTTTATAGTATTGACTTGGACATCTTCCCTAAAAATTTTTCGGACTGCAATCTGCTGTATAATGAGTTTAAAAAATATTATAACAGGGCTTATGGCGAGGGAAGTGAGGATGAGGGATATGTAGTTTGGTATACTGAAACTAAGTCAGGCGATGATATTGAAATCAGTTTAATCGATGAAAGCTACAGTCACTATAAACCATATTTAGCGGTTACTTTTTATCAAGAAGACGGAATAGCTGATTAATATGGATACAGAACTTCTTTCAGTTAAAAATCTCACTGTTTCTTTCCTGAAAGATGGGCTTTGGAAGCCTGTAGTTAAAAATATTTCTTTTTCTGTTAATTTATCTAAGGAGTTTGTTGCTTCATCTAGAAAGTCTGTCTCCTGTTTGGCGTTATTGGGTTTATTGCCTAAGGAGGCAGCAAGGATAGAAAGTGGTGTTGCAACGCTTAGAATTCAAAATCAAGTAATAGAGTTGTTAAAGTCCTCAGAGGCGTCACATTCATTAAGAGGTTGTGAGATAGGGATGATTTTTCAGGAACCAATGACTAGTTTGAATCCATTGTTCAAATGTGGAGATCAGCTCGTTGAAGTAATTAGAAGACATTTAAACCTTGCCAAGAAGGAAGCTGTCCAGCTGGCTGAAGAATGGTTTCAGAAGGTTGAGTTACCGAACCCTAGTAGAATAATCTCATCTTACCCGCATGAATTGAGCGGTGGTCAACGGCAGCGTGTTATGATAGCCATGGCTATGTGTTGCAAGCCTAAGCTTACTTATCGCTGATGAACCAACCACTGCTTTAGATGTGACTGTTCAGAAAAGTGTTTTAGACTTAATATCAAGACTCCAAATTGAGCACCATACTGCTGTAGTATTCATATCTCATGATTTAGGTGTGGTGAAGTGTATAGCGGATAACGTATTGGTTATGCAGCAAGGGGTGGCTAGAGAGTATGACAGTGCAGACAAGATTTTTAATGATCCTTCTACTTCTTATACTAAGGGTCTAATCGCGTGTAAGCCTGAGAATACAAACAAAAAATATAGATTAACCACAGTAGATCAAGTCATTTACGGAGAGACTTTGTCTCTGCTAAGGCCTCCGACCAACAGAAATGATGGTCAAGTAATCTACAGGGTAGAGGGCCTGAAAAAGTCCTATGGAAAAAGAGCCAGTATTTTTGGTGGGAAAAGTGAAATCATTAAGGCAGTAAACAATGTTTCATTCGAGATAAGAAAAGGAGAAACATTAGGCTTAGTAGGAGAGTCGGGTTGCGGTAAATCTACTTTGAGCAAAATAATTACAGGCCTTTTGATTGCTGATGCTGGGGTGCTTATTTATAATGGAGTAGATATTTCTGGATATTCCATGAAGGATTGGAGGCAGCTTAGAGGAAGAATTCAGTTTATTTTTCAGGATCCTTTTAGTGCTTTAAACCCTAAACATTCCGTAAAGAAGGTTTTGGAAGAAGTGCTGACCAAACATCAAGTTAGTCTTAATAAACAAGAGAGAGAGAGTCTATGTAATAAGCTTATAATTGATGTGGGTTTATCTGTTGATAGTTTGTACAAGTATCCTCATCAATTTAGTGGAGGGCAGCGGCAAAGGGTTGTTATTGCTCGAGCTTTAGCTGCTAATCCTGAGTTTATAATCGCTGATGAATCTGTTTCTGCATTAGATGTTTCTGTTCAGGCCCAGGTGTTGAACCTTTTAAATGACCTGAAGGCGGAGTACAACTTGACATTTCTATTTATATCTCATGACTTGTCTGTGGTTAATTACATGAGCGATAGGGTTATGGTGATGAGAGAAGGGGAGATTGTGGAATACGGAACGGCAGAGGAGATTTACACGAACCCCCGACACTCTTACACCCAGAAGCTCCTAGATTCTGTTTATTAGGCAGGTGCTAAAATGCCTAAATATTGTTAGTTTACGGCTCTATTGAAAGGGATTTGTAATGCGCATTGAAGAGATCGTCAGGGATGAGAAATATAATCCAGAATGCAGTCGGTTTTCAAACGGATGCTAATTAGACGCTTAAATGATAGGTCAGGAAGAATAGATGTTAAGCGCTATGACGTTAAAGGAAGTAAGATAGTGGAGTACTTAGCAACCACCAAAAACAGAATTAGCATAGATAAGCAGTCGCTAAGTAGTGGTGTTTATTTTTTAGAAATAAGAACTGAAGATGGACAGGTGATGTCTAAAAAGTACTCTAAATAAATATGACGAGTTATTCCGCTTAATTTAAGAAATATGCTTTGCAATTGAAATAAGAGTATTATATTTGCACTCCCTTTCCAAAAATAGTTATTGGAATATAAGGGCGCTTAGCTCAGTTGGTTCAGAGCACCTCGTTTACACCGAGGGGGTCGGGGGTTCGAATCCCTCAGCGCCCACAAAAAAACCCACTCATTTGAGTGGGTTTTTTTTTGTCAGCTTATAAGCTACGTTTAATAAAATTTTTCGCATCTGCTGGAAAACTATTTAATGTTCTTCTTTTAGGTGATGTAGTTTATTGGGATAAAACATCCGCTACCGTGAAAAAGCTTCCAGTAACTAGAATTAAGTCATTGTTTTGCGATTCTTTTTTAGCCACTGATAGTGCTTCTTTTACAGTCTCGTGAGTTGAAAAGGCGAAATCAAATGGCTCAGCGTTCTTTACCAGGTCAGCTAATTTCATGGCTCTGGGTACAGATGACTCACAGAAATAATAAGCAGCATCTTTAGGAAGAAGGCTAAAAACTTCTGTCGTATCTTTATCAGAAACCATGCTCCACACGATGCGAAGTTTTGAGTAACTCTCCTTTTTAAGCTCGTTTAACAGAACCTTAATCCCAGCTGCATTATGTCCGCCATCTGCTATAACTCTGGGGTTTTCTGATAGAATCTCGTACCTTCCTCTAAGTCCTGTGTTTGACTTTATGTGAGCTATACCAGCTTTGATGTGCAGTTCTTGGATATAGAATTTCTTTTGAGATTGAATGACCTCGATGGTCTTTAGCGCAGTTTGGATATTCTGTTTTTGGTAATCTCCTCTAAGGTCAGACGTGTATATAGGAGTTGTAGTGTTTGAGGGATGAATAAGCGTGTTTTTCTGCGTTGCAACGCGGTTTATCACCTCAAAAGCATCTGGCAGCATCTGCCCACAAACCACAGGAGTATTTTCTTTAATAATTCCTGCCTTTTCTCCAGCGATGAGTGGAATGGTGTTTCCTAAAAACTGGGTGTGATCTAAACCGATATTGGTAATCACAGAAACTTCTGGCTGAACAATATTAGTGCTATCCAACCTTCCACCCATGCCCGTTTCTATAATGGCTATATCTACTTTTTCAGTGCTAAAATAATCAAAAGCCATCAGTACTGTCATCTCGAAAAATGAGGGTTGAATCTCTGCCCACTTCAGAGAATAAGTAGTGTAAAAATCTACTACATTTTGTTTGGGAATCATCCTCCCGTTCATCTTGATTCTTTCTCTAAAATCCACTAAGTGAGGAGAAGTATAGAGACCAACTTTATAGCCGGCTTCCATAAATATGGAGGCAAGCATGTGAGCGGTAGAACCTTTTCCATTGGTCCCAGCTACATGAATACTTCTGAAATTTTTTTCTGGATGATCTGTAAGTTCAGCTAACGACCAAGTATTGGATAAATCAGCTTTATAGGCTGCTGCACCTACCCGCTGATACATGGGTAAACTGGAAAACATACGCTGAAGAATTTCTTCGTATTCCAATTAGTTGACTTTGAACGTAAAGGTTATTGTTCCTCGCTGCTGAATTTTGGCAGCTTGGTCGTTATTAAACGTGGCCGTTTTAGCCATTTTTATAGCTAAATCCCATATAGCGATTTTTCAGTGAGTATTTGACTCTGATTGGGTCTACTCTGGCGCTGATTACCTTTCCGCTTCTATTTACGTCTATTTTTACGACTACCCGTCCATCCTTTTGTTGGTTCCCCTTGAAATGTTGGTGTTCCGATCCATTCCCCGACCAGCTAGATTATAAGAATCACCGCCTTCTCCGAAAACACCTTTTCCATTGATCTGTCCAGATTGCGTTCCTACATTTCCACCAGTATCATCATTTCCATCTCCACCGCTGTTCATGTTTTGCAACGCGCTATTGAGAGCATTAGAAGTAGATTGAGTTTGTGCTTGTGTTTGGCTCTGTGTTTGAGCTTGAGTCTGAGTAGTCGCAGGCTGAGTGCTGGTAGATGGAGTTTCTGCTACATTAGCAGCCACTTCTGAAGTGTTGTCTACCACTGCTTCTTCTGGAGTTTCTTCTGCTACAGCAGCACTACTCTGAGTAGGCGCGCCCTCATTGTCTCCACTTCCTGTATCAGAATAACCGAAATCTGCTAGAGAGAGTTCTGCATAAGTTTCTGCTGGTGGCGGATCCGGTAAATCAAAACTCATAAAGAAAAATATGAGCAAGAAAATAACTGTATGAACCACCATTGTTATAATGGCTGATGTTCTGGAGTCTTCTTTTTTTCCTGCGTATATCATATTATTTCGCGTTTTTGGTTTGGACCATTATTTTCCATTCGTTGACTTTCGCCATTCCCACCACTCCAATAGTCGCACCAGTAGGGGCCATCTCATCTGCTTTAAGAATAATCATTTTCTTATCTGGGTCTTTGTCCACCAGAAGAGCTTGTAGTTTTACCTCTAGCTCTTCCCTAGCGACCGGTTCATTTCCGATGAAAAAATTACTTTCTGGGTCTATTCCTACAGTCACTTGACTAGAACCTCCAACGCTTCCTTGGGCCTTTGGTAAATTCACATTTAGCCCTGTACTTACTCTGAGTGGCCAAAAGAATAAAGAATATCAGCATTAGGAAAACCAAATCTGTCATGGAAGACATCCCCGGATTCACATCTACATTATTTCGTCTTTTAAAATCCATGTGTGGGGGTTATTTTCCTGGTTCTTCTAAAATGTCTAAGAACTCTATACTTCCTGCTTCCATTTTATTAATCACTTTACTCACTCTAGCTACTAAAGAGTTATATGCGACATACGCTATAATTCCTACTATCAAACCAGCTACAGTTGTAATCATGGCGAATTTCATACCTCCTGCTAAATCGTCTATTTCTACAACTCCTTTAGTCTGCATGTTATAAAACACCTGAACCATACCTATAACTGTTCCTAAGAAACCTATCATAGGTGCAGCTCCTGCTATAGTAGCTAAGGCAGTAAGGTTTTTCTCTAGACTGTAAATTTCTAATTTTCCCACGTTTTCTATGGCTGCAGTAATATCTGTTAATGGTTTCCCTATTCTAGAAAGCCCTTTATCTAACATTCTAGCTACAGGAGAATCTGTAGTGGAACATAAGTTTCTGGCAGATTCTATTTTAGCGTCATGCACATAGTCCTTAATCTTAGGCATGAAGTTTTTCTCTTCTTTTAATGCTCTAGAGATAGCCATGCTACGCTCGAAAAAGATATAAACGGCCAGTATGCTTAGGACTAAAAGAGGTCCCATAATGTACCAACTCTCTAACATAACATCTATGATACCTTCTGATTTTACGGCTTCTTCTGCTACTTCAGTAGTCGTATTAGTGGTTTCATCTCCAACGGTTAGTCCGCCGTTTTGTAGGTAGAATAAGGGATTCATTCAGTTGATTTTTTAAATGCGTACTCTAATTAATAAAATATGTTTACGGAAACACTTCCCGAATAAGCAGGTTTACATCTGAAAACTTGTCAGATATAATGCTTAACGGTGAAAGTAGGTGGAAAATTATTCAGCATCGATTGGTTCCTCCAGAATTTTCCATTCTGAACGGTTAATATCCTAAGCTTGATGTTTAAGAACGATTTATAAGAAATACAATATTCCTAAAAGGCCTAAGCTTCCTAAAACGATGGTGTATGGAATAGCCATTACTACCATTTTTCCATAGCTCAAATTAATGAGTGGAGCCAGTGCAGAAGTAAGCAAGAATAAGAATGCCGCTTGACCATTAGGCGTAGCTACACTGGGCAGGTTGGTTCCTGTATTAATAGCTACAGCTAACTTCTCGAATTGTGGTCTGTCTATCAGTCCATTGTTAAATGCTTGTTCTATTTCATTGATGTAAACCGTAGCTACGAATACGTTATCCGAGATCATGGATAATATGCCGTTAGCCATATAGAAAATAGCTGGTTGGCTAGCTGGACTCTGTTCTAAAGCCCAGTGAATAATAGGAGCGAATAAATGCTGGTCATGAATCATGGCTACTATCACAAAGAACACTACCAATAGACCTGTAAAAGGCAGCGCTTCTTCGAAAGCATGTCCTAATTGGTGTTCATCTGTGATTCCCATAAAGGCAGTTTGAACTACGATTAATCCAAGTCCTATCATTCCTACGGGAGCTATATGAAGTGCCAGTCCAGCTATTAAAAGAATAGCAGATATTCCCTGAACCCAAAGACCATACTTCTCACCAGGAGTTCTTTTCTCATCTTCTTCTTCAGTATAGTTTTCTATAATAGTTCTAGCCACTTCAGGTAGCTTAGCACCGAAACCGAATGTTCCTGTAGCTTCTAATATAACAGTAGTAATTAATCCACCGATTAATACAGGAATGGTAACAGGAGACATAATAATAAAGAATTGCGCGAAATCCCAGCCCATTTTCTCACCTATCAAAAGATTTTGAGGCTCTCCTACTATGGTGCATACCCCACCTAAGGCAGTACCTACCACACCATGCATGATAAGACTTCTTAAGAAGCTTTTAAATTGCTCCAGCGTGTCTCCACTCAGTTCTTTTCTGTCCAGTTCTCCAGAATCATTTAAATCCGAATCACTAGAATGAATTTTATGATAGACACCATAAAAACCTATAGCCACACTAATAAGAACAGCAGTAACTGTAAGAGCATCTAAGAATGCTGAAAGCACAGCCGACAAGAATACGAATAACAGTGATAAAACTATTTTCGATTTAATCTTAGTAAATACCTTACTGAAGATATACATCAGTAGTGGTTTCATAAAGTAAATCCCCGCCACCATAAAAACGAGTAGAAGAACCACCTCTAAATTGGCAGACACTTCATTATAGGAGTTTTGAGGTGTAGTAAGGTTTAATGCTAAAATCTGTATGGCTAGCAACCCTCCGCTCTGCAGCGGGTAGCATTTTAATGCCATCGCTAAGGTGAAAATAAACTCACCGATAAAAATCCATGATGTAACTGTAGCTCCCAAAGTGAAATAAGAAATCACGTTAAAAACAAAGAAGAAAATCATGATGTACTTATACCATGATGGGCTATTACCTAAGAAATATTTAAACATTTTTATACTTATTATCTTGTTCTAAACTAACTTTTTAAGTGCGATTTCAAATCCAGTAGCACAGATGTTATTCTTGTCTGGATTTAATTTATGAATGTTTACAATAGCTTGTCTAATAATGTTTGATGTGTCTGAGAAAATTCCTTCATCAGTCATATCTACATCACCTTGACTCATTAAATAGGCGAACACTCGAGCCATACCACAGTTAGCCACGAAATCCGGAATCACACTAATATTTTCATCCACAAATTCCATAATAGGACCAAAGAAAATCTCTTTATCTGCAAACGGCACATTTGCTCCTGAAGAAATAACTTCTAATCCACCATCTATCATTCAGATCATCACCGTTTGGCAGTGTGCTGTATCGGTGGCTTGAATCAATGACCGTGCCGTCTAAATCCCAAATCTTATCATAGACCTCGTCATATGAAAGCATATTAGAAGCATTGAGTTCATTTCCGTTTTTAGTTAGGAAAAGCGCTTTAATTTCTTCAAAAGACATTCCTTCTGAATTAATTAATCCTCCTACTCTGTCTATAATCCCTACTACTTTAGCACCCATTTGTGCACAGTAATAAGCTGCAGCAGAACCTACATTTCCCCAGCCCTGAACTATGACTCTTTTTCCTTTTATGCTTCCTCCGTAAATATCATAATAATGTCTTACAGATTCTGCCACCCCGTAACCGGTAATCATATCAGCTACTTTAAACTTTTTATTGATGTCTGGCGAGTATTTAGGGTCTTCCAACACCTTCACGACACCCATTCTTAAGTTTCCTATACGTTTTACTTTCTGAGCCTCATTGGGCTGAAAATGACCGTTAAAAACTCCTTCTTGTGGATGCCATACACCGTTATCCTCAGTCATAGGAATCACCTCGTGAATTTCATCCACGTTTAAATCCCCACCTGTTCCGTAGTAATGTTTTAAAAGTGGCGTAACCGCTAGCGTACCATCTTTCTAAGACCTCTTTTTTTCTAGGGTCTTTCGGGTCAAAGTTTATTCCAGATTTAGCTCCTCCTATTTGAGGGCCAGAAACGGTGAATTTAACTTCCATAGTTTTAGCTAGAGAAGTTACCTCGTGCATATCTAATCCAGCTCTCATTCTGGTTCCGCCACCCGCGGCACCGCCTCTTAGACTGTTGATGACTACCCATCCTTCAGCTTCTGTGTGCGGGTCATTCCAGTTGAAAACTACTTCTGGCTTCTTGTCTTCGTATTGCTTTAATAAGTCTTTCATTGAGTCTTAAAATAATAGTGCTCAAAAATAGAAAATAACAAAGGGCGGCCGAAGTATTTCTGCGTTGCAATGCATTAATTTTTCTTCCTTATAAATGGACTGTAGATACAACCGCCTACGTGATTGCAGCTAGAGCCAGTTGCAGCCTGTAGAGTGTTGGTTTGATGAGTAGCATGAAGAGTTCCCAAGAAGGCGAAGATCAAGGCTTCTTTAAAGTCTATTAATTCTTCACTTGGTAGAGTGACCTCTGCGGAGCAAAGTTTCTTAATGCGCTGTATCAAAAAAACATTTTTAGCTCCACCACCTGTTATCAGGAGTTTTCCTGACCTGGAGATTTGAGCAGCTATTTGAATAGCTATATGTTCACATAGAGTAGCCAAAACATCTGAGGAGGAATAATCCTTTAAGGCCTTATCTATCAGCGGTTTTACTTTAGCGTTAAACCACTCCTTTCCTATGCTTTTAGGAGCAGGTAATTGATGGTAGGCTAGTTTGTTTAATTGCTCCAGCAGCGCTGTTTTAATAGAACCATTTTTAGCCATTTCTCCGCCAGAGTCATATTCTTTTCCTTCGGTGTGGGCCACTAGGTTTAGCGCCATATTAGCTATTCCTGTGTCAAAAGCTCGAATTCCGCCTTGGTCATCCTTGATAGAGATATTAGCGATACCTCCCAGGTTGAGACAGTATTTATATTCATTGAATAGCAGTAAATCACCAATTGGAACTAGCGGAGCTCCTTGGCCATTCAAGTGAACATCCACAGTTCTAAAATCTCCGATTACTGGAATTTCAGTTAGAGCGGCTATAGCAGAAGGATGGCCTATCTGCGTGGTGAGATTTATTTCTGGTTGATGAAAAATGGTGTGTCCGTGAGATGAGATGTAGTCTGCTTTGAAGTCTATTTCAGAAATAAATTTGTTGACTTCTGAGCCAAAAAATCGCCCTAATTCGTGGTCAGTCTTAGCATATTCGAACGCGGTGGAAGTATCTAGGCATTGCAACGCTGACTTTAAGCTCATGGAATAAGCTACCGTTTTACAATGATTTATGGTGAAACACCATTGATTATCAAAAGTAAAAGTACAAGCAGCCAAATCCAATCCATCTAGAGATGTGCCTGACATTAATCCTATTATACGAAGCTCTTTCATGTCTTTGAAATGTGACAATTTAACCCGTAAATTTGCATGACTTTTTACAAAGGAAAATACTTGTTTTTAGTAAAGCGTTAATATCCAAAAAACAAATCATAATCAAGATGAATTTAGAGTTATCCGAAGAACAATTAGCAGTAAGAGATGCAGCTCGGGAATTTGCTAAAAGTGAATTACTTCCCGGTGTTATAGATAGAGATGAAACACAGACTTTTCCTACTGAGCAGATTAAAATGCTGGGAGAACTTGGATTCATGGGTATGATGGTAGACCCTAAGTATGGCGGAAGTGGAATGGACACCGTTTCTTATGTTTTGGCTATGGAAGAGCTGTCTAAAATAGACGCCTCTGCTAGTGTTTGTGTTTCGGTAAATAACTCTTTAGTGTGTTGGGGTATAGAAAAATTTGGCTCAGAAGAACAAAAGCAGAAATATTTAATTCCCCTAGCTTCTGGTAAGAAAATTGGCGCTTTTTGTTTATCCGAGCCAGAAGCAGGAAGCGATGCTACATCTCAGAGCACTACTGCTATAGACAAAGGAGACCATTACTTACTAAACGGAACTAAGAACTGGATAACCAATGGTGGAACGGCTTCTTATTACGTAGTAATAGCGCAAACAGACGTAGAAAAAGGCCATAAAGGAATTAATGCTTTTATAGTAGAGCAGGATTGGGAAGGATTTATGGTGGGAGCTAAGGAAAACAAACTTGGAATTAGAGGAAGTGACACACACACCATTATGTTCCAGGATGTAAAAGTTCCTAAAGAGAATAGAATAGGAGAGGACGGCTTTGGATTTAAATTTGCTATGAAGGTTCTTTCAGGCGGAAGAATAGGAATAGCTTCTCAGGCATTAGGTATAGCTAGCGGAGCTTATGAATTGGCACTTGCTTACTCACAAGAAAGAAAAGCATTCGGAAAAGAAATTAGCCAGCACCAAGCTATCGCTTTTAAACTAGCTGATATGGCTACGGATATAGAAGCATCCAGATTATTATGCTTGAAGGCAGCTTACCAGAAAGATGCTGGAGAAAACTTTGACCAAGCCTCTGCAATGGCAAAGTTGTTCGCCTCGTCTACAGCTATGAAACATACTGTAGAAGCTGTTCAGATTCATGGCGGGTATGGATTTGTAAAAGAATACCATGTAGAAAGATTAATGAGGGATGCTAAGATTACTCAAATCTATGAAGGTACTTCTGAAGTTCAGAAAATAGTAATTTCTAGAAACTTGTTAAAAGGATAAATTAATGAAATACGCCCTAGAAACACCTATTACAGACAATCAAGTTTATTGAAACACGCAGGATTTAGAATAAAAACTTATGTAGAATATAGACGAAGGGCTGTGAACCAATATGGACTTCATAGCCCTTTTTTATTTGAGTTCTATAAGGCTTGTTTCGGGCCTGCTTTTAAGCATTCTTTCCCTTCAATTTCCAAGCTTAGGAGTAAGTTGAAACGAGATAAAACAGAGATTCAAATTACTGATTTCGGTGCGGGCTCTTTGGTTTATAAATCGAATAATAGAAGGGTTTCTGAGATGCATGCCTCGGCTTCTATTTCTAAAAAACAGGGTGAATTTCTTCACAGATTAGTGTGTTATTTTAAGCCTAAAACTATTCTAGAGTTAGGGACTCATTTAGGTCTTTCGAGCGCATACATGGCTTTAGCTTCAGAAACGGAAATAGTCACCTTAGAAGGATGCCCAAGCACGGCTGAAGTGGCATCGCAAAATCACAGAGAGTTAGACGTAGAAAATGTGAAATTGAAGCTTGGCGATTTCCTAGACTCTCTTCCTGAAGTGCTTTGCAAAATGAAGGCTGTAGATATGGCTTACATAGACGCAAACCACAGTTATGAAGGCACTATGTGGAATTATGAGCAGATCTCACTGAATACTGAAGAGCATACAGTGCTCATTTTTGATGACATTAACTGGTCGCCAGACATGAAAAAGGCTTGGGATGAAATCATCTCTAAGCCTGAAATCTCCTTAAGTATAAACTGCTATAAATTTGGACTTGTTTTTTTTAGGAAAGGAATTGAAAAGCAGCATTTTTATTTCAAGTTCTAAGCCGCTTAAATCTGTACATTTGACCGAAAACCCATAAGATGGAAAAGAAAGTAGGACTGATAATATTAGATGGCTGGGGACATGGAGAGAATGTAGACTCTAACGCTATTTACAAGGCTAAAACTCCTTTTATCGATAGTCTTTATGAAACGGTTCCTAACGCTGAGTTGCGAACAGATGGTGAGTTTGTAGGATTGCCAGAAGGTCAGATGGGGAACAGCGAAGTAGGTCACATGAATATAGGTGCTGGTAGGGTGGTTTATCAAGACTTAGTGAAGGTAAATAGAAGTATTTCCTCAGGAGAATTTTTCGATCTAGAGGTGTTGAAAAACACTTTCAAGTATGCCAAAGAAAATGACAGGCCTATTCATTTAATGGGGTTAGTTTCTAACGGTGGAGTGCATAGCTCTTTAGATCATTTAAAGGCGCTGTGTACAATGGCAGAGAAGGAAGATTTCGATAAGTTATTTATCCATGCATTCACTGATGGGAGAGATTCCAAGCTTTAAAGGCTTTTTTAGCAGATTTAACAGCAGTATTGCAATACCTACGAAGGGAAAGGTAGTAAGTGTCATAGGAAGATATTATGCCATGGATAGAGATAAGAGATGGGAAAGGGTTAAAAAGGCTTATGACTTAATGATTTCGGGCACGGGAGATAAGTATGCTTCTGTAGCTGAATGTTTAGAAAAAAACTATGCAGATAAAATTACAGATGAGTTTGTAAATCCCTCTTTAATAGGTAATGGAGATGGCAGAATAAATGAAGGGGATGCCATAATCTGTTTTAATTTCAGAACAGACAGGTGTCGTGAAATTACTCAGGCATTCACACAAGAAGAATTTCCAGAGTTCGGGATGAAGCCATTAAGTCTTCATTATGTAACTATGACCAAGTATGACCCGACATATAAAAAGGTGAACGTAGTTTTTGAAAAAGATAATTTGGAAAACACGCTAGGAGAGGTTATTTCTATAGCTGGTTTAACTCAAGTGAGAATAGCTGAAACAGAGAAGTACCCCCATGTTACGTTTTTTTTCTCTGGAGGAAGAGAACAAAAGTTTGAAGGTGAAACGAGATTAATGGCTAGTTCTCCTAAGGTTTCTACGTACGACCTTCAGCCAGAAATGAGTGCTTCAGATGTTTCTAGTAAAATTATGGAAGAGATAGAAGTGAACGAACCTAACTACTTCTGTTTGAACTTTGCTAATCCTGATATGGTAGGACATACGGGAGTTTTTGAGGCTGTAGTAAAAGCAGTGGAGGCTACAGATGTAGAAGCTAAAAAGGTGTGTGAATTAGCCCTTTCTAAAGGATATGCACTTATAATTATAGCTGACCACGGAAATGCTGAAAAAACACAGAACCCAGATGGTTCTGTACATACTGCTCATACTACGAACCCTGTTCCTGTATTTCTTTTAGGAACAGACTATAAAGAAATCACAAGTGGAAAATTAGCTGATGTGGCTCCTACAGTATTAGATTTATTGGAAGTAGCTCAGCCAGCAGAGATGACTGGAAAATCTTTCATAAAAAAATAGGCTGTTAGAAGCCTATTTTTTATCAAGAGAATTTTATTTTCTGAATAGAGTAATGCTTCCGTCAAATTCCTCTCCATCAGAACGTTTTAATACGTAGAAGTAAGCTCCGTTTTGTAGATTGTCTCCAGAACTATTCTTTCCATCCCATGCTCTATTGTTAGTATAGTTGGTGTCTTCATAAACGACAGTTCCCCACCTATTGAAGATGATCATGCTAGAGCCTGGGAAAGCATCAAGCCCGAGAACCTGGAAAGTCTCATTAAGGGCTTCGCTGTCATTGTCAGGCGAGAATACATTCGGGAAAACGGTGCTGCATCCTTCAAACCAAACGAAAGCGTTGAATGAATTTACTGAAGGACAGGCATCGGTAATTATAATTTCAAATAAACCAGGAGTATTACCCGTGTAATTCGTTGAATTTTCAGTTTCAGAAATAGTCACTGCGCTTGACTGTAGTTCATTTAAAACGTTTAAAATTTCATATGAATAGCTGTTAGTTCCGCCCGATAAACCTACAAAAGGACTAGAAACTCCTACACATAATGTATCATTATAAATAGTAGTGATGTTATCAAGTTGGGCTACATCTATAAATACCTCGGCATCTTGACTAGAACATTGGTCAAACACCGTTACTGTGAAATTACTAGAAACTAAAGGAGAGAATGAATTAGTAGAGCCGATTCCTCCGTTGTTTTGCCAGTCATAAGTGTAGTCGGGAAACCCGCCAGAAACTTCTATACTAACATTTACAGAAGATCCAGGACATCCGCTTGTTCCGCCGTTAGTTATTACTTCAAGCTCATCTCCAATAGTGACGGTAATATCATCAGTGACCTCAGTGCCGCAAATATCGGTCGCGGTAACCGAATAAACGCTAGTTTCACTGGGTGAGACGACTAAGTTTTGGCTGTCAGTGTTATTACTCCATAAATAGGTAAACCCTCCAAAGCCTGTCGTTTCTAGAGTTAGTGTAACATCGTCTCCAGGGCATGGCGCCGTTATTTCATTTAAAGTAACGGTGGGCTGCACATAGTCTGCTATGTATAGTTGACTGGATGCGGTGTCCAACACTCCACAACCGTTTTCATAAATATAGGTGATAATAAGGGTTTCATAACCTTCAACGATACTGTCATCAAACGCCTCAATTGTAATGAAGCCTTCTGATTCTCCCTGTGGAATTATTATACTGTCTGCTATACTTTCGTAGTCAGTCATGTTTTCGGCACTTCCTAAAATTTCAAAACGAATAGTATCTGCTAAATCAGTGTTGGAACTGAAGAAAGAAAACTGTGCATTATTGCATCCTTCAACGATAACGGAGTCACCAGCGAAAGTTAAATTCCCAGCAATCGCAGCAGTACTGGATATTTCAATTGCACTGGACTCAAATGAGCCCGCCTGAAGAAAAACGGCAGAATCAAAGGCAGTATCCCCTCCATCTGCAATAGCCATTTTAATATGATATTGTTCACCACATTCTACTGCAGATTTAGCAGTTAATACTACTGTGAATCCGTCATATTCAATAATACCAGGGTCCGTATTCTGAGTGTCATTGGCGATATAATAGATATTATAATCTGACCAGTTTAAATCGATGTCATCGCAATTTACATCTTGTCCATTAGCTCCAGCTACTCCTGGATTAACTGAGTTGATGGTCACTGGAACTGGAGGGTCAGTATCTGGGATTTGTGCAAGGTTAATAGCGTTATCTTCATAAACACCACCACCGTCTATACCCGGACCGCTTAAAAAGAACCCAAAAGCATCGTTAACTGTTCCGCAAACATATTCCGGATATTCTTCAGAAGCAAAAACGAAGTTGAACTGAACTGTGTCACCTGTAGCTTCAAAATCAAATTCAAGAATGGCGGCATCATTTACGTCCACATTGGCTATGATTTGTAAGTCTGGATCACCTACTCCAAAATTCCCCCCTCCGGCACCTCCCCCTGTATTATTATTGCCGCCCGGGCCTGGAATGTCTTCATCAAAAAAGTCGGGGCTTGAAGCGAAGTTTACGTTTCCTGTACCTAAAATCACACCTTCTCCTAATGGAACGTTTGATCCATTGGCAATGAAAGAACCTATTTGATTCAGGTCACCACTGAAAGTGATGTTCTCAGCGATTACTCCTGAACCCAATAATATATTATTAACCGCGTCTTCTGGTGTTACGGTTTGATCCACTATTATTTGAGAATTAACGTGAGCGGAAAATGAAATTACGAGTAATACTAGAAGGCATTTATTCATTATAAGAGGTTTACTTAGTATAGTGTGAAAGATAGATAAAAAGTTGTCCAAAATTTCGCAGTCCTTTTATGGCGAATTAAACCCTATTATTAATAACTTATTTTAACATACTCTAAGAGGTGCCATTGCCTTAGAGGGAAAGGGAAAAAGTATATTTGAAGTATGTCAGATTTAATTAGAGTAGAGAATATTTTTAAAATATATAAAGTAGGAAACCAGGTGGTTAAGGCGCTCACTGATAATGCCGAACTAATTTCTGAAAATGAATATTTGGAGGGTCCTTCCGGCTCTGGTAAATCTACCCTTATGAATATCATTGGTTGTCTTGATAGTCCGACTTCAGGGAAGTTCTACTTAAATGGGCCTGACGTAAGTTCATTGGTAGATGATGAACTCGCTGAAATTAGGAATAAAGAAATAGGATTTATTTTCCAAACATTTAACCTTCTTCCAAGATATACTGCATTGGATAATGTAACCCTTCCATTAATTTATAACGGAACGAGTAAGGCAGAAAGGATAAAGAGAGGTAAGGAAGTACTAGACCAAGTTGGCCTGGCTGATAGAATGGATCACAGGCCAAATGAATTAAGTGGTGGTCAAAGGCAGCGTGTGGCGATAGCACGAGCGCTAGTGAATAGGCCTTCTATTATTTTAGCTGATGAGCCTACAGGAAATCTGGATTCTCAAACCTCTTATGAAATCATGGAACTCTTCGATGATATCCAAAAAGCGGGCAATACAATAATTTTAGTGACTCATGAGGAGGGTATAGCTAACTATGCGCATAGGATAGTGAGATTAAGAGATGGCGTTCTAGAAAGTGACCAAAAGAATAAATAGAGAATATCGGCTATTCTAAAGCTTCTATTTTCTTTCTTTGCAATGCTAATTTTACCTTAAAATTATGATTGGATATAAGCAGAGAATTAAAGAATTTATAACGGCTGAGCACATTGGGTCAGATATAGAAATCTATGGATGGGTTAGAACTTTTAGAAACAATCAATTTCTGAGTGTTAATGATGGGTCCACTATTCAGAATTTACAAGTAATAGTAAACGAGGGAGTAGTTTCTGAAGAGCTTATGAAAAAGCTCAGTACTGGTGCAGCTGTAAGAGCCAAAGGCAAGTTACTGGAATCTCAAGGGAAAGGTCAGATTACTGAATTAGTAGCCGAAGAATTAGAGATTCTAGGGGAGGCTAACCCAGAGAAGTTCCCTATGCAAATGAAGCGTCATTCTATGGAGTTCCTAAGAGAAAAAGCCCACCTAAGGTTTAGAACAAATACCTTTGCAGCCGTTTTTAGAATAAGGCATGCGATGTCTTTTGCGATTCATAAGTACTTTAATGACCATGGATTTTTTCATCTTCATTCACCTATTATTACTGGTTCGGATGCTGAAGGAGCAGGAGAAATGTTTAGAGTAACTAATTTCGACTTAGAGAATATTCCTAGAGATGAAAATGGAGCTATAGATGAGAGTAAGGATTTTTTCGGAAAAGAAACTAATCTAACGGTATCGGGTCAACTTGAGGCAGAGCTCGGAGCTATGGCTTTAGGTAATGTTTACACTTTTGGTCCTACGTTTAGAGCAGAAAATTCGAATACTTCTAGGCATTTAGCAGAGTTTTGGATGATAGAACCTGAGATGGCGTTTGCTGATTTGGATGATAACATGAACTTAGCGGAAGATTTTTTAAAGTATTGTTTGAATTATGCTTTGGAGCATTGCAAAGAGGATTTGGAATTCTTGAAGCAAAAAGAACTTAATGATGAGAAATCTAAGCCTCAGGTAGAACGAAATGAATTGGATTTGGTTTCTAGATTAGAATTTGTTACTTCTAATGACTTCGAAAGAATTACGTATACAGAGGCCATAAAAGTACTTATGAATTCTAAGCCTTACAAAAAGAAAAAATTTAAATATCCTGTAGAATGGGGAGTAGACCTCAGTAGTGAGCACGAGCGTTTTTTAGTAGAAAAACATTTCAAAAAACCAGTGATTATTACTGATTATCCTGCCGAAATCAAAGCGTTTTATATGCGCCAAAATGACGACGGGAAGACTGTGGCTGCTATGGATGTGTTGGCGCCAGGAATAGGTGAGATTATAGGAGGAAGTCAAAGAGAAGAAAGACTCGATGTCCTAAAAAAGAAATGTGCCGATTTTAATATTCCAGAAGAACACGTTTGGTGGTATTTAGAAACGAGAGAATTCGGAACGGCTAAGCATTGCGGATTTGGCCTAGGATTTGAAAGGCTTATCATGTTCGTGACAGGAATGACCAATATTAGAGATGTGATTCCATTTCCTCGAACTCCGCAAAATGCAGAGTTTTAAACTTATATTTAGAGTATGTTAAGACAGAGTTTACAACATAAATTACTCCAAAAGCTATCTCCTCAACAGATTCAGTTGATGAAGCTTTTACAGGTTCCTACTATAGCTCTAGAGCAGCGTATTAAGGAAGAATTGGAGGAAAACCCAGCATTAGATGAAGGTAAGGAGGAGCTAGAAGAGGACCTTCAGGAAGCTGATGAAGCCGAAGAGGCCAGTACTGAAGAAGATTTTGATATTTCAGATTATCTGCAAGACGATGAGACTCCAGATTATAAATTAAGTATTAATAATCATGGTGCAGATACAGAAGATACGGACATACCGGTAGGAAGTGGGGTTACATTTAGGGATCTACTAAACACACAATTAGGGCTTAAGAATATCTCAGAAGAGCAAAAACAATTAGCTGAGCATGTCATCGGTAATCTGGATGATTCTGGATACTTAAGAAGAGAGCTTCCGGCCATAGTAAATGATTTAGCTTTCTCTCAGAATATTATGACAACAAAGGAGACCTTAGAAGATATTCTAAGTATTATTCAGTCTTTTGACCCTCCAGGAGTAGGAGCACGAGACTTAAGAGAATGTCTCTTAATTCAATTACAACGAAAGTCGAGAAATAGCCTGGAGCTCAAGGTCGCAGAGGAAGTGTTAGGTAAGTACTTTGAAGAGTTTACAAAGAAACATTATGACAAAATTCTGAAAAGAATGGAGATTGATGATGAACTCTTAAAAGATGCGATTGAGGAAATAGTAAAGCTTAACCCTAAACCCGGTAACACTTCTAAAGAGACGGCTAAATCAATAGCTGCAGTGGTCCCTGATTTTATGTTATCAGCTGATGACGATGAATTGAAAATAAACTTAAATCAGCGTAATGCTCCTGATTTGAAAGTTAGCAGGTCGTATAATGAAATGTTAAAAGGGTATGCCGCTACTAACGGTAAGCCTGATAAAAAACAGAAGGAAGCTATTCAGTTTGTCAAACAAAAAATAGACTCAGCCAAATGGTTTATAGATGCTATTAAGCAGAGACAACAGACTTTATTGTTCACAATGAATGCTATAGCGGAGTTTCAAAAAGAGTACTTTCTTACGGGAGATGAAACTAAGTTAAAGCCAATGATATTGAAAGATATAGCTGGAATTGTTCATATGGATATCAGTACTGTGAGTAGAGTAGCTAATAGTAAATATGTTCAGACTCCTTATGGAACGTTTCTTCTTAAGTCTTTCTTTTCAGAATCTTTAAGTACAGATTCGGGTGAAGAAGTTTCCACTAGAGAAGTAAAGAAAATACTTCAAGAGGCGGTAGATGATGAAGATAAAAAGAAACCATTGACTGACGAGAAGCTGTGTCAAGTGCTTAAGGATAAAGGGTATAACATAGCTCGAAGAACGGTAGCTAAGTACAGAGAACAATTAAACATTTCAGTAGCAAGACTTAGAAAGGAGCTATAAATGAAAGATTTTTTTAGAGTTGTTGCTGTGGTCTTTCATCCTCTTTTCATGCCTCTTTATGGTACGCTCATAGCGATGTATTATGTAGGCTATATTTATTTCGCTATAGACCCGAAAATAAAAGACTTCCTCCTAATCGTGATGGCTGTAAATGTCTTTGCCCCGGCTATTAGCCTTGGAACAATGGTCTCCAGAAAAATTATCAGCGACATTCAAGTTTCTAAAAGAAAAGAACGTTATATACCTTTTTTACTTATGCTCTTTTATTTTGGTGTGACATATGTGCTACTCAGATGTAAGCTTGGTAGTGGTTATCTACCCTCAGATATATATAGCATGTTTTGCGGTGTCATTTGTTCTTTAGTAATCGCTCTTATAGTATCATTCAAATTTAAAATTAGTATTCATACTCTTGGAGCCAGTGGTGTTTTGGGTGCTATCTGTGCCTTTTCACATATGTACCAATTTAACGATACGTTCAACGAATACTTTTGGATAAGCCTTCTGGTTGGTGTGCTCGGTCTGGTGGGTGCTTCTAGGATTTATACAGGCCACCACACTCTAATGGAGGTCTTAGTCGGGAGTTTAGTGGGTTTTCTTGTTAATTACCTTATGGTATGTAACGAAGTTTTTGTTTAAATGCTTATTTCGAAAGTTGTTTCTGCCATTGCCACGCATGTGTTAAAGCATCACCTAGTGTAAATTTAGTCTCCCAGCCTAATATCCTTTTTGCTTTTGATGGGTCAGCATAGACAGTAGAAACATCGCCTATTCTTCTTGGGCCTACTGAGTAATTAAGTTTTTGTCCTGTACATTCTTCGAAAGTCTTCACTACATGTAATACAGAATCCCCTTTTCCCGAACCTAGATTAAATGCTTCTAACGCTTTTTCTTGCTTATGAGCCCAGTGGAGTGCTGCTAAATGGGCCAAAGCTACATCTACTACGTGAATATAATCCCTTACACAGGTTCCGTCTGGTGTGTTGTAATCCCCTCCGAAGATGGTCAATTCATCTCTTATCCCAATAGCTGTTTGTGTTATGTAAGGAACTAGATTGTTTGGTGGACCCAATGGGAGCTCTCCTAGCTTGGCAGAGGGATGTGCTCCGATTGGATTGAAATAACGAAGAATTACAGCATTTAAGTTACTTCCGTCAGAGTTGTTATTATCGTTTAGAATAGCTTCGCAATAAGCCTTTGTGCGACCGTATGGAGAGGTAGGAGCATTCTTAATAGAATTCTCACTAACTGGAGAATCTTCAGTGTCTCCATAAACAGTGCAACTTGAAGAGAAAACCAAATTGGTAACCTCAAACTCTTTCATGCACTCTAAAAGAACAGTAAGGGAGTTGACATTGTTCGCATGGTATTCTAAGGGTTTAGAAAATGATTCTCCTACAGCTTTGTAAGCTGCGAAATGAATTACCCCATCTATGGACTCTTTCCTGAAAACCTCTGCTACCTCAGATTTAATAGTGCAGTCTGCCTCATATACTTTTAAATCTTTTTTCCCTGTTAAGTTCTTTAGATTATCGAGGATGAATCTCTCAGAATTACAAAAGTTATCTAAAACTATAGGATTGAAGCCACTTTTAATAAGCTCTAATATGGTGTGATCCAATATAGCCTGCACCACCTGTAACTAAAATGTTTTTCATGGATAGTGAATCGAATGCTAAAATACAAATAGACTAATGCCAAAAACCTAACTGGTTAAATTTTATGTGATCTTCTGAAACTAATCTTTAACTAATTCCGTAAATAGAGGAGAATCAAACAAAAGTTCAACGATGATAGATAATGAAAATGAGTATCCTTCTTTTGATTTGTCATATTTAAATCAAGTTTTTCAAGGAAACAAAGAGATGATACATCAGATCATTTCAATGTTTGTAAAACAAGTGCCAGATTATTTTAGTGAAATGCAGGAATGTGTCGTAAGGGCAGATTTTAGTGCACTTCACCCTTTGGCCCATAAAGCCAAGTCTAGCATAGCTATGTTAGGGCTTAAAGACATGGAAGCCTTGGTTTTAGAAATCGAAAAAAAATCAAAAAACGGTGATAAAGGAGCGATGCTGGAAGATTTAGTGTCGAGAGTTGTAGAGGATTATAATGGTATCTCAGTCCAGCTGGAGTACCTTTTAAAAGAATAAGCATAAACCTAAACAAATACAAGTTAACCAAACCTAATGGAGCGTTTCCATTAGGTTTTTTTATGTCTTAACTTTCCGCTCAAACAGAACTGAGTTTAAATGGATGCTGACAAGTTATTTTTTCCTATAGAAAATCAAATTAGGGCTTTAGAAAAAGAAGAGAGATTTGCTGATATAGATCGTGCTGCGTCCATTGGTGACGGAATCAATAGGATAGATGAGTCCGAGAGAAACTCACTTATGAAAGAGTATGAAGAATACGGTGGAGGTGTTATGAAATTTGTCCCTGCTTCGGGCGCTGCCAGTAGAATGTTCAAACATGTTTATGATTTATCAGAAAGGGAAAACACGCTAGTAAGTGAGTTTTTAAATGGTATATATGACTTTCCGTTTATTTCTGAATTGAGAGATAAATGTAATGACCTTTATCATTTGGAGCTTAGAGAGCTCATTTCTGACCAACGATTTCAAGACCTATCTGATCTGATATTAAAGCCCTTTGGGTTGAATTACGCTAATTCACCGAAAGGATTAGTTCCTTTTCATAAGTTGGAAACAAGTCTTAACCCCTTTCAGATTCATGTAAATGAAGCTGTTAAGTATGCCCGTAAAAACGGAAAAATTCATATTCACTTTACCGTTTCTCCATCTCATAGAATGCAGGTTGAAGAAATGTTAGCGTCCTATATTGCTACGCTAAATAGGGAAGATATTACCGTAGGTTACTCGGTGCAAAGACCTGAAACGGATACTATTGCACTAGACTCGGCTAGAGATATGGTTAAAGATGAATTAGGAAATATCCTCCATAGGCCGAGTGGACATGGGGCTCTCATTTATAACCTAAACGAAATAGACTCAAACCTAATCTTCATTAAAAATATTGACAA
>CAJJDD010000023.1 GCA_905182895.1 Flavobacteriales bacterium UBA4466
AAAGGCGCTAACAGATCTCTTAATGGCGGTAAAAAGGAGTTCTATAAAATACCCGAAGATGAGGCTGGATTAAAAAAAATAACTAAAAACTTAGGCAAGTTCGGTTCTGATAAATTCATAGCCCTTTTTTATTATGATGAGCTAGAGTCTCTTCATGATATTTATAAAGACAGCTCGGATATAGACAGCACGCTATTCGGAGGCTCAAAGAAAAAGTGGGGAAGGATTAATGGTAAGGTTCCTGATCTAGGTAGTACGATCTTCTTTGAGAAAGAAGATAGCTTAAACATCTTTTTAACTTCTGAATTAGACAACCCATATTTCGATGCCAGAATAACGGGGACAGCCCGGCTAATCGATTTAAATAACAGAACCTTAGCCACGAACATGCTAGGCGGATTGGCCATCGCGTTTGCGGTGATTGCTTTAATTGTAGGGTTTATGTTTAAGTCTATAAAAATGATTTTTATTTCGCTTATTCCTAACATATTCCCGCTGCTAATGATAGCTGGAGTTATGGGATGGTCGGGCATAGGACTAAAAGTAAGTACTTCTATCATTTTTACTATAGCATTCGGAATAGCCGTAGATGACACCATTCATTTCCTTACTAAACTCAGGCTAGAATTGGCCAAGGGGAAAAGTCTGCCTTATGCTATCAAAAGGACGTTTATAGGTACAGGAAAAGCCATTATAGTCACTAGCCTTATCTTATGCGGAGGGTTTCTAACACTTATAGGTTCTGACTTTTTAAGCGTGTTTTATATTGGTCTTTTAATCAGTATCACTCTTCTTATGGCTGTGCTGGCAGATTTGTTTTTGCTTCCGCTACTCATATTTTGGTTCTATGGGAAGAGCTATAAAAAAATTCAATCTTAATCTAGACTCCTTTCCCATTCATGGATATCTACTTGAAAATGTTTAATTTCAATAGTAGAACTCGAACGGTTCCATATATGTGAAGAAATACATGGGCTTTCCTTGACTATTTTCACTAATAAAATATGAAGTACTTCGTTAAATTTGACGTCATGAAAAATATTATTCTGGTAATTTCTGTTTGTTTCATCTTGGTTAGCTGCGCAAAAAAAGAGAAGCCTTATTCCTTCTTCGTAGCAGGACATATTTATGGCAAACCCGGCACAAGTGATTTAGGTGCTTATACCAATTTTAAGGAGAAATTTGATTTCATAAAGTCTCATAACGACCTAAGGTTCGGTGTAATGACTGGAGATGTGGTTAAGGAAGGAAAAGAGGCAGAATGGAAAGCGCTAGTTTCAGACATGAATGACCTTTCGGTTATAAGCCATCTCGCCAGAGGCAATCATGACTATAAAAATGAAGAAAACTTAACTAAGTATTTCCCCAAGAAATATTACTCTTTTAAAGAAGGTGCCGATTTACATATTATTCTTGACGCTAATATTGACGGGTGGAATATTACCGGTGAGCAGCTTATCTTCTTAAGAAACGTACTATTTTTAGAAAAAGAATTGGCAAAAAACATCTTTCTCTATTCACATCAGGTTATCTGGTTTAATCTCGCTGACCAACCGAGATATTTACGCGTGAATTCTGAATATGGCAGACATCCGAAATCTAACTTTTACTCGGAAATTCTTCCTCTTTTTGACGACCTTGATGCTGAAGTTTACTTTTTTGCTGGAGATGTAGGTGCAGGATCATGGGCTTCTGATATTTCATACACCAAACCATCCTCGCAGATACATCTTATAGCTAGCGGAATGGGTGATGGTGTAAACGATAGTTTTATCATGGTAACTATGGATGCATATTCACATCCAAAGTTCTCTGTAATCTCTGTAGATTCAACTAACAAAAATCAAGTACAGAATCTTGATCATTTTCTTAAGTAAGATGATACTTTTGACCCTAGAAAAAATAAATAAATTATATTTGTAAGAAACCTAGAACCAAAAGCAGTGTGGAATCACTTTGCTGATTTAAATGCAATTCCAGACCTAGTAAAAAAGAAGAAGAAGTTATTCAGTTTATGATGGACTTCGGAAACAAATTAGGCTTTAAGACTTTCAATGATGAAGTAGGAAATGTTTTCATTTTGAAGCCAGGCTCTAAAGGTTTCGAGAATCGGCCAAAGGTTATTCTCCAGGGACATATCGATATGGTTCATCAAAAGAATGCTGATGTAGAATTTGATTTTGCAACGCAGGGAATAGACATGATAGTTGAAGGTGACTGGGTAAGAGCGAACGGAACTACCCTCGGGTCTGATAATGGAATAGGTGTAGCTATGATTATGGCCCTTCTTTCTTCTACAGATTTAGATCACCCGCCACTAGAAGCACTGTTCACTATAGATGAAGAAACTGGAATGACCGGAGCTTTAGGATTAAAAGGAGGGGTTCTGGAAGGTAGAATCATGATTAATCTAGATACTGAAGATGATGATGAAATCACTATAGGGTGCGCAGGGGGGATAGATGTAACCGCTTTTAAAACTCCAGAAATGGAAAGCACTCCAGCTGGAACTAAGACATTTAAAATTTCTGTGAATGGCCTTAAATATTTTTGATAAACCTGATATAATTAAAGGATTAGGTTCACGATAAAATAATGAATCGAATGCTCTGGAAAATGAGAGAATCATTTGGTTTAAGAGTTAGTGAAATTACTGGTGGTGGTTTAAGAAATGCCGTTCCTAGAGAAAGTTTCTCTAAAGTTTGTGTTCCCACAGACAAAGTAGAAGCTTGGAAAAATGAATTCGCCTCTAGAGCAGCGGTTATTAAAAACGAATATGTTTCTAATGATTCTGGTCTTCATATAGAAATAGAGGAAACTACGGATGCTGCTCAGGTAGTTACAGAAACTTCTCAAGACGCTATACTGGCTGCGATCTATGCTACATTTAATGGCATTTACAGAATGAGTCCAGACATTCCAGACCTTGTTCAAACAAGTAATAATTTAGCCAAGGTGACTATTACCTCAGAGAAATTCGAGGTGCTTTGTCTTACTCGTTCTTCTTTAGATACAGAGAAATTTGATTTAGCTAACGCATTAACTGCAGCTTTTGAACATGCAGGATTCGAGATGGATTTAAGCGGTTCTTATCCTGGTTGGACTCCAGCTCCTAAATCTGATTTAGTAGAAATGATGAGAGATCTTTATGTAGAGATGTTTGAAGAGGAGCCGAATGTAATGGCATGTCATGCAGGATTAGAATGTGGGATCTTAAGCACAAATTACCCAGGAATGGACATGATTAGTTTCGGCCCTAATATAAGAGGCGCTCACTCGCCAGATGAAAAGTGTCAAATTAGTTCTGTAAATAAATCATGGAGCTATTTCTTAGAAGGATTAAAGCGTATTAAATAAGTTTGTCTCGACAGAATATTTAGAAAAACAATAACCCATAGAATGGGCTGCAATTAATATATTTTGGGCTGCAGCGCCAGCCGATAGGATTTGCTCAATATCTGGAACGATGTGATGATCTTTAATTGATGCAACAACTATTATTATTAATGGTGCTCTATAGGGGGCATTAAGAATTTTTTCTTCATTTTCATTGGCCCTACTAGGGTTAATTTTTTTAAGAGCTTCTAGCGAAGCTTTTGCTAGCTTCCCCCTTCCCTCACCAGAAACTTTTATAAATTTCTCCTCGCATAAACGCTAACAAATCACTTAACACCTCTTCTCGTTCATCGAACTTCACCTTAACACTCCACCTAAAATCTAGACGTACTCCCCTTAATTTGGTTTTTTTTCTTCTAAATGTTCCTACGTCTTTAATGGTGAGTGTATTCATATTATGGCTTACTCTAACTAATACTAATGAATGTTTAATTTAAGAATTATATTATCTCTAAACGAACACTTTTCAACCCTTCTAAGCTTAGATTAGAAGATTCGTGAGATTCTTGATTTAAAAACTGCCCTACCGATTGGAGCCACGCTATAGGGTGAAAACACTCCTTTATAGGTTGGGGAGTTCGCAATTCATTTTCCCTTAAATTTATCTGCTTTGATAGGTCTGTAATTGTGCTCATGTGATTATTTGTTTTAATAAAGGCACAAACAAATGACACGTCACCGTAAACTATTTACGTTCCTGTTTTTACTTAGAAATTAAAAATCAGTTGATTCTACTAGCAGTCGCTCAAATTACAAAAGTAGAAGAAAACCTTCTTTCTGACTAATATATTTAAGCTAAGCCACATCAAACAGAACCATAAATCCCTATTCTCACTAAGGGATTTTCGTTTTCACTCATTTCCACAAAATTCTGTTCGCAAGAGAATCAAGGAAGGGATTTAACAGGTATATGTTCTTTTAAATTTGACGCAACACTTTAAGTTAATGATTAAATTATCTCTTATCACACTCTTCACTTCCGTAGCTCTATTCTTTAGTGCGACACTCGCAGACGGAGTAGTTATAGACCATAATCTACCAGCGAATTTACAGCCAGGAGAAAATACTACAGTAATAGTCAATATAAATAAAGGTGAGGTAACGGGCTTTGCGAAATTACAATTAGAGATACCTGCCGGCCTAACTGCACGAGCAATTAAAAAAAGCGGAGCTTCGTTTACCTTCTCTGGCCAAAAGGCTAAGTTTATCTGGATGACCTTACCGGCTACTCAAGAGTTTCAAGTGGAGTATGAGCTAGAAGCCAACATTAACGCTAATGGTTCGAAAGTCATCGAGGGCCAATTCTCTTACATTAAAGAAAATGAACGAGTAGACTATAACCTTTCTCCTCAAGTAATTAGCATAGGTGCTAAAGATATTTTAGTAGACAGCACTCCTGATGAGACTCAAACGGAAGCCAACAATACTTCTGACAACACTACGACTCAACTACAAAGTGATGTCGTTTGTACTAGAACACTAACTCCATTAGGTGATGGGAAATACTTCATTGAAGTTTCTGTAGATGGAGTGGAAACGGATGGATTCGCTAAAATAAGAGAGGAGATTTCAGCAGGATTCGAAATCAAAGAAGATGCTTCAGGTGAGGCTATAGTTACTCTCGAAGAAAACGGAATCAAATATGTATGGTTCGAACAACCTTCAGACCCTAATCACAGTGTTTCTTACACTCTTACATCAACCTCTACTTCTGAATTTCCAGAAATAGACGGAAAGTTCTCTTATGTAGCGAACAATCAACCTATGGAAATTTCGATTGCCCAACAAGAAATGATTAGCTCTAGAGACCTTGGTGGAAATGATACTGATCTAGCTGAAAATACTGAACCAGAGATTGAAACAACTATCAACCCTAACGAAGAGAACACAGAAGAAGTAATTGAAGGCGATAAAGTCAATGAGCTTGCTGCAGAGGTTGCAGTGAACGCTACAGAAGACCAGATTGGAAGAAATCAAGGAACCTGTTTTAGAGGTTGCTGCTAACACTCCATTAGTAGAAGAAGAAGTTTACGCGGACAGCTCAACTGACATTACGAACACCCCTTCCCCAGAAGAAGGAGTTAATTACAAGATTCAGTTAGCGGCTACGCACAAATATGTAGCTAGTTATAAATTCAAAACAAACCACAACCCTAGATGGAAAACAAACAGAAAATCATGAAGGCTGGACAAAATTTGTTACAGGTTCACACAACGAATATAAAAGTGCTAGGGATGCTAGGAATAACATCAATGCGGAGTACTCTAAGTTCAATGGTCCATTTGTTACCGCGTATAACAATGGAGAGAGAATTACAGTTCAAGAAGCATTAATGGTTTCTAAGCAGAAGTGGTACCAATAGAAGATGTTAACACTCAACGGAGTGCATTCATGGTAATTTTGGTTAATTATTATTGAATTTGTTTAGGTAAATTAATCCGAAAAATCCTCTGTTTCTCAGGGGGTTTTTCATTTAAAATCAAATTCGGGTTAGTAAAAATACGTTAAGTAAGTAGAATAATGACGACTTGGGATATTTATATAAAAAGCTACACTAGTTACTTAAAGATCGAAAGATCCTTAAGTCATAACTCTGTAGTGTCTTACGCGTCAGATTTAGATAAACTGAAAAGATATTTTACTGAGATTACCCCACTATCATCTCCCCTTAAACTAAACCATGAGGAGCTTTCAACATTTATACGCTGGATTTCAGAGGTAGGATTTTCTGCAGGAACGCAAGCCAGAATGATTTCAGCTATAAAGAGTTTCTTTAAGTTTCTTCTCCTAGAGAATGAAATAAATGACGACCCCTCTCACCTACTAACCTCTCCAAGACTTCAAAGAAAACTGCCCGATACTTTATCTGTTGAAGAAATAGATTTACTCATTAGCGCTATAGATTTAAGCACTGATCATGGCACTAGAAATAAGGCCATGTTAGAAACACTCTATAGCAGCGGGCTGAGGGTTTCTGAACTTATAACTCTTAAACTATCGGGTTATTTCCCAGAAGACAATTACATCAAAGTAAAAGGAAAAGGCGCTAAAGAAAGGCTTATTCCTATAGGAGACAGCGCTATCAAATACAATACTATTTACTTCGAATCAGTAAGAAATCATAAGGTTATAAAACCAGGTGAGGAAGATTTCATGTTTCTAAATAAGAGAGGCGCTCACCTAAGCCGAATTATGATTTTTACGATTATTAAGGATTTAGCTAAAGAAGTAGGAATAACTAAAACTATTTCACCGCATACGTTTAGACATAGTTTTGCTACACACCTCATAGAAGGAGGGGCAGACTTAAGAGCCGTGCAAACTATGCTTGGACATGAGAGCATCACTACCACAGAAATTTACACCCATTTAGACAAGAGATTTATACGAGAAACACTATTATCTTGTCATCCCAGAATGCAAAAATGAATATAGAGTTAGCCCATATTATTCCTCAAACTTCAAAAAGATAGAGCAAGGCTATTTCTATCTCTGTTCTGCTACACTCCATTAATATCCGAATTCGAGTTTCCCATTTCTCATAGTTGGCTAGGAATTATAGGCTCGGGTGTGATTTTAGGCTTAATCAGCGCAGGAATGGCTTATCTAAGAACAAAAGTAGGATTAAAAGTGCTTTATAGGCCGTTTATTCTGGCGTTGCAATACACCTTTAATCCTCTTCTTATTTTAGTTTTGCAATCTTTCAATCTCTGCTAGCATAGGAAGTATTGAAACAGTAGCTCAAATGGTTCATTCTTTGTGAAAAACAAATGTTATTAAGCATGAATAAATCGTGTTGCTATTTTTATATTTGCTCCCCAAATAATCTATTCAAAAGATGAAGTTTTTAATAAATAGCCAAGCCCTTTTAAGACAACTAACACAGTTAAGTGGTGTTTTAAACTCGAGTAATACTCTACCTATTTTAGATAATTTTCTATTTGAAATTAAAGGAGGAGAATTAAAAATTTCTGCATCTGATTTAGAAACGACAATGTCTACTTCTATGCCAGTAGAGGCTAAAGATGATTTATTAGTAGCCATTCCAGCTAAGATGTTATTGGATTCATTAAAACAATTTCCTGAGCAGCCGTTGAATTTTACTGTAGACACCAAAACTTTCGGTATAGAAATAGCTAGTGATTTTGGGAAGTATAAAGTTTCTGGGCTAAATGGAGAGGAATTCCCTAAGGCTCCTGAGCTAGAGGCTTCTGCTAAATTTGAATTAGACGGTGCTATTCTTTCTAGAGCGATCAGTAAAACGGTAGTAGCTGCAGGAAATGATGATTTAAGACCTGTAATGAGCGGTATCTTCTTCGAGCTTTATGAAGACAATGTTAGATTCGTAGCCACAGATGCTCACAGACTAGTAAGATATACTAGAACCGATGTTTCTGGAGGTGGCTCTGGCTCTTTCATCGTTCCTAAGAAACCACTAAATCTATTGAAGAGTATGGGTTCTTATGCAGATAGTTTAGTGACTATTGAGTACAATGATTCTAACGCGCACTTTACGTTCGATAACGTATCACTTATGTGTAGACTTATAGAAGGAAAGTATCCTAACTATGAGGCGGTTATTCCTAAGGAAAACCCGAACAAACTTACTGTAGGAAGACAAGACTTATTGAACTCAATTAAGCGGGTTTCTATATTCGCTAACAAAGCGACTAACCAGGTTAGATTAAAAATATCAGGTAGTGAATTACATATTTCTGCTGAAGATTTAGATTTTGCTAATGCCGCTAATGAGAGATTAACTTGTTCTTATGCAGGAGAGGATATGGAGATAGGATTTAACTCTAGATTCATCATAGACATGTTAGGAAATATCTCTTCAGATAATATCATCATAGAAATGAGCGCTCCAAATAGAGCTGGAATTATCCTTCCAGAAGAACAAGAAGACAATGGAGAAGATATGCTTATGCTAGTGATGCCAGTTATGCTTAATAACTAGGCACTTCACTTTATCTACCTCGCCATTTCAAAGAACAGATTTCTGCTCTAAAAGCTAACGCTTACATAAAACGAAGACCGTATAACAGCGTAGAGATTTATTATAAGTTACTGATACATCAATAGATTGGCGTGAGTTTTTCCCTCACTCAGATATAGCCTTAAACTTTTAAAACCCTCTATCTATGCCTCTATGTCGTAATTGGCGATAGATTTGAACTATAGAAGTTTTACCATTTGGCTTTACAGGGTTAGAAGCATCTCTTTCACTCTTTAAGAGCTCTAGCTCTTCTTCTATCTCCCATCTAGTTTTAGGTCTTTCTGGCAACTCTTTTCTATACACAAAGGCCAGTAACACACCAGCTAAAGCTCCTCCTAGGTGGCCTTCCCAGCTTACGCGCTCTTCTATCGGAAATATCCCCCAAATTATACTTCCATAAAGAAAAAGGACGGCCATACTTACTCTAAGTAGAGCGGTGTGTTTGATATCCATCATACCTGCCGTGAACACAAAAAAGGCTAGTCCATAAACGACTCCACTAGCTCCTACATGATTACTCCCTGGAACACCCAAGAAAAAAACGAATAATCCTGAGAATAGAAAAATCACACCCCATACCTTAAGAGCTATCTCTCTATAAAAATAAAACAGCATCGTGTTAAGCACTACGAAAGAAGCCGTGTTATTCCATATATGCTCCCAACTTCCATGTAAAAAAGCCATGGATAAAACACCCCACCAATGACCCCACTCTTTAGGATGATTTCCTGCACTTCTCCATTCAGAGACTCCGCCCCATTCTATTAAAATCTGTACGCCCCATATTATTATTAAAAATAATGCAGTGCTAAAGATTGCATAAAAAACTCTATTTCTTTCTTGACTATCCAATTACTCTGATTCTTCTATTAAAATTTTAAAAGGGTCTTTTTCACAATTCATTTCCTCATAACCATACCCAACTTTCACATCACTTATCACTAAATCCAAGGGACCTACACCCTCATGAAAATGAGACACCCTCACTCCATTTCCTAAAGTGTAATAACGCTCCCACGAGAGCTCTAATCCTCCTATAGGAATAATTTGAACCCACATTTTATAACTCTCTGGAGTTCCATCTGCCTCCAACTTCCATAAATAACTATCACCAGGTGTAGATCCTCCTGAAGAATAGGTGACAAGTAGTCTTTTATCTCCTTCATAATCTACTACCTCCCTGGACACTCCATCATCGAAGGTTTTATAAGGAGCAATTAGCCAAAACATATCGTTATTAAAGAAGTCAATAGCAGACTTAATTAAAACACCCTCAAGCTCTTTAGATACTCTTTCTGTTTCTATAAATGCAGCTCCTTTACTCTTTCCTGGAGTTATATAAACAGTATTCTGACCCCATTTCACTCTTACCATATTTCTATGCTTGTCCCACAAAAAGTGATGCATACCTACGAACGTCCATTGTACATATTGAATATCATGCCAATGCTCTTTTCCTAAAGCTTTTTCCATTTTCAAAGCCATTTTGTCTGCTTCTTCTCCCGATTTCCCTCCAGTTGGCAGAGATTCATTCGCTACTATTCCTGCGATTACAATAATGGCTATTAGTATCAGCACTACTAATACTAACCTTTTTAGTATCTTCATTTTCTTAATATTTACTCTTGTAAAAATAAACCTATGCTGATGAGAATTATCACCTTATTTATATTCCTGTTAACATCTATCACCTCCTTCTCTCAGCTCAGTTATGATGAAGAAATAGACAAACATAGAGCTGAAATTAACCTAGAATTTAGATCTGATAGCACAAGTATTTTGACAGAAGAAGATCGAGCCGATTTTTCTGGCTTAGAATTCTTTGCTCCTGATTACGCTTACAATGTGGAAGTAAGGTTCAAAAAACTAAAAAAAGGAGAAGTCATAGGATTCTCTACCAGTACTGATAGAATAGCTAAATACAGACCTTATGGAATATTAAAGTTTAAAATAGAGGGTGTCAAATGTAAGCTTACTGTTTATGCTCCAGCCAGAATCATCCCTGGTTATCCTGGGTACTTATTCTTACCGTTTAAAGATTTCACCAATGGACAAGAAACATACGGTGGTGGAAGATACTTAGACCTCAAAGAATCCGATATAGCTAAAAAATTCAGACTGGATTTCAACCTTTGTTACAACCCATACTGTGCTTATTCAGAAGGTTTTTCATGTCCTGTCCCTCCTGATGAAAATCACCTAGCCGCAGAAATTAAAGCTGGAGTTAAATCATTTCGTTAAAAACTACGCTAAATCAGAACTACTTGAAAGAGCATGTAATCGTTCTCGTCTCACCTACATTTATACTTGTAGATTTTTCAGCAGTACTACTTTTAATCGATACGGTGTAGTTATTTGTCAGTTCACTTGAGACTATTACACCGCTCGAAAAATCTAATACAACCACTTCCGTAAGCAAACCTTCAGAGGCAGATATCCCATCGCTTTTTTTAGACATTAAAGAAAATTTAGATGTTGATGTTAAATGTTCAGGTTCTTTTATAAGAATCCTAAATCCATCTATTTGAGAACTTACATTTCCCCAAAGCTCTTTGTTTTTCACTGGTTTTCTTCTGCGTTTTCAAAATCTCCTTGTCTTTCAAATCAACACCTACTTCAAAAGGAAAGAGTGTAAGAAATAATTCATTGAAGTAAGTCATATTAATTCGCTCTAAGTACTTCGTTCTAACTTCACTTTCAGCAGTGTAATATATTAACTTCATGAAGTCCTTTTCATTATTTAACAGCACCTTTCTGCCTTCATTAGTGTAAAGAATAGACACATTTAATTGAGGAATCCTCTTGGTGTAATATATAGGGAAGATGCTTGTATCTTTTCTCACCACATTCTCCATGCATAGAGAATCAATGACCATAAGAAAATTAATTTCTTTGTCAGAAATAGAGCTAACCTCTATTTGGGCAGAAACCGTATAAACGGACATACTCTTAGTCGGTTTTCCTTTATCAGAAATAGAACTACTAATCATCGAGATGTTATCGGTAACGTTAATTTTATCTCCCACTTTTAGCTGAGACCCCACCAATAATTGGTTTTGAGATGATAAATTGAAACTTACTAAAGCTAGAAGTAATAGAAAGATGTACCGCATAATTGAATGATTTATAGATTAAACGTAGACCAAGATAACAAAGAGCTTGCCCCAAAAAATAGGGTACCTACACAAGGCGCCCTGTAATTATGTCTTAAACTTATTTTAATGATGTAACTGTAGTCATTTCTATAGTCATAGGAATTTCCATCTCTGTAGGCATCTGCTCATTGGCTTCTATTACCGTACTTCCAGTCATAGCTCCAGTTTGAGAGTACATCTTTAATAAACCTGTTTTAGTATTCATTTCACCTTCTCCAGAGAAACTACCTTCCATATTTACACTCATCTCCATTCCCTGCTGCTCTTGTTCTCCAGACATAGAACTCGTAGATTCACTGGTAAACTCAAACTTCTTTTTGGAAACATTACTCGCAGTATAATCTGTATTCAACCTCACAGTCATATTATCCTCAGTAATACTCTCTAGTTCCCAAGTAGCACCTTTTTCATAATCCTTTTCATAAGCTACCGGGAAAATCGCTTTATAATTCTTTTTCAATCCTTTCTCATCAAAAAACTGAACAAGGTCAGCTCCACTCAACTGAATCCCTTCTATATCTGACATCAACTGGTCCATTCCATCCATAGCTAGTACATTCCCCTCCATATCTACTCTAACACTTATTTCTTTTCCTAGAAGTGATCTCATCGCATCATTATACTGGCTAGAAGATCCATTAGAGTCCATACTAATATCCATTCCCTGCATAGGGGACTTCATCGTTACCATTAATGATTTATAGACCTGAGTAAATAGAATCTCACTTTCAGATAATTCTGTCACAACCAAATCCATTTCTATATTTACGTTTAAGTCCATAACCATCTCCATACCCATCATACTCTGAGTGATTTTCTGCTCTACGTTAGAAGTCAAGACAAATGAATCTCCTACTTTCAATTTAAGCTGATACTTATTTCCTGCTAAGGCAGAAAAACTAATGACTAATGTGAGTGTAATTAAAAACAGTGCTTTCTTCATTTCAGTTATTTATATGCTCAAAAATAAGCTATGATTGAATTAATCAGTCTTAAATTTTGACAAAGAATTAATTACACTTCTACCTTTGGATACTTCTTTTTCAATTCTGATTTTTTTTCTTGAACTTTTAATTCATGTATCTCTTTATTCTCAGAACTCACTTTATGGCTTTGGAACAACTGAAATTTCTGAAGTTCATCAATAACTTTAATAGACTTATCATCAAACACAAACTTAAGAAAGGCCTCTTGCACATAATCTACCGCAATGTCTGACGGGTGAACCAAGTCCTTTTTGAAAAACCTATAATCTCTCAAGTCGTCTACCACAAGCTCATAGCTCGGGAAGTAAAAAGCATTATCTATAGATTCACATAAATTATGAACAGCAGTTAAGAGCTGTGCCTTACTCCTATTATTCTCTACTAATCCATCTTTCACATGCCTCACTGGGCTCACGGTTAAAACGATTTTTAATGAAGGGTTTTTGCGGTGCAATGCCTCTATAACTTCTTCTAATTTCTTCTCAATAACAGCCGAACTACTTAGCTTTTTCTGAAAAAAGGATTGAGGCAACTTATGACAATTAGCAACTACCCGGCCTTCACGCTCATACCCAAAAGAAGTTCCTAGGGTTAAACATAGCAGCTTACAATCAGCCAAGCCCTCACGCAAAAATCCTATATCTCGATTTAATTTCTCGAGTAATATTTCTTCAGATTTATCTGAATAAGACCCATGATGTGCTAAACTGTAAAATCTATTTTCATGATGTAAAAGGTTAGCAGCTGAATAGCTGAAATCAGGATCTAATGCTTTTAGCACTATTTCTAACAATGGCAGCGGATGAAAGATCACTCCAAAAGGATTCGTTAGTAATGGAATTCCTAATCGCCTAAACCTTTCTCCCATGTTGTCAGAAAAGCACGACCCTATAAATACCATTCCCTCAAAAGGGCTTATTTGAAAAGGTGCTGGCTTAATATTTAATTCGGTTCTAAACTTCACTGGACTATGTATTAAATCGCGATAAAATTAGTGATGAATGTGCTTTCTTTGTGATTCTAACACAGCCATGGAAGAAATCATACAAATAGAGGGAGCTAGAGAGAATAATCTGAAGGATATATCTATAGATATCCCTAGAAATAAACTAGTTGTAATTACTGGCCTAAGCGGAAGCGGAAAATCATCCTTGGCTTTCGATACTATATATGCAGAAGGCCAAAGAAGATACATAGAGACTTTTTCTGCTTATGCACGACAGTTTTTAGGAGGAATGGAAAGACCGGATGTGGATAAGATAGACGGTCTTAGCCCCGTCATTTCCATAGAACAAAAAACCGTTTCCAAAAACCCTAGAAGTACAGTAGGTACTATTACGGAGATTTATGATTTTATGAGATTATTATTCGCCAGAGCGAGTACTGCTTTTTCTTATGAAACTGGCGAAAAGATGGTACGCTACTCTGATAAACAAATCGTGGATTTAATTCTGGAGAAGTATGAAGGCGAAAAAATAGTCTTCTTGGCCCCTGTCGTTAAAGGCAGAAAAGGGCATTATAGAGAACTTTTTGAACAAATAGCCAAGCAAGGATTCGTAAAAGTGAGATCAGATGGAGAAGTGAAAGACATCACGCCTTCCATGAGATTAGATCGATATAAAGTACATGATATAGAGATCGTAGTAGATAGGCTAAAAGTTACTCCAGAAAACAAGCAGAGAATAGCTCTAGCAGTTACCAAATCTATGCAGCAGGGAAAAGGAACTCTGATGGTAATGCTTCATGAATCAGCGGAGACTAAGCATTTTAGTAGATTTCTTATGTGTCCTACTTCAGGAATAGCCTATGCAGAGCCAGAACCTAACCTGTTCTCTTTTAACTCACCTTACGGAGCATGTAAAAAGTGTAACGGTCTTGGGGAAGTAGCAGAGATAGATATTAAAAAAATAATCCCTAACCAAGATAAACCTATACGCTCCGGAGCTATAGCCCCACTGGGAGAATACAAGTCTAACTGGATATATAATCAAGTAGAAGCTATACTACGTCATCACAGCCATAAACTCACTGATAAAATTTCTGACCTGGATGAACAACTAGTGAACACTATACTATATGGCTCCGATGAGATGATAGACATGGGAGATTCAGTGGGCGTTTCTTCTTATTCTGTGAAATTCGAAGGGGTAATTTCTTTCATAGAACGTCAAGCTGAGGAAACTACATCTGCGCCATTGCTGCGCTGGGCACATAGCTTTATGAATAAAGTAACCTGCAGCGAGTGTGAAGGAAATAGACTTAAAAAAGAGGCTTTCTATTTTAAAATAGGAGAAAAAAACATAGCAGAATTAGCCTCTATGGATATAAAAGATTTAAGTGACTGGTTCATAGCCGCAGATAAGCATTTCGGCAAAAAAGAACTCACTATAGCCAGAGAACCGCTTAAAGAAATAAGAAACAGACTTCAATTTCTAGTAGATGTAGGCCTCACTTACCTTTCTTTAAACCGGAGCTCTAAGACCTTATCTGGTGGCGAAGCACAGCGCATTAGATTAGCTACTCAAATAGGTTCAGAACTGGTAAACGTACTATACATTCTGGATGAGCCAAGCATAGGGCTTCACCAGAGAGATAATTTTAGGTTGATTAACTCGCTAAAGAAGCTACGGGATATAGGAAATTCTGTAATAGTGGTAGAGCATGACAAAGACATGATGCTGGCCTCTGACCAAGTAATAGACATCGGTCCTGGAGCAGGAATCCATGGCGGAAAAATAGTGGCACAAGGAAGGCATGATGAACTAAAAAGTAATGGTCTTACTGCTGATTATCTAAATGGAAGAAGAGAAATTGCCATTCCTAAAAAGAGAAGAAAAGGAAACGGTAAAACATTAAAGTTGTCTGGTGCTACTGGACATAACTTAAAAAATGTTTCTATTGAGATTCCTTTAGGAAAACTGATCTGCGTAACTGGAGTTAGCGGTAGTGGAAAATCTACTCTCATAAACGGAACACTCTACCCACTGCTAAATGCTCATATTTATAAAGGTGTTAAAAAGCCACATGCCTACAAGTCGATAAAAGGACTAGAGCATCTAGATAAAGTGATAGAAATAGACCAAAGCCCGATAGGAAGAACTCCACGTTCTAACCCTGCCACTTACACCGGAATATTCTCAGAGATTAGAAACATTTTCTCTGTAATTCCTGAAGCCAAAATTAGAGGATACAAACCTGGAAGGTTTTCATTTAACGTAAAGGGCGGAAGATGTGAAACCTGCAAAGGTGGTGGATTAAGACTTATAGAGATGAACTTTTTACCTGATGTTTATGTAGAATGTGAAGACTGCCAAGGAAAGCGCTACAATCGAGAAACACTAGAGATTAGGTATAAGGGGAAAACCATCTCAGATATACTCAACCTTACCGTAGAGCAAGCCATTCCCTTCTGGCATGGACATCCTAAAATTTTAAATGTTGTTCAAACACTTCATGATGTAGGTCTAGGTTATATTACTCTAGGGCAGCAATCCACCACACTTAGCGGTGGAGAAGCCCAGCGTGTAAAACTCTCGACAGAGCTCAGCAAAAGAGGAACTGGACAGACTTTCTACATACTAGACGAACCTACTACAGGTTTACATTTCGAAGATGTAAAAATGCTCTTAGATGTACTTTACAGGCTTATTGAATATGGAATTACTTTATTGGTTATAGAACACAATATGGATGTAATAAAAGTAGCAGATCATATTATAGATTTAGGCCCGGAAGGCGGTTCCGGAGGTGGATCTATCATAGCTGAAGGAACTCCTGAACAAATAGTAAAAGTCAAAGAAAGTTACACCGGAAAGTTTCTAAAAGAAGAAATGTACGTTTAATAAAAAAAGTGAATCTAGGTTAGGACGAGTAGGAAGTTTAAAATCTATGTTCTTTGGTGGAGAAGGAATGTTTATAGCAACTGTTAAAGGAACAGGAATTGTATACCTTCAGAGTCTTCCTTTTTCCAGGCCAGCAGACAGAAGAATTAAACACGTTCCTAGCATGGGCGGCTCATCTAAAGGAGAGGGGTCTCTTTTGGGAGGAATTGGAAGATTATTAGATGGCGATAATCGATAGTCGACCTGCATTTTAATTTATATCTAACGCTTAATGCTATCAAAATTATCTTCTATACTTTAAAAACTAAGTTCTGTTAGATAACTAGGAATTAGTTCGACAACCTTTAAACCTATTTAAATATCTGAGTAATAGATTTTATATGAATCCTGCCGGAAACCCACAAAAGCCGTGTGTAAAACTTTAGGAGAATCGAGCACTCAAACCCTCCTAACACGATGTATCTTTACATTCAAAATTACGAATTAAAGACGCCAATCTCCTTAAGAATATGAATATTAAGCATTATGGTCATTCTTGCTTCTCTTTTAAAACTCAAAACACTGAGTTTATAGTAGATCCTTTTATTACAGGGAATCCACTAGCAGCTCATGTGAATATTAAGAACATAAAAGCAGACTTTATCTTAGTTACACATGGTCATCAAGACCACATACTAGACGTAGTAGAAATAGCTAAGAATACAGATGCTAAAATAATTTCAAATTTTGAAATTGCTACTTGGTTTGAGAATAATGGTTTAGAAAACTTACATAGCATGAACTTCGGAGGAACTTATACCTTCCAAGATGGAACCGTTAAAATGGTCCCTGCTCTTCACAGTAGTATGTTGCCAGACGGAAGCAATGGCGGAAACCCAGCCGGATTTATTATTAAATCTGAAGGAAATACTATTTACTATGCTGGAGACACAGGTCTTAGCATGGAAATGGAATTAATAGGGAGACTAGACCAACCAGATCTATGCATCCTCCCTATAGGAGACACATACACTATGGGTGTGGAAGATGCTATTATATGCTCAGATATGGTGCGGTGCAATAAAGTTATAGGAATGCATTACGACTCTTTTCCTCAACTAGAAATAGATAAAGAAGCGAGTAAAAGAAAATTTGCAGCAGCGAATAAAGAATTAATTTTAATGACCGTAGAGGAAACTCTCGTGTTTTAAATAAAATAGAAATGGGAAAAGTAATAACAATAGCTAACCAAAAAGGAGGAGTAGGAAAAACTACTACCGCTATGAATTTATCCGCTGCTTTAGGCGTTTTAGAATTCAAAACACTACTGGTAGATGCAGACCCTCAAGCTAATGCTACGAGTGGAATAGGAATAAACCCTAAAGAAGTTACTTCTAGTATTTATGAATGTATCGTTGGAGATGAGTTAGCTGCAGATGCAATTATATCTACTAAAAATCCTAATCTAGATATTATACCTGCACATATAGATTTAGTAGGAGCTGAATTAGAACTCATAAATGTAGAAAACAGAGAGTACATGATGAGAAAAGCTCTGGCTCCTATTCTGAGCAGTTATGACTTTATCATTATAGACGCCTCTCCATCTCTAGGCCTTATTACAGTGAATGCCCTTACGGCTTCTGACTCAGTTATAGTTCCCGTTCAGTGTGAATACTTCGCATTAGAGGGATTAGGAAAACTCCTTAACACTATAAAAATTATTCAAAGTCAATTAAATGAAGATTTAAGTATAGAAGGCATACTGCTCACTATGTATGACACGCGACTAAGACTAGCCAATCAAGTAGTGGAAGAAGTTAGAATGCATTTTTCAGAGCTTGTCTTTGACACTGTAATTCATAGAAACACTAAACTAGGAGAAGCTCCTAGTTTCGGAGAAACTATTATCACACACGATGCGTCATGCAAAGGAGCTGTGAACAACGAAGTCGTGTTCAAGAAATTCTTCAAAAGAATGAAAAGTGACCGCGAAGATGCCGTAAAATTAGAATGCTTCGACGCTTTGACGGCAGCATTCGGAAGAGGACTTAGTGCCCTCTTAGAAAATGCCGAAAACATCTCTAGACCTAAACCGGTAGAAGAGGGCTCTATAGGAAATGTAGCAGGAAGTATAGCCATGCTTAAGATTTCTCAAATAGAAGCTAATCCTTTCCAGCCTAGAAATAATTTCAAGAAAACTCCTTTAGAGGAACTTTCTAAAAGTATTACTGAACATGGAATTATTCAACCAGTAACGGTGAGAATGATAGCCAATGCCCGCTATCAGCTTATTTCTGGAGAAAGAAGATTTAGAGCTTCTCAGTTGGCAGGGTTAACAGAAATCCCAGCATACATAAGAAAAGCAGATGATCAAACAATGCTAGAAATGGCATTGGTAGAAAACATCCAAAGAGAGGATTTGGATGCTATAGAAGTAGCTATTAGCTACCAAAGACTTATCGAAGAATGTAAACTTACCCAAGAATCACTAAGTGAAAAAATAGGTAAGAATAGATCTACAGTGACCAACTACTTGAGACTACTAAAGCTACCAGCAGAAATACAAATAGGTATTATCGAGAAAGAAATATCTATGGGACATGCTAGAGCATTAGTCTCGATAACTGATGGTGATTTTCAACTAGAATTATTTAATAGAGCCATTAAAGAGGGCCTTTCAGTAAGGCAAGTAGAGCAATTAGCAAAAGGAAATAAATCTATTTCTTCACGCCACAAAAGAGCGACAAGAAACATAGTTAGCTGAACTAGAGTGATAAACTGAAAAGTATATTTGGATCTGACACCTCCTTAAAACTAAAAGACAGTGGACAAGGGAAAATAGAAATTCCTTTTAAATCTGAAACTCAACTTAAAGAAATCCTAGACTTGCTTAATCTCTAATGATTAGACTCTTACTTTTTATAGTTCTGATGACTCTTTCTGAAATTGGAAGTGCTCAATTAGTAAATGAAAAAGATTCTACCCAAACCAAGAGAACTCATTCTGCTAAAAAAGCTACGTTACTCTCTACAGCTCTTCCAGGAGCTGGACAGATTTACAACAAGAAAATATGGAAAGCACCCATCGTCTGGGGAGGGATAGGAACATGTGTTTATTTCGCAATAAATAATAGACAAGCTTTTAGGCTATATAAAACTGAAGCTTTTAATCGAGAGTCTAATCCGAATTTCATCTCTACCCTTACCTATCAAAACTCTCCATACGCTAATTATTTAAAAAATGCGCCAAATACAATAATGGAAAGTGAAGATCTAAATGACAGATTAGACAAGAGAAAGCGATGGCTGGATTTAAGTTACTTCGCAGCAGTAGCTGTTTACGGACTAAATATCATAGATGCGAATGTAGATGCACATCTATTCGATTACGATATCTCACCGGACATCTCATTAAGAATAGCTCCTTCGCCAGTGTTTATCACATCACCTAAAGCTGGATTAAGTTTTACCCTTAATTTTTAGAAATGAGAATAGCGATAATTGGTTATGGTAAGATGGGAAAAACGATCGAAGCACTGGCTTTAAAAAAAGGTCATGAAATCGTTTTAAAAACTTCTGGAGAATTCCCTGCCGATGAATCTACTTTAAAAGAATCTAAGGCAGATGTAGCGATAGAATTCACTCGACCAGATAAAGCTGTTAATAACCTTCTATTGTGCGCTAAGGCTCAGATTCCTGTAGTAACAGGAACTACAGGATGGTACGACCGCTTATCTGAAGTCGAAAATGAATTTAAATCGAATTCTGGTAAACTCATTTACAGTAGCAACTTCAGCATTGGAGTTAACATATTCTTCAAACTCAATGAGTATTTAGCAGAAATAATGGCTAAATATGATAACTACGAGCCCTTAATCACCGAGACACACCACACTGAAAAATTAGATAGTCCAAGCGGAACAGCGATCACTCTAGCCGAAGATGTCATTTTTCAAATGAAAAGAAAAGACGCTTGGGAAAATGAACTCTCCCGAGATGAAGAGAAACTGAGTATTATTTCTAAAAGAGAACCAAATGTTCCAGGAACTCATGAAATAAGCTACACAGGACTTAACGATGAATTATCTATAAAACACCAAGCTAATAACAGAGATGGATTCGCTTTAGGCTCTATATTAGCCGCCAAATGGCTGGTGGATCAAGAAAGTGGAGTTTATTCCATGAGAGATTTCCTAAAAATAAAATAAGAAGATGTTTACAATACCCTATATACTCCTTTACCTATTAATACTTACTCTTTTTATATGCTTAGGAACTGTTTTTGAAAGAGCAGGAAAAGAAAAATGGAAAGGTTATGTGCCAGTATTAAATTTCTTTACCTGGCTACAAATTCTAAAAAGACCTTGGTGGTGGCTTCTACTACTAATTATCCCTGGAGTAAATCTCATCATGCTTATTATCATGAATGTAGAAACTGCGATCGCTTTTGGCAAAAGAAGCACAAAAGAACAGTGGTTTTTCGGTGCTCTTCCGTGGGTGGCTATGGTCCAACTCGCATTTAAAGACAACTCTGAATACATCGGACCAAGAGATTGGAGTAAAAAGAAAAAAAGTCAACCAAGAGAATGGGGAGAAGCTATTGTTTTCGCAGTAGTCGCTGCTACAGTAATTAGAACATTCTTTTTCGAAGCCTTTACCGAGGGACTTTTTTTTCTGAGTGGCTGCATGAATGTGGGTGACTACCTATTTGTAAGTAAAATGTCTTACGGAGCTAAAAGCCCAATGACACCTATATCTATACCTTTAGTTCACAATAGAATACCAGGGACACTGAACGATAGCTACGTAGATTGGTTTAAAATGCCATACTTTAGAATGCCTGGTTTTGGAGATGTCGAAAGAATGGATGCTATGGTATTTAATTATCCGCATGGAGATACTGCCATCGTAGATGACTTTTTAATGGGGCATGATTATCATTCCATTCTTACAGAGTCTGCTATATTCATGGCTGCTGATTCAAAGGAATCCAACATGAGAGATAGAACCAGAGCCAATAACGCTCGAGCTCAATACCTAAGTAATCCAGAGAAGTACAGAAGTATGGCCAGAGAAAGAATGGAAAAAGGGTTCGTCCCTTACTCTGGAATGACTGGCGTGAATCATAAAATTGGAGGTTTAAAAGTTAGACCTATAGATAAAAGAGAACATTATATAAAGAGATGTACCGGACTTCCTGGAAATAAACTTGAAATTAAAAATCAGGTTATTCATATAGATGACGTGCCATTAGAAAATGCTGAAAATACTCAGTTCTCTAATCTCCTCTATCTAAAAAAACCATTAACTCGATTAGAAGTCGCAGAAATTTTCGGGCTTCACTCGTGGTATCAGGTTAAACTAAGATCTCAAGGGAAAGAAAGACAGACTAACGACCGTTCTAAAGAATTCTTAATCACCTGCAGTAATAATTTAGTAGCCGAAATGAGAGCCAATACATCTGTCGTAGATAGTGTAGTAAACAATATTATTCCCGCAGGAAGTGGTTATGGATTTTTAAAGATGTTTCCTAACTCAAATCTTGCACCATTTAATAAATGGAACATAGATAATTATGGCCCGGTAAACATTCCTGCTGAAGGGGAAGTGGTGAATCTCACATTAGACAATCTGCCCCTTTACAAAAGAGTTATAGAAGCTTATGAAGGAAACATCTTAGAAGTTAAAGACGGTAAGATCTTTATTAATGGTACTGAATCTACCAGTTATACTATCAAGCAAAACTATTACTGGCTTATGGGGGACAACAGACATAACTCTGCTGATAGTCGCTTTTGGGGTTTTGTCCCTGAAGACCACGTAGTAGGAAGAGCCGCATTTACATGGATGAGCAGAACCAATGCTAACGACCACTTCGAACCGGGATTTAGATGGGATAGAATGTTCAAAACAGTGAAATAAGATGAACTGTACCGTTCTTCCTATTTGTCCTTTTGGAAACATAAAATGGTGGAGCCTATTTTTAACCTCTGAAAATGTAGCACTAAACGGTTATGAGAACTTCCAGAAACAAACTTGGAGAAACAGATATGATATTCAAGGAGCTAACGGAACTCAGTCATTAACAATCCCTATTATTAGAGAATCTGGGGTAAAGACCAAAACTAAAGACATACAACTCTTCCATGAAACTCATTGGAAAAAAGTACACTGGAGAAGTATAAAAAGCGCTTACGGCTCTAGCCCATTTTGGATATATTATTCCGATGCAATAGAGAAAATGTACACCTCTAAGTTTACCACACTCTATGAGTTTAGCCTTAAATCTATAGAAGTAATCGCAGAGGAATTAGCGCTAGACAGCGAATTAAAAACAACCCTGGAAAAACCGAATCAAAAGGTTGATTTTTCAAAAGAGTTTAAACCCTCCAAGTGTCATTTTAAAAACGAACCATACCTGCAGGTATTCTCAGACAGATTTGAGTTTCAGCCAAACTTGTCTATTCTAGACTTACTATTTAATCTAGGGCCCGAAACTGAACACTACTTAACTCAATTAACCCCACCAGGGATTAAGATGAATTATTAAGAAAGTAATTGATATCTCTGAATTTCACTAAAACGTCTTACGACTGAGAATTTTTAACTTGTGCTATAGAAAGTAATCTTAAAATCCTTCAGCATAATCTAAAATTATAGTTCCAATCGATAAAAAAACTAAAAATAACCAAATAGAGTTATTGGTTATACGTAAAAAGAAGTTCTCAATATTATAATTACAGAAGCACTGAAAATGACCCCATTAAACACTTAATAGTTTTATTTACAAGCGTTTAATACCTAAAACACAAAGTAAACACTATAAATGAAGTGACTCGTATAAACAAACAGTAAGACCGTTAATCCTAGATAATGAAGTTTAACAAGCGTTGCAACGCGAAAAAACCACTAATTATGGTGAGAGACCTATGGAATTAAGTATCTTTGCGCTCCCTTTTATAAAAATAAATTAATTAACCGGGTTTAGGACCCTTGTAAAATTATTAAAGATGGCAACTAAAATTAGATTGCAAAGACACGGAAAGAAAGGAAAACCTTACTTCCACATAGTAGCCGACTCTAGAGCTAAAAGAGACGGTCGTTATATCGAAAGAATTGGAAATTACAATCCAAACACAAATCCTGCTACAATAGAGTTAGATTTTGAAAGAGCTGTACACTGGCTTCAAGTAGGGGCTCAACCTACTGATACTGCAAAAGCAATTTTATCGTATAAAGGAGCTATTTATAAGAATCACTTATTAAAAGGAATCGCTAAAGGAGCGCTTACTGAAGATCAAGTGAATAAAAAATTCGATGCTTGGCTTTCTGAAAAAGAAGGAAAAGTACAAGCACAAGTAGACTCAATCAAAAGTGCTGATGAAAAAGTAAAAGCTGATGTTTTTGCTGCTGAAAAAGCAATCAACGAAGAAAGAGCTAATTTAATAGCTGCTGCACAAGTCGGCCCGCTGCTGACGCTGCTGCTGCTACTGAAGCCGCTGCTGCTGCTATCGCTGCAGAAAAAGCTGCCGCTGCTGAAGCTGCTGCTCCTGCTGTTGTTGAAGAAGTTGCTGCTCCCGTTGAGGAAGTTGTAGCTGAAGCTCCTGCTGCTGTTGAAGAAGTTGCTGCTCCCGTTGAGGAAGTTGTAGCTTAGAAGCTGCCTGCTGCTGTTGAAGAAGTTGCTACTCCCGTTGAGGAAGTTGTAGCTGAAACTCCTGCTGCTGAAGAAAAAGCTGACGATTCATCAGAAGAAGAAAAAGCATAAAAAAAACTTTTATAAAAGGGCTAAAGCCGCTTTCTCAAAACGAAAGCGGCTTTTTTTTGACCTAGTTTTTAATAAGGATATTGTAATTAAATTCGTGCCCATGAATAAAGAAGACTTATTCTATCTTGGAAAAATTACCAAAATAGTCGGCTACAAAGGTGAAATCGCCATTTTCATGGATGTAGATTCCCCTGAGAACTACTTCAATATTAAATCCTTACTCGTAGAAACCAAAAACACCCTCGTCCCCTTTTACTTCGATTGGATTCAGTTTAGAAAAGACCGCCACTTCAAGGCCAAGCTTATAGGTGTAGACACAGAAGAACAATCACTCGCATTGGTTAATTCTGAATTATACCTACCCATCAACCAACTTCCTAAGCTCGAAGGAAACAAATTCTATTTTCATGAAATCATTGGCTTTAAACTAGTTGGTGAAAATGAAGGAGAAATTGGATTAATTAAACGCGTAATAGACCTTCCTGATAATCCATTATTTGAAGTGTTAAATAATTCTGGAGCAGAGATACTAGTACCGATGAATGACAATGTAATCCAGAGAGTAGATCGAGATGCTAAAACGATTTTTGTTATTCTGCCAGAAGGCTTACTCGATTTATATTTGTCTTAAGACTAATTATACCTCTAAGAGAATCCCCTCAGTTATATATAAAGCTTGAATCATTCCATGCACGATTTATGAATAAGGAAAAGGATCTAATAGTCGGTTATACAACCTCAGTCCTTTAGCATAAAGCTAATAATTATACTGCCTCATGCTGTTTGTCACCTTTTGAAGTAACCTTCACACAGAACCCATTTGGGATTGCTGCAAATTCAAATTTAACATTCAACATAACAGGGTAATCCATTTTTTTTAGAAAAACCCTACAAAAGAAGGTACAATAACTTATCTATAAATCCTCAATCAGTTGGGAGAAATGATAGTTCAATTCTTTTGAAAAAAAACCGGGATCTCATAGCAATCTGATTAGAGAAAGATCGCTAAAGAAGTGGAAAATGAATTAATTAGGGAACCAAAATAGAATTCTCACAAATAATGAGATTTACCAAAAATACCACTTTCATGGTATTGTATTAAAGGAGGTTCAAGAATACATTTGCACACTATTAAGAATAAGTCTAAATAAAACCAACCCCTGCTTAACCTGCAGAAAACTTTAAAAAATGAATAAAACACTTAAACACTTTTTCCTTCTAACTCTCTCTACAGGCCTGCTACTTACAGGATGTAAAAAAGAAGAAGGATGCACAGACGAATTAGCTACAAATTATGATGCAGATGCAGAAGAGGATGATGATTCTTGTGAATACGATACTACACCTCCAGTAGACCCCTGTAACTTCGGAGATTATTGCTTCTCTAGAGATGGAGAAACTACTGTAAGTTTTGGTGGTCAAACTACACGTCTGAACCAACTAAGTGAGATAACGTCATACATGAAAACAGCTAATAATGGTGAAGTAGTCTCTGCAGCTCAATTAAGAGAAATGTTCTCTAATAATAATGGAACAGGAAGTACTTTTTTCTCCGATGATGCTAACGATGCTTCTAAGCAATTAAAAAGTAAAACCTTTGTCACCTTCCAAGCAGATTACGAATCATTAATGGACGATATGCAAGTCGCCTCTGAAAGCACAGCAACTGGTTCGAACGGAACTGCAGGTGTTGTCGTCAGTACTACCAACTCAAGTAAACAATATCTGTTTAACGCAAACGGCTTTGAGCATACACAACTCATAGAAAAAGGGTTGATGGGAGATTGTTTCTACTACCAAGCTATGGATGGCTATATCGCTGGAGTTCTTGCTCAATCTTATGGAAATGAAATTCTAGAAGGTAAAAACTATACCGAAAATGAGCACAAATTTGACGAGGCTTTTGGCTACTCAGGAATACCAACTGACATAACTACTTGGATTTGATCTTCCATCGGAAAGTTTGGTAATTCGAGAGATGCTTTTTTACAAACAGACTGTCAATGTCTTTAGCCAGTGACTTTAATTTTTAATGACTGTTTAGATCAGGCTGATAACTGATGGTGACCAATGCCAAGTTGAAGCTACTTTGTCAAGTATTAGACTAGAATGGCATAAAATTATAGCTGGAACTGCAGTTCATTACCTGAATGCAGCGCTGAATAACATAGATGACCCAGCTTTAAAAATGCACGAACTGTCTGAGGCTTATGCTTTCATAGGAAACCTAGTACACAGTACAGACGCTTATTCTATTTCTATAGCTCAGAGAGATGAATGCAGAGCGCTACTAGGAGATAACTTTTATGAAACGACTACTGCCGATGTAAATGCTGCCAAAGAATGGCTCATAGCTAATACTGCTATCACTTTAATACAGTCAGCTAATTTATAATTGAAAATGACGAAACACATAACTATACTTCTACTCATTACAGCTCTTTTTTGGAGCTGTAATGGGGATGAAGAAAACCCAGAATGTCAAGCCTCTGACCCCGATGTTATGCTTATGGACATTCGGGATTTTACGATTTTACCCGCCTATCAAAATGCATATAATAAAATAGTTGAAGCTCGTGACATTTCACAAGACTTCATTCTAACACCTTCTCAGGATCAGTTAGGTCCATTCAGAAACGCTATAAAAAACGCATGGCTAGCCTGGCAGGAAGCAAGTGGATTTGAATTCGGACCCGCTTCTGATGTTGCCCTTCGGTCTAACGTAAACACCTTTCCTGTGGATAGTTTTGGTGTATTGCTACGCATAGAAAACCAAGACATCACGCTCATAGCCAACGACCTTAAAGGTTTTCCTGCCTTGGATTTATTAATCAATGGCATAGGTAGCACGGATGAAGAAATCTTGGCAATCTACACTGGAGATAGTGCTGCCGATTATACTGCTTACTTGACCGCTGTTTTAATCGATATCGAAGACAGAATCTTGTCAGTAAAAGCCACCTGGGAAGATAGCTATGGAGAAACATTCCCTACCAATACAGGGTTTTCCACTGGTTCCTCTTTTAGCATGTATATCAATGCGTATATTCAAGACTGGGAACAAATAAAACGAGAAAGAATAGCACTTCCGCTCGGTCTACTGACCTTCCAAACTCCGCTGCCTAATCAAGTAGAATGTATCTATGGAGGATATAGTCAGGAATTAGCACTAGCACATGCAGTAAGTCATTATAATATCTATAAAAGCGCAGACCATTTAGGAATTCAAGAACTGGTGGAAGGCGTAACCAATTTCACGGGAAATAATGGGGAAACTTTAGATGACTTCGCTAGTTCGATTGGACATAGTAAAACTGATTCTCAAGATGGTCCAGAACTCCACAAGCCATCAGGAACAGTGCTTTTAGATTTTGAGGTTCCTGATTGACGCGTATGAGCTCTTCAGTATAACCAGTTGTTAATGAAAACAGATATGACTTCCGGCTTAGGAATCAGTATCAATTTTGCCGATAATGATGGCGACTGATTTCGTCAAAAATATAACGAACAAATTAACCACTCAAGTAGCCGTTTTCCCCTTGGCTACTTTTCGTGTTGTATTCGGGGCACTCATGCTGTTCTCTACCATTCGATTTTGGTATTATGGATGGATAGAAGATTTCTACATAGCTCCTTCCCATTTCTTTAGCTACTTCGGGCAGGATTGGATTCTGCCTTATAACGCTCCATTCATTTATAGCCTATTCATTATCATGGCTATATCAGCTGTAGGTATTATGCTTGGGCTGTTTTTTAGAGCTTCCTCCCTCCTGTTTTTCTTGAGCTTTACCTACATAGAACTCATAGACAAAACCACGTATTTAAACCATTACTACTTCGTGAGTTTGATGGCATTTTTACTCCTTTTGACACCAGCTCACAGAGCACTCTCTTTGATTCTAAACTCTTTCCTCGCATTAAATCTTGGGTAGTTCCTCAGTGGAGCATCTTAGCGTTGCAATTTCAAATAGCCATTCTCTACTTCTTCGCGGGTGTAGCAAAACTGAATTACGATTGGCTATTCAAAGCACAACCAATGAGCTTGTGGCTCCAGTCCAAATCTGATTTTCCAATACTTGGTCAATTCTTCGTTATGGAAGAAACAGCTTTCATTTTCTCTTGGGCAGGAATGCTCTTTGATATCAGCATTGCTTTTCTATTGTTCTCTAAAAAACTTCGCCCACTTGGATACTTAGCCGTGGTAGCCTTCCATCTACTTACTTGGCTTCTGTTTCCTATTGGGGTTTTTCCATGGGTGATGATTGGGGTGACATTGATTTTCTTTTCTGCTGATTGGCACAAAAGGCTTTGGGAAATAGTTTGGAGTTCACGGTTTAGGGTTTATAGTTTTGGCTCTATGGGTAATAAAAC
>CAJJDD010000024.1 GCA_905182895.1 Flavobacteriales bacterium UBA4466
GAATCAGGCCGTTTTCTTTTAGCCCTAAATCCACAAAAGCACCAAACTTAGTTAGATTAGTAACCTTTCCAGGTAGCTTCATTCCAGTTCTCAAATCCGAAATAGTTTTGATGGCGTCTTCGAATTGCATTGTTTTAGCCGCTCCCCTGATATCTAGGCCTGGCTTTTTAAGTTCATTTACGATGTCAGTAAGTGTAGGCAAGCCTATTTTTTCAGAAACAAACTCTTGCGGTTTTACTGATTTTAATAATTCAGGATCTCCCACAAATTTATCCAAAGCTACATTAAGCTTTTTAGCCATTTTCTCTACTACGGCATAAGACTCTGGATGCACTCCAGTATTATCTAAGGTGTTTTCTCCATTTTTAATTCTTAGAAATCCAGCAGCCTGCTCATAGGCTTTAGCTCCTAAGCCTTTCACTTTTAAGAGCTCTTTTCTGGATTTAAATCGACCATGGCTATCTCTGTGTGATTTTATACTCCGAGCCAGTTTAGGGCCTATGCCAGAAACATACTGGAGTAGGTGTTCACTAGCTGTATTGAGGTTGACGCCTACTTTATTTACCGCAAAGCTTACGGTGTTTGTCAAGCTGTCCTTTAGCTTGGTTTGGTCTACATCATGCTGGTATTGCCCTACACCTATACTTTTAGGGTCTATTTTCACGAGCTCAGCCAGCGGGTCTATAAGTCTTCTGCCTATAGAAATAGCTCCGCGAACGGTTATGTCTAAATCAGGAAATTCATTTCTTCCAGCTTCTGAGGCTGAATAAATAGAGGCTCCAGATTCACTAATTAGATAGACTTCAATTTTGGTGTCGCTGGGCAATATGGATTTTATAAAAGACTCTGTTTCTCTCCCTGCGGTTCCGTTTCCTATGGCTATGGCTTCTATGTGGTGTTTCTTTATTCTATCTAAAATGTACGATTTGGTGTCAGCAGTTTTATGAGCAGGAGGATGAGGAAACACAGTAGTATGTTCTAGAATGTTGGTGTTTTTATCTAAGACAGCCACTTTACATCCAGACCTAAATCCTGGGTCTAACGCTATAGTTGGTTTCGGTCCTAAGGGAGAGGCTAGTAATAACTGACTAAGGTTTTTAGAAAATATAGAAATGGCCTCTGCATCTGCTTTTTCCTTGGCACCTGTTCTGATTTCAGATTCTAAACTAGGAGAGAGGAGTCTCTTTAGTGAATCAACTGCTGCTAATTTTATCTGTTCAGCTGCTGAACCTTGAGATTTAATAAACATTCGTTCTAGCTTTTGCAACGCGAATTCTGAGTCTATGCTAATCTTAACTTTTAAGAACCCTTCTTTTTCTGCTCTAGTAATAGCCATGTATCTCATGCCGGGAAGGCGTTTTATGGGTTGGCTGAAATCAAAGAAATCCTTGTATTTTTGAGCTTCAGCTTCTTTTTTCTTAACTAGTTTAGAAGCTATGATGCCTTGGTTTTCAAAAAGTCTTCTTAACTGGTTTCTGGCATAGGCACTTTCGTTAATCCATTCTGCTATGATATCTCGGGCACCTGTTAGGGCATCTTCAGCGGTGAGGCCATTCTTAGCGTATCGTACAGATTGGTTGGCTATATCATTTTGACGTTGCGCCATAATGATTTTAGCCAGTGGCTCTAAGCCTAGGGAAATGGCTTTAGAGGCTCGCGTTACTCGCTTTGGTTTATAGGGAAGGTAAAGGTCTTCCAATTCCTTAGAGTCGAAGCATGCGTTGATTTTTTGGAGCAGAGATGGTTCAGAGATTTGAAGTTCTTTCAGCCTATCTAAAATGGTTTCTTTTCTTTTCAGTACTTCTTTTAGGCGTTTATTTTCATTGTCTATTTTCTCTATTTCTACTTCATTTAGTGTTCCAGTAGCTTCTTTTCTATATCTCGCTATAAAGGGGATAGTAGCACCATCATCTAATAGTTTGACGACAGCTTTTACTGAATTTTCATTGATTTTAAGCGTAGATGAAATGAGTTTTATCACTGAGATAGTTGTTGAGAATGAAAAATTAAAATTAGCATTGCAGCGCTAATGTATTCAAACCAAAACCAAAACTTATTTACAATCTGAAACCACTGAATAAACGATTTGTCATCCAAAACATTTTGCCTTGGAAAGTCTGCCTGTTTGGTCAAGAGACCAGTTGATAAATCCAAAAAGCCCTTAGAGAATATTACGATACCAAATCTTCAATTGTACAGATTGGTTAATTAGAAAGGCTATTATTTTATTTTCCTTAATCGACTTCTCTTCTTATCGAAGTTTCCGAAATAAGCTAGATTAATTTCTGGGCCACCATTTAGTTTAGAGCTCGTTCTAAGGTTGCTAATATTTACATCGTAGGATATAGAAAGGCGGAATTGTCTTTTGTGTTCATAACCGACCAGTGCTATAACGGCATCTCTATACCGGTAAAACAATCCAGCGGTAATGGCTGAGCTGGTGCTGAAGTTTGTGTATTTAGAGTCGTAGTTAAATCTATGGCTGGCATCCATCCCTATGGTTCCAGAGAGCGCAGCTAAACTTTGAACTTGGACTAGAGCATAATATCTATACATCATAAATCCATTGCTCTGTCTGTCCTTGAAAATAGAGTTGAGCTAAAGTGGGAAGAGCATCTTCACCGTTTTCTAAAACGGTTTGTTTTTGGTAATAATGATGCAGCGCTAATCCTGTTTTCCAGAGGAGTTTTTTTGGTTTTTTATTTGTTTTACATCCGAAACCTGCGTCTAAATTTTTATTAGATGTGTTATTGAAGTTTTCTAAAGTTGGAAGAGAAGCGTCATAGCCCGCACCATTAAACTGAGCATCCCAAGCCAATCCTTCGAAGGAGAAGTTTCGCTGGTTGTACCCTAGCTCTAGTCCGAATGATAAATTCTTGGTTTTATTTAGTCTCAGGTGATACGCTCCTAAAGCTCTAAACATAGAAGATTTATAGCCAGAAGACCCAGCCATGTCTGTAACAGCTATTAGTCCAAAACTGGGCTTGTTAACTTTGTTTTTGTTCTTTGACCCAGGATTCCATTCTGCACAAAATAGATTGGTTATGAATGGTGTAGAGACCGAGTTCCACTGCCTTTTATGTGAAAGTGTGGCTTTTATGTCATCTCCATAGCTTCCTGTAGAAGCAGGGTTTAATAAACTTGAGAGATTATGGTATTGGCTAAGAGACACGTCTTGAGCCTTTATTTCAGAATAGAGAAAAGTTAGCATAAAGGATATAGTGAGAAATGATCTCATCTGACTAGTGTAATATCTCCAGAACGAACTATTTCATCACCATTATTAACTCTAGCTTTTAATTGATAGAAATAAATTCCAGTGGGAGATTTATTTCCTCTTACGTTTCCATCCCACCCATTATCTATAGAGTTAGTAGAAAACACTTTGTCTCCCCACCTGTTATACAGACTGAAATCTAGCTGTACTATTCCTTCACCTCTAACGAATAGGATGTCATTAGCCCCATCGTTATTGGGAGAGAAAATATCTGGAATAAAGAGAGACGAAGGGTCGTTTACACAGATCTGAACTGAAGCACTATCTATACATCCACCTTCATTTTCTGCTACTAAAAGCACGTCATAATAACCAGCTGTGGTATAATTAACGGCAGGGCTAGAGCCATCATAGATTTCAGTTTCTTCATTTCCGAAGTACCAATTTCCTGAAACTGCATTTTGGCTGATATCTATAAATGATACTGGGAGTTCTTCAAATGGTATGCAATCCAAATTGGGGTTAATCGTAAAATTGGCCACTATAGGAGAGTATGAAGGTATGAGAATTAGATCATCTACTTCACATTCATTTTCAGGTTCGATGGCTAATATGGTTACTATTTCTCCTGCTAATCCTTCGTAGGAAGAAGTACCTAGCTCATTATTCCAGTATATGTCATAGTTGTCTGCCGGAGTCACTTCTACAGTAACAGAAGCTCCTTCTTCATTAAAGCATAACAGATCACCAAAGAGGTATGAGAGTTCTAAAGAAGTCGTTAGAGTGATGAGAATACTGTCAGTCACTGGGTCTGAGCAGCCGTCATTAGCGCTAACATAATAGTATTGACTTTCAGAAGGGGAAACACTATGTTCTGCTATGGGAATTAAATTATCACTCCACTCTATAGTCACAGTTCCATCAGGAACACCAGACGCACTCATCGCAGTTAATACAGTTCCTCCTCCTACGCATAAAACAGTGTCGGTTGCGGATAAATTTACTGTTGGAGAAGGATAGATAGTAAAGCTTACAGAGGTGTCACCGCTGCATGAGATGTCGGGAAATGAATAATTGTAGGTGTAAATCCCTTCTCCTAAAACCGCAGGATTGAATTCTCCATTAATACTTGGGCCTGTGAGTAACCCATCTGGAGGAGAGGTGTCGTAGGGTAGAGATAGGTCTATGAAACAGTAAGTTTCTTCAATCCCACTAATTACTGCTTGGATGAATTCGTCTGCTGTGATTTCTAGCTCATCAACGCAATTAGTAGGGGTGGAGTAGGCAATAGTGACTGTTTCTCCTGCGGCTAAAGAAGGGTCGAAAAGCCCTGTGTATTCGTTTATGATTCCCAGCCCAGTCCATGTTCCTCCGTAAGGAAGCTCTTCTATAATAAAAGGTTCATCTGCGCTGCAAACCGTCATACTATCTATGGCTAATTCACTAGGAAACACTATATATAAGACGGAGTCTAAACATTCATTGTTGTCATAATAAACTAGATGTTCTCCGGGTCCTGCGTTAGAAGGGATAAATTCAAAATCGTTATTCTGCATAAAGTTAACGCCAGGTCCTATCCATTGTCCACCCCATGGAGATCTACCGGTATTTTCATTGTTTAAGAATAATGGCTCATCATTAACACAGAAATAGACAGTGTCTTGTAGAATAGTGGTTTCTCCTACGAACATTGAAAGCGTATCGACACATCCATTAGGAGCATAATAAAGTATGTCATACCAGTTGTCTGTAATTACAGAAGAAGGATCAAAAAGACCGGTGTTGACATCTTGAATACCCATTCCTTCGTATACCCCTCCAGTTGGATTAGGTGAGTCACTTATTAGGAAAGGGGTGGAAAAGGGACAAGTATTAAGATATCGAACTCCTATTTGAGCCGGTATGATATTTACGATATACTCCATTGAACATCCTATGGCTTGATAAGAAAGGGTAATATCTCCTCCAGCTTCTGTCCATTCGGGTTCCCAAGTCCCAGCGGAATTATCATCTATTCCTATACCATACCAAATCCCACCTGAGGGCAAAACACTTAAGTATTGAGTGTTTGCGCTTTGGCAGAGTGGTCCTAAATTTAAGCTAGGAGTAAAATCCTGTACATCTATTATGAGTTCTTCGAAACAGCCGTTTACGGCATAAGAAATACTGTATATTCCTGCATCTTGAGGTGAAAACACTCCTGTAGGAGATATGTTGTCTCCAGTCCACAGACCTCCAGCTGGCTCGGGAATGAGTAAAGTAGGTGTAGCAAAAGGACAAGAAGCCGTAATTTCTCCAGCATTTATTTCAGTGAGAGAAACTTGAACCGAATCATAGCAGGTAGAATTATCTATAGAATAAAAAATATAATTTAGTCCGGGCTCAGCACCATCGGGATCGAAGTTTCCAGAGTCCGAATTATAGATTCCTGGTCCTTCCCATATTCCGATTGGTGGATTGGCAGTGAAAATGAGAGTGGCATCGCTTTGGCAGAGAATTAAGTCTTCTTGGTCTATTAAAACGCTTTCATGCTCGAAGGTATAGGATTCAACAGTAGAATTTCCAGTTTGTACTTCGATTATAGTAACAGTATAGGTTAGCGGTCCATTTGGACAAATGAAGTATTGTCTATAACACCATTATCCCATGTATAAGTTGTAGCACCACCTCCATTTAAGGTTAAATTATCCCCTTCACACAAAGGAGATATAGGTGTAGAACTAGCTGGTATTTACGTGTCATAAATGAAATTTAGAGGTTGATTAAACAACCAAAGGCTATCACAGTTGTCTCTAACGCCTAATTGAAGAGAGAGGTCGAAACTGCAGTTGTAATCAAGAATTTCTGCTAGTGTTAAATCAAAAGTGCTAGCTAGTCCATCATCATCACAGTTCGTAGCTATAAAAGAATCTAGTTCAATCGGAGTTTGTCCTTCTAGTATGCTGTTTTCGATGAACACTTCATTACATAAAATAGGGTAGCTCAGTTCTATGCTAATCACGTTTATTCCGCAGTCGTCGAGAGCTGGAGAAGAGATTGTAGGAGGGATAGGTTCTATGTAACTGGAGTCCCATAGGATATCAAAACCACAGTAGGCAACACTAATGTCTGAGGTGAAATGAAAAGTAGCACAGCCACTAAAAGCAATAGTGATCGCTGGTATTTCTATTCCCGTTAATGGCCCAGAAATGATAGGAGACGATATGTCGGGTCCATCATGAATAGTGAGGAAGTCGAGGTCATTTTCTACGCAAAACTCACCTTGAAAAGTAATTTCAATTGGAGAGTCGGTGCAGACTGTGAACGTAAAATCTTCATTATTTCCATAAATATCGATTTCTCCACCTGAATCGAATAATCTTCCCTTACATACAGTCACAAGGGTGTCTGATATGCTAAACTCTGGTAATTGAGCAGTTACATAGGTTCCAGTTAATAGTGCGATAAATAGTACTAGAATATTTTTCATTTAACTAAAGGCTGTCTCTTATGCTGACGGTTGGAGTAGTTATTTGGTTGCTCCAGTTTTGAGCTCTATCTTTGAGCTGGATGGAGAAATGGGTGTTTTCTTCATATCCATTTCCGAGGAGGAAAAGAGGGTTTAAGTGAATGCTGAAAGTTCCTTCGATTTCTAATTCTTCTGAGTTAGGCGCAAGTGGAGGAACATGGTACCAGTCAAAATCATCTAATCGAGAGTCTTTAACCTTTATGGTTAGGTCATCTGCGTCTATAGTTCCTAAATCTCCGTTCACATCGCTGTATGAGATAATTACTTCCACTTACCTCAGCAACAACTACTTCAGTAGCAGAAATAGAAATGAATTCTATTTCTGGAAAAGGCGAAGGTTCTTCTTTTTTACAGCTTTGAAAGCTTAAGAATAAACCCAGAAAGACAAAGTACTTTGTAAGTTGTTTCATAAAATCTGTACTACAAATATGGAGGTAATGACGGCACTGCTATTTTCACTTGGAATTTCTATGTCTAAATCTTGTTCTCCGTCATTCAGAATGTTTCTTAAGTAAATCACATCACCAGAGGAATAGCCGCTTAAGTCAAGTGACGTTTTATGGTAAAATGTAGTGTTATTTCCAGAGAAATCTAACGCATTTAAAGTAGAAGAATTACTATAAGCCACGGATGTGGCAGTGGTGAGTGCTGAGATAGTAGCCGCAGATTTCAATTCAGTTACTGGCACATCTAAAGAGGCTAGTTGATCATCTGTTACGAGTACCCAAACATCTATTATTGCTGCATCTACTAGTATAGGAGTCAAGCCTATCTCATCGGGGTCGCGTGCGTAGGGTGATGTAGTGTTGTTTTCTGGCAGAATGACTAAGCCATCTATAGAGGGAGGGAGATTGGTATCTCCCTGTCCAGGTAGGTTTCCATACATATCAGGAGCTCCAGCCGTAATCCAGGATTGGATTAATGAGATGTAAGTACTAGATAAAGTATTCCAATCGCTATTTTGGTCTACTTCAAGTGGCATTATACCTGAGGTGTTCGGAATGAATTCCGTAAGCCTGGCGTACAAAAAAGATTCATTGTAGTTCCCCGGAGTAACTCTCTTAGAGTAAGAGTTAGTTTCGTCATTAGATATAACCGGATGGTTTACTAGTGAATTATACGCGCTAGAGATACTTCTGAATTCAGGTTCGAATGTACCATCATGGCATCCAGAATTAGCGCAAGTAGGTTTAAAAACGCTTTCATGAAGAAAGGCGAAATTATCTTCGTTGATAGCTCCAAAATCCGGATTGGAATTGTCTGCCCTGTTTATACAATCAAATGGATTTTCTGTCTCATTCTTTTTACAAGATGCAGCTGCTATGATCAGAAAGAGAACTATATATAGGAATCTTTTCATTTCGTTAGAGTCTATCGAATAGGGATAAGGTTCCAGGAGCAAGAGTTCCTGCATTCAATACATCACTTTTTACACCTAGAATTTCTGCAGCTGTGAGCATAGAGTCTGAGGTAAAGCCAATAGGGTTTCCTTCACCGCCTATAGTTAAATTCTGAGGGATACTAGGTCCTGCCATCATGGTAAACACCCTTAGAGCATTTGCATCAGAGTGGTCGAAAGATCTCCAGTCATTGGCATCTAAAATTCCATTTGGTTCTAGATTTCTGCCGCACTCAGGAGTAGCTATAATAATAGTGTTATCAGCCATTTCAGGAATTTCATTCTGTATATAGTCCCATAGGTGACCTACAGCATGATCTGCTCTGTGAAGTGAAGCTGTGTATTCAGTGAAGTTGCTGTGGCAGGCGTCTACATTGTCTAGATTTACAACTGTCATAGCAGGTTTGAAATGCTTTAAAACTTCGCATGTATAGCCTACGGATTTTAAATCATCACTATCAGAAATAGGAGGGTGGGCTATTGTACCATTTCCTGTTTTATCATACATCAGTGTCATAAATTCTTTTATCTGCTGTTTTTCATCCTCAGTATTTCCTAAGTTCCCTAAACCACTGGCGTAATTATCGAAATTATTATCAAGGAAATATTTCATTTGATAAATAGGGTCCAGTTCATTTTCTGGATGATAAACTCGAGCATCACCTAAGAAGTTTTCACACGCTCCACCGAAAGTAATGTTAGGGGCAAAGAAGTTAGCTCCGTAACTAGCTCCATATCCCGGGTCTATGCTATAGTTAAGTAAAGGGACACTATTATTTATTCCGTTACCTATAAACCAAGTATCAGTAGCAGAGTATCCTCCGTGCCGTCTTAAAAACTCGAAAATTGTAGGATTTACAGGTTTTTGTCTGAGTCCTTGAGTAATGGCGTTGGAGCCTTGGAGAAGAGAGTTTAATCCTCCGTAATGTCCTCTAGAAAGTGCGGTAACCTCACTAAATAATGTTCCCTGAGATTGAAGTGAAGAATTTAGGATTTGTGGAATAGGGTCTATTCCGCCTGCTCCAGTTCCGTATACTATTTTTTGGGTAGGCGCTTCACCATCTAGCATGTTATACATGATGTTACCTGGATAGGGTTCGTTTTGACTGTCTTCTACATAGCGTTGCAATACCGATTCTTGTTGTCTCACACCTCCAGCAAACATGACCATTACTACGTGAGGAGCTATTTGTGAGCCGGTTTGAGCAAACAATCTGCCTGAAGGAAGAATGTATGGAGCTACTAATGCCGCTCCAGCGGTTAGTCCAGTTTTTCTTATAAATTCTCTTCTTTTCATGATTTAGTAATAAAGGTATTCGTTAGACAAAGCGAATGAGAAGTAAACCAATTCAGGAGTGATATATGGATTCGTTTCTATATAATTAGCGTACCATGTTTCTTCCGAAACAGAAGGGTAACGAACCAGAAAGCGGGTATATGTGTTGGTGATGAAAGTAGGTAAGTCAGCCCGCATCTCTTCATCGGTCGGCATGACTACACCATCATCATTCATGAAGTTAGAAATGATTACTTCTCTTACTAGTTCTTTATCTCCTATGGAGGCTATGCATTCTCCTATCTGGAATAATTCATTCGAGCTAAGCGCCGATTGGAACAAGTTAGTATGTAGGATGGATACCCACTGTTCATCAGACTTTACTCTAGTTTTAGCTGCGCTATTTGGGTAAAGTTCTACGTTATTTAGGATAAAAAGGGGTTCTTCTTTTTTCTTACAACTCATAGAAAGAGCTATAAAAAGAACTATTGCTGCGCTACTAATAATCTTAGAAACCTGCATATTCATCAGTAATTAAAATTCGTAATTGTATTTCTGTAAGGTCGTTGTCATCTGTAAATTGATTGACCAAATCGAAGCGTTCATTGGAAAAAGGTTCTCTCGTTAGCAGTGATAAAAATGCCCATGTGACGAGTCCTTCCTTAAACTCAGTATCATAGGTTAGAATTTGAAGATACTCATCTTTATTTTGAGCTACTTCACCGAAAATTTGTCCTGGAGTATTGTCTTCTATGATAGGAAAGGCCTGATTGAATTCGGCATTAGTGGGAAACCTATAAAAGAGATTATCGAAGCTGGCATTAATGAAGTTAAACGTATTCATATTTATGTCGTCATAAATAGTGTTATTGAGCATTAATGCATATAAATTTTGGATAGTTATTTCATTAGCTCTGTAAGCATATTGGCTATTAATAATATTTTTTAGTCGAAGGGATATGGCCTTATTGATTTCATAGCCCAGAAAGTTCTCATTAATACTGTCTGCATAAGCATACGCTTCATAAAGGTTGAACCTTTGTCCTATGAATTCATCAGAAATACCTTCTAAAAGTCTAGCCTTGGTGTCTTCATATAACTTTTTATTGTAGGCTATGAAGTAAGAGCTATCCCCAGGAATGGTGTCAGAATTTTTCTGGAGTTTATTAATGAGGAATCTTCTGGATTCAGCGGTTAGTCCGCTCGCTTCTAAAACCGAAACTTCTTCAATCATTTCAGTATCCAAAGGTTCTCGTCCAATTAAATCTATGAAAAGTCTGTTTACATAATTCTCTACTTGAAGTGAAGAGATTCCTTCGTAAGGTGGAGGGTCATTATTTTCGAAGACTTCTTTTTCTTTCTTACATGAACTGAAAGATAGGATAGCTATGAAAATAAAGGTTAATCGTCTCATGAAGTAAAGTGTAGTTCGCATAAAGATACGAATGATACTTTAATTTACAGAGACTATATTAAGTCTTAATGATTTTGTATGTTTTATTAGCTGACTTTAATAGATAAACTCCAGAAGAAAACTTCCTAAAGTCTATTCTATGAATACCTGGAGAAGAAAGCAAACCAGTAGCTACAACTTTTCCAGAGGAGTCTATTATTTGGAAGTCGAAAGAGCTAAAAGGGCTTGAAATTTGAATAAACTCTCTGGCTGGGTTTGGATAAATGCTAATTTCTAATTCTAGTATGTCTTCTTCTATAGATGTCACTTGAAGGGGAGCACTTTGCGCGGTGCAATTACTTCCATTATCTAGTTCAAGAATATAAGTCCCGTTTTGCGGATTCAATAAATCGAAATCAGCATATCTAGAAAAATAGCATCATCTAAAATCCAATTGTAACTGTTTTCGCTTACACAATTAGTGCATGTGATTTGGTTTGTCTTACTGATAAAGGAATTGGATCAGGTTCATCTTCATAGACAGTGATGGTTATTTCATCTGTGCTAATGAATTCACCTACAGTATAAGTGTAAGTAATGGTGTACGTTCCAGGGGAATCGTATGTATGAGTGTAAGCGTCTAATTCACACACCTCCAAAATGGTTCCTTCACCAAGATTATATGAGCATTCTGCACCTTCAGTTAGAAGGGTTTGGTTGGTGATTTCGATGCTAAATGGAGCGCACCCAAATTCCTCATTGACAAATAGAACAGCTGCATTATACGCACAAGACCCATCATCTAGGTTAGCTTGCTCATCATAGTTATTAGCTTCTTCATCTGTACAACCTAATACTGCATCCACTATCAATTATGTCTGCATCGGGATTATAATTATCTGCATCGGGATCATTACAACCTATTTCTTGAACAGCTACCACAAGAGTATTACTTTGTGCGGTGCAATTGCTTCCATTATCTAGTTCAAGAATATAAGTCCCGTTTTCAGGATTTAATAAATCGAAAGGAGCGTCCTCTAGAATAATAACATTATCTAAAATCCAATTGTAACTATTTTCGTTCAGACAATTGGTGCACGTTATTTGGTTTACGTCATCTAAATAATCTAGAAGAGGAGCAGGTTCAGCCTCATAGACAGTAATAGTTATTTCAGCTGTACTAATAAAGTCATCCACAGTATAGGTGTAAGTAATGGTGTAGACTCCAGGGGAATCGTATGTATGAGTGTAAGCATCTAATTCACACACCTCTAAAATGGTTCCTTCACCAAGGTTAAATGAGCATTCGGCACCTTCATTTAGAAGTGTTTGGTTGGTGATTTCGATGCTAAATGGAGCGCACCCAAATTCCTCATTGACCAGTACAACCAGAATAGATACAAGAACCATCATCAAGGTTGGCTTGCTCATTGAAGTTTAGAGCTTCTGCATTGATGCAGCCCGAGTACAAGCAGGTAGTATTTACATTAGCTGAGGCATCAAATTGAATATAATTATCGTCTGTACATCCATATACAGCAGCCTCACAACTTCCATCATCAAAATTAGCATTCGGATTATAATTGAAAGCAAATATGTCTAAACAACCAGGAACTATTAATGTAATACAAGACCCATTATCTTGGTTGGCCTCAGGATTGTACTCAAAATACAATTCATCGGTACAACCAAAAACAGAATAAGTATGTTAACTCGAATCATTGGGGTAGTCAACGTATAGAAGGTCGCGTTTTCTGAGGGGTATTCTATGATAGTGGTGGAAGCTGGAGATATTCCGCTAGTAGCTATTCGTACTAATCCATTTTCTTGAAATGAACTAAAAGAAGCTAAGAATATTGTATCTGTTATTAAATAAGGTTCTATAAGCTCTAACGTTACGAACTTGGCTTCTCCGACTTGATTTAAATCCCATTGGTTTATTTCATAAGGGAGAGTTTCTGCCATAACACTATCTCTGAGTAGGTTTAGTATTAATCCATTTGTCGTGGCTCCTACCGATGAATTCTCGGAAAACGCCACAGATATGCTCGTACATTTAAGAGGTTCGGTTATGATTCCTTCAAAGTAATTCCCTAATTCAAAATGACTTTCTGCAAACTCGTCAGCTGGAGTAAACTCCCCATCCATTTCGTATTTATCACGGGCAAACGTATATTCCGACATTTTATAAGACTTAGAAGCAAAATTATTCTCCTCATCCTCATCTTCTTCTGCTTGATCTATCTGAAACTCTATATTGTATGAGCCGAGGGTCTCACTTGGAAGATATTCTTCGGTCGCCAATATGCTAAATTCACCTGGAGGAATAGAAATAGGGCTAGAGCTTAATACAGCTAATTCTTCTTCAGATTGATTGAAAACTTTGGCTGTTAATGTAACAGCTGTTTGGGTATTGTTCCCGATGTTCAAAGCATCAGCGTGAAACTGAAAAGGAGTAATCATAGTTCTAGGGTAGATGCTATATTCCATCTTCTCTATTCCGCTAAACCCTTGATTGAAGTTGAATGCTGTGTAACGAGCTTCTGGCATAAATATGTCATTATTATTTGGTTTATATATGACTATATCATCTATCATCCAATAGTAATAAAGACCTTCGAAGTGAAATCGTATTCTTACGTCAGGTTGGTTAGCTGCTATTGCAGAGATGTTTACTGATGCAAGATTCAAATCTCCGGAGAAAAAACCTACTTGAGTGTTGTTTTCTATAATAGGTTCGAAGCTGTTTCCGCCGTCAATACTTATGGAAACCGAAGTGGCACCTTGGAAGTTTTTATATTGTTGTTGAAAAGTAAGTACCAGTGAAGTTTCGCCAGTGAAATCTAAGGGTGAGCTTGTAAGGTCAGCGCTGTGAGGTCCGGGATCAATTCCTGACCCTATGTTTCCGCATGGACCTGTTTCATCATCCCAGTAATTAGAATCAAAAATAACAAACCCGTTTTCGTGTGTAGTGCTTTCCACAGGTTCAGACTGTGCACCGCAACTACCTCTGCTTGCTACAGTGTTATCCGGAATAGTAAGCGGCCCTCGGTATTCCCAAAGCCCAATTCCTGACTCTGATGACCTTTCCCAGTTCTCAGGGATTCCATTACTGAAATCGAATGAGATTAATTCTTCTCCGTAGACTTGAGAGTATGCATAGAGGCTGGTAAACAATAGAATTAGCGTTGAAAAAGTCTTATGCATTGTCCTTAGTCTTATGTTCATTGGTTGAAATTGTCCTTACGAAGATAGCAAATACTAAATAATTTATTAGAATAAAAAAACCGCCTCTTTAAGGAGGCGGTTTAAATAATTAAAAGTGAGCGATGAAATTAGTTCTGCTCCTCTAATTTCCTCATTTCTTCTTCGAAAGTTTCTTTGAACTTCTCGTAGTTGTACTCTACTTTAATTCTTTCATCTTTCGAAAGTTTATCGTTGTATGAATCAGCAAGTTTAGTTCCGCTTAATTCAATAGCGATATAAGCTACATAATTTCCAGTAGAGGTGTTTCGAGTTAACTCATCACATATTTTCATCGCTCCTTGAAGTTCCTGATCTACTACTGTCCTAGACATTTCATTAAATGTCTCAGTTACTTCCTCCTTGTTATTAAACTCCGAAGAATTAACATAATTATCACCTACTATTTTCATAGTAACTTTAATTGTTTTGGCTAGTTCAGCATTGGCATTCGATCTTGCTTTTTTCTTAGCAGTCTCTCTATCCATACTCTCGCCTGTGGCATTAGCCCGAAATGTGTTTTTATCCGAAAAGTATTGCTGGCCGCTACATTTCTCTAAAATTGTAACCTCACCTGCGGGAGTCTTTTCGATTGGTTTTTTCTTACAGCTTGTAAATGTTACACCTATTCCTAGAATTAGTGTAGCTGCTAAAATGGAGTTCTGTATTCTTTTCATTTTAATATGGTTTTGTTCGTTTGAGTTCTGATTTCATAAACTGTGCCAAAAGTCTGTCTTATAGCAAGACATCCATGAGTTTAGGTATAAGTTCTTTTTTTATTTTTTTTACAGTGTTTCTCACAGCGTCACTTTCAGCACCATTTGTGTTCATGTGAATGCCTTTAATGTTGGTGTAGCTATCTGAGAATAGTTGTCTATGACTCGTATGGTCTTCTATAGTTATTGTGAGGTCTAATCTTGAAGGTTTAATATCTAGAAGTGTCTTTTATAAGTTGATAGACATTGCTGTCAATCAAGAAAATAACAGTGGCAACACATTACAAATTAAAAGTTTTAATTCTCTTCATAACTTAGGATCTCTTGCATAAAAAAATTAATCTCCCAACTAAAATATGTCTTACTTGCAAGAAACTAAGCATTTTATTATTTATCCCTGCAGTTAGTAGTTCACTTATCTCGGGAGAAGAGTCATTCTTAAGAAGTTCGTCATAATCGACCCAAATTTTCAGTTCGAAATTTCTAGTATCCTCTTTGAAGTTTTCTCCATGAATAGTGATTATCCCATCTGGATTAGTGTAGAGTTTTTTTTCTCTGGCATACGGCCGGTTAGTGAATTTATAAAAAACAGGAAGATTGGGAATGTAGTGTCCTTGGTTTTTAACGGCTATAGAAACGGAGTTTGAAAAGCCATTTTTATAGCTGAGGTTAAAGGTGTTGTCACTTGAAATCAATTCTAATTCTGAACAAATTCTTCTAATCTGTTCATAGAGAGCGTTATCTAAAAAGAGGTTTCCGGTTCCTGCTATATATAAGTTGTTCTCAGACCAATACTCTTTCATGTTCAGTAATCCTTTACTAAACAAATCGAGTGCATCGGCTAATTTCCCCTCAGTTCTGTAAGTTAGTCCTGTTTTGTAATTGGCGTAAGACTGGTCGAGCACTTTTTGTCTTTTTAAGATTTTTAAGATTTTTGTATGCTCGGACTTTGAGATTCGTGTAAATATCCAGAATTCGTTTTCATTCTCCCAGGAATCTACAATTTCAAAGTCGGTAATTTCTTCCTTAAAAGTTGAGCGAACCATACTTTGGAATTCCTCAGAATAATCGAAGTTGTTATCTATTGTATGATAAAAGGATTCCCCTGAGATGTTCACAGTGATTTCAGAGCTCATGTCTGTTAGTGCATTCTTTTTAGCCACTATAGAATAGTCTGTAGGGATGAGTTATTTTATTCGAGCTCCCTATGCCGATGTAATAACTCCCGTCTATAGGTCTGCTGAATAGCCCATTCAGGCCTAGCGTTCTGGGCCTATTATATGTTTCTGTGATTTTATTTCTAGAACCGCAAGAGAACTAGACGCCTCAGAATAGCGATGATACCTTAATGTCTTCATTTGACCTGAGTTTTTATAAACGAACCTATGTCTGAGCTTAATTTATAGCTCAGGTCTTTCATTAAGTCAGTTGAAAGTTCTTCAGTAGAGGAGATCGTCTTTTTGCCATTTAATAATCGGTCTAATTCATTTTTAGAATTTCTGTTAGTGTTGACTGCTCCTCCTGCCCGCGAAGGATATAAATTAGAATGGTCTCCATCATACATGCCGTAGACCATGACGTCTTCCATTCTGTCCTCTATGATTCTAGACTTTATAACTTCTCCAGTCTCTAACGAGGTAATCTTATATTGAAATGAAACATTTACAGTGTTCTTTTTCTGATATTTCGTGTAATTTGTTGTTCTATATTTAGTTTCGTAGTAATTTTTGTTTGTCTCTTTATTTAGCTTTTTAACCTTGTAACTTTCATAACCAGTAAGTGCAGTTTTTTGAAGCCTTCCTTCATTTGACCCGTATGTAAGAACCGTCCCGGTAAGAAGTGTTTTGGCTCCGATTAAATTACCCGCGGTTACAGCCGTTTCTTCATCTATAACTCCAGACATCCCCAGCTGTTGCTCTCCTATAATAAGGTCAAAGTTTTCTCTATCTATAACCTTAAGGAAAGGGTCGTTAATTGAAGTAAGCGCATCTAATGCATAGGCAGTAACCTTTTTATCCAAGCCACTTCTGTTAGTACCGTTTTCGAAGCCTACGACTGCTAAAGTTATTATCCCAAGCTCTAGTGATTGGTCTTTAAGGTCCTGGGCTTCTTTGAAGTTTGGGTCTCTGTCAATTATTTTGTCAAAATCTGAGTAAGCAGACCTGAACTTTTTATTTTCTAGGTGCTCTAAAGCCTTTTTGTAAAGCGGTTCTAGATATGCCAAGTTTTTGAGAACCCCCGAATCTTTATAATTTGAATCGAACTTACCAATCTCTTTAAATTTAAGTTCTGCCGCAGTAAATTGACCTTTGTCTAATAACTCGGTACCTTCATTATATAAATCCAAAAGATAACTCTGTGTGATTTCTGCGTAATCAGATTCGAAGTATGAGGGAATTTCTAAGGTTACTCCTATTTTTTTAATTTTAGCTTGGTAGTCCTGAGCTCTAATAAATGAATAAACGCCCTCTCTTTTTTGGTCTAGACTTCTGGATTTAGTGAATGCTTCTAGCTTTTTGTTCAGTACTGTTTGTCCAGTATTCTTTAATCCTACTTTGGCTTCGATGTTGTTTCTATTGCGTTGCAACGCTCCATAATATGATGCGGCAGCTTCATCTATAAGCCCTTGATTTTCTAGTTTAAACCCTCTTTTGTAGTAGGCCTTACTTCCGTTACATGCGGTAAGAGTTATGCAAAAAACTATCAACCATAGAAAGCTTTTAGAGCATGTGCTACATCCAATCAGTCTTAATTTAAGTCTCTTTCTAATCGGGTAAACTAGATTCATTTATAAGTGTTTTGTAAAAGTTTGCAAAGTTAAGCACTTCCAAACTCGTGCCAAAAAATTATATTGACGAAAAATAATTCAAGTCTGTCCTAATAAATTCGATTCTCCGATTATTTTTGAACTTAGTTATAAAAAGAACTTTACAGAGACATGAAAAAAATATTAGTAATAGGGGCGGGGCGGAGTAGTAGTTCTTTAATTCGTTATTTAACAGAGTTGTTAGTGAGTAATAACTGGCATTTACGAATAGCAGATAGAGACTTAGATCTAGCAAAGGAGAAAATTAATGGAGCAGCTAATGCTGAAGCTATTTCTTTTAATGCACTGAAAAGCGAAGAAAGAATTCCACATCTCGAGTGGGCTGATATAGTAGTTTCAATGTTGCCAGCTGCTTTTCATCTAGATATAGCTAAAGATTGTGTGCTTTTAAAGAAGAACTTAATTACTCCCTCATATATTACTTCAGAAATGAAAGCTTTGGAGGAGGATTGTAAAGCTAATGGAGTCTTTATCTTAAATGAGCTTGGTTTAGACCCGGGAATTGATCATATGAGTGCCATGAAAGATTATTGATGGTATAAAGGCTAAAGGAGGAGAAATAGATCGTTTTGAGTCTTTTACCGGTGGCCTAATAGCTCCGGAAAGTCGATACGAACCCATGGCATTATAAATTTACATGGAATCCAAGAAATGTAGTTTTAGCAGGTCAAGGAAGTGCCGCCACATTCTACAAAACGGCAAGTACAAATTCGTGCCTTATAACAAATTATTTTCTAGAACCAAAGAAATAGAAATAGACAGCTATGGGGTTTTTGAAGGCTATGCCAATAGAGATTCGCTAAGTTATATAGAGGTCTATGGATTAACAGGAATACCGACTATTTATAGAGGAACGTTAAGAAGGAAAGGATACTCAGAAGCATGGAATACCTTCGTTCAGTTGGGATGTACAGATGATTCTTATGTGCTTCCGGATACAGAAAATATGACTTACAGAGAATATGTTAATTCTTTTCTAACTTATCATACTGAGTTGACTGTAGAGAAGAAATTACAAGATTCCCTTGGTTTAAGTAATGAGGTAATGGACAAGTTAAGGTGGCTTGGTGTTTTTGAGGATAAAAAAATAGGCGTCAAAGGCCTTTCTCCAGCGAAGGTTCTGCAAAAGAAATTAGAAGAAGATGCTAAGCACAGATGATAAAGACTTAATAGTCATGTATCATAAATTCAGTTATTCTCTCAAAGGAGAGAGTTTTGATGTAATTTCTTCATTAGCAGTTGAGGGAGAGGACCAGATCTATACAGGAATGTCTAATACAGTAGGTTTGCCTTTAGGTATAGCTGTAAAATTGGTTCTACAAGGAAAGCTGTCGTTGACAGGCGTGCATCTTCCTGTGATTCCTGAGATTTATGAGCCTATTTTAAAAGAGTTAGGAGAATTAGGGGTAGTATTCAATGAAAAAGAATCTAAGTGTTAAGACAGCTATTCGTATATATAAGCTTAGCAATATCCTCTCTGGCTGGGACTGCTCAGTGTGTAAATCCTCCAGATGGGTTTGTCCTAGAAACACCTAAAGATTATAGAAAGCATGAAGAGTTAGTTTTTGAGCTAATGGATTGTTTAGTGAATAATCCATTAGTTCTAGACTTAGAAAAAACAGAAGAAGCGAAGGCATTTTGCCTTATTTGGTTAGGCGGAACATCCAGTTACACCATAATGGTAAATACTCAGTTAGCTACATTTTTAGGTGAAGACCCAGAGTATCTCTATCAATACATTTTTTCCTTGGCTATCATAGAACGTAACTTCCCTAAACTGTCTTTGGAGGAAAAGGAGAGTGAGGCACTTTACTTAATAGCCTTACATGACGAGAAGCTAAGTCCGAAAAAGCCAAATAAGGCATTAAAGAAAATCAAGAATCTTTACACAAAGGATAAATTAATTCCTGAAATAAAAAGGATAAAAAAAGAAAAAATCAGCTCTTATTAGAAACGTGACGCATCTAGAGATTTAGTATAGCTGTTGCGGACAATCTAGTATTCTCCGTGGCTGTGTCGAGAATGAGGCTACTTCGACATAAACTCTATGTTTCTTTGCCGCTGTGTTGGGCACATATTTGATCTAGCAGAATCACACATATTGGACGCAAGCCGTCAGGAATGCTTGATGAAGCGACTAAATAGACTCAGCGATTCACTGCAGCATTCTTGTTTGCTTCAGCTTATTGGTTTTGTCATTCGTTTTTTAGGTCTAATCAATAAAGAAGAAGCTGAATCAACAACCTTGGCCATAAAGCGTGATGAAATCATTATCGAAAGGAGAAGATACAGCAGAAGAGAAGTATTGAAATATGAGATAGATTGGCTGGAATAAATAGTAATTTTACCGAATAATGAAGACATTTAAAATACCCGCGTTTTATGAGTCTAGTCTTATCAGTAAGGTGAAACAGAAAAGAAAGTCTGAAGACCCAAGAAAAATGGACTTTTCTCCATCGGTATTAGATTTTGGCGCGGTTGAGATAGTTTTAGCTCGCCATTTTGGTTTTTGCTATGGAGTAGAAAATGCGATAGAAATAGCTTATAAGGCACTGTATGAAAATCCAGGTAAAAGGATTCTGCTTTTGAGCCAAATGATTCACAACCCTGATGTAAATAAAGATTTAGAAGATAATGGGATTGGTTTCATACAAGATACTTATGGAAAACAGCTCATGTCATGGGATGATATTACTGCGGATGATGTGTTAATTATACCAGCATTTGGTACTACTATTGAGCTGGAAGCGTTATTAAAAAAGAAAGGGATACCTACTGAGAAATATAATACAACTTGTCCTTTTGTGGAAAAGGTTTGGAATAGAAGTGAGAAATTGGGAAAGGAGAATAATACAGTGATTATTCATGGTAAACCTTCACATGAAGAAACGAGAGCTACTTTTTCACATAGTTCTTCAGGCGCTAAATCCATAGTAATTAAAGACATGAATGAAGCTATACTGTTAGCTTCTTTCATCAAAGGAGAAAGAGAGTTTGATGAGTTTGATAGTTATTTTAAAGGAAGGTATAGCTCAGATTTTAACCCTAATGCGGACTTGAATAAAGTAGGAGTAGTGAATCAAACTACCATGTTAGCGTCAGAAACTCAGGCCATAGCTGATTATTTTAAAACAGTTATGGAAAACACTTTTGGGAATGATGACATATCTAGTCATTTTACAAGTACACGAGATACGCTTTGCTACGCTACGAATGATAACCAGCAGGCTACCTTTGGATTGTTAAAAGAATCGGCAGACTTAGCTATTGTGGTAGGAGGTTATAATAGCTCTAACACGAGTCATCTAGTGGAATTGTGTGAAGAAAAAGTGCCTACTTTTTTCGTCAAAAATGCGTCTGAAATTAAATCAGCCGCAGCAATACATCATTATGATTGGCGAGCTGAAGAGATGAGGCTAACTGAGAATTGGATTCCAAAAGTAAATATTCCTCGAATTATAATTACTAGCGGAGCTTCTTGCCCTGATGCTGTGTTAGAAAAAGTTCTACGTAGGCTTTTAGAGTTTTTTCCACAGTCTAAGACTGTTCTGAAAATTGAGGAGGGGTTAACCTAACTTCACCTGTCTCTTTTTCTGTTTTTTTGAATTCTAATACTGCCTATATTTTGTCAAGACCTATTAATTCTAGTACATTTGTAGAATGAAGTTTTCCAAATCTTTTTCGTTGTTTAAAGGAATAAAAAGAGAGCCGAACTCATTTAGTTATAGGTCGAGATTTTACGATGAAGAAAAAGAAGAGAGGGAAAAAAGAAAAAAGGGCGTAGAGTTAGATTTAGCAGAGGAGTTAAGAGAAGGAAGAAGCATTTCTTTTTCCAGAGGAAGAAAACAAGATTGGCTTAGAAAGTCTTATAAAAACCAAGTGTTTAACTCGAATGTCATATCATAGTCGTGTTGATTTTTTTATGCTTTATAGCTTATGCCATAATTAAATACCTAGATACAGTAAATGTCTGATATTATTAAACTTCTTCCTGATAACGTGGCCAATCAAATAGCCGCTGGAGAAGTTATCCAGAGACCCGCTTCTGTGGTTAAAGAATTACTAGAGAACGCCATAGACGCTGGAGCTTCTGAGGTGAGTGCCGTAATTAAAGACGCAGGAAAAACACTCATTCAAATCATTGATAATGGATGTGGAATGAGTGAGACAGATGCTAGAATGTGTTTCGAAAGGCATGCTACAAGTAAGATTAATACTGCTGATGAGTTGTTCTTCATAAAGACAAAAGGATTTAGAGGTGAGGCACTAGCATCTATAGCAGCCATAGCTCATGTAGAAATGAAGACCAAGCGTCACGCTGAAGAGCTTGGCCAAAAAATAATAATCAAAGGAACGGCACTAGAAAGTTCTGAGCCTATCCAAACCCCAGCAGGAACTCAGTTCTCTGTGAAAAATCTTTTCTTCAATGTTCCTGCTAGAAGAAATTTTTTAAAAAGTGAGCCAGTAGAATTAAAGCACATAATAGATGAGTTCCAGAGAGTAGCGCTAGCTCATGAAGATATTTCATTTAAGTTAACCCATAATGATAATGAGATTTTCAACTTAGTGGCTGGAGGTGTGAAGCAACGTATTGTAGCGGTGTTCGGCAATAAATTTAATACCAGATTACTTCCAGTAGATGAGGAAACTTCTGTAGTAAACATTAAAGGGTTTATAGGAAAGCCAGAACATGCCAGAAGAACGAGAGGAGAGCAGTACTTCTTCGTTAATGATCGGTTTATAAAAAACCATTACTTAAATCACGCAGTCGTAAGTGCATTTGAGGGTTTAATTTCTAAAGATACTTTTCCGTCATACTGGATATATTTAACAGTAGATCCTAGTAGAATAGATATCAATATTCATCCTACTAAGACTGAAATTAAGTTTGTGGATGAGAAAAGTATCTATGCTTTACTTAGAAGTGCTGTCAAACGAGGAATAGGGAAATACAGCGCAAGCCCTAGCTTAGACTTCAATCAGGAGATGAGCATAAACATACCAGTCCCTTCCGATAGTCAGTCTTTAATAGAGCCTGAGATAAAGGTAGATGTGCACTATAATCCTTTTAATGAGCAGCCATCTGCACCTAGAAGAAGCTCTTTCATGACATCTGCTCCGCCAAGAAGAGAAGGGTCTACTAGTTCACAAGACTGGAAAGACTTGTATAGAATTACTCAAGATATTCATGGAATAGATAGAAATGAAATGGCTATTCCAGATCAAATTTCTCTAGATATTAATTCGCATAATGAGGAGTCAGAAGAAAAGCCAGTGTTTCAGGTTTGGGGAAAATATTTGGTGAGTACTGTAAAATCCAGACTGATAGTAATCGATCAGAAAAGAGCTCATGAAAGAGTACTTTTTGAGTATTATTTAGATTTATTGATTAATTCTAATCCTACCAGCCAGCAGAGCTTATTCCCTGAGGACGTGCAGTTGTCTGCTTCTGACGGAGCCCTTATAAATAGTCTTTTGAAAGAGTTAAGGGGAGTAGGGTTTGATATAGAAGCTAAATCATCTGATGTGTTTGTGATTAACGGTATACCTCCGGAACTGGCAGGAGCAGATGGAGGTACGTTATTAGAAAATTTTCTAGAGCAGTTTAAGCATAGCCTTAATGAAAAAGAACTCGGCCAGAGTGAGAAGGTAGCGCTTTCATTGGCTAAGTCTAGCGCTATAGGATATGGCAGGAAATTAGAGAAGACTGAAATGAGCGAGCTAATCGGGAAATTATTTTCGTGCGAAGTGCCCTATTATACAGCCTCTGGTAAGTCTATTATTCATAACTTAACTCGTGAGGAGTTAGAACAAAAATTTAATTTTTAGAGATATGATGCAACCAATGACTAAGGTGGTGAAGAATATCATCATAATTAATGTTTTAATTTTTGGACTTCATGGATTTATCCAGATATCATGTATGGCTCTATTTGCAGGTTGGTGGTTTGAAAGTGATTTTTTTAAACCATGGCAGATAATTACTCACATGTTTATGCATGGTTTTAGAAGCATAGAGCACATATTATTTAACATGTTTGCTCTTTATATGTTCGGCTCAGCGTTAGAAAATCACTGGGGTGCTAAAAAATTTCTAACTTATTATATGCTGTGTGGTCTAGGTGCGTTTGTCATTTTTACTGCAGTGCAATATTTTAGCGGAAGCCATGGTGATTATACCGTAGGTGCATCAGGAGCAGTGTTTGGTTTACTTCTTGGTTTCGGTTACTCGTTCCCTGAGACCAGGCTAATGTTACTTTTTCCTCCTATTCCTATTAAAGCAAAGCATTTTGTGATGATCTATGGAGCTATTGAGCTTATATGAGGTATTCAGAATAAGCAGGTGATAATGTGGCTCATTTCGCCCATTTAGCTGGAGCCTTGGTTGGTTTTGTAATCATTAAATATTGGGAAAAGAAAGGAAATCCAAAACAATTTAAACCATTTTAGATAAACGATGAATCCACAAGGTTTTTTAGATAATATCAAAAAATTCTTCAAGAGTAAAACAATATTTGCTAACCTCATTTTGGCCAATATACTTGTGTTTGCACTGATCCTCATTTTGGAGGTGCTGTTTACTGTTTTTGTTTTTGAGAACGGGTTCTTTATTGATGGCTCAGCTCAAAAACATTTAAAATTAGTGTGGTCTTATCTTTCTAGTACTTCAGATTTTGAATCCATTTTTCGAAGACCATGGAGTGTCATTCACTTATATGTTCGTTCATGAGGGATTTGGTCACATCTTCGGTAATATGCTTACTTTCTATTTCTTTGGAAGGTATCTAGAACAATTTTTAGGAAGCCGAAAACTTTTAAGCACCTACCTTATTGGAGGTATAGCAGGGTGGATTCTTTACGCTGTAGGATATAACTTCATTCCTATGTTTAAGGCTATGGGGCATGGTCCTATGTGGGGAGCCAGCGCAGCTGTATTAGCCACAGTAGTAGCAGCAGCTACCTACAGGCCTAATATGAAGATTAATCTAATACTCATTCAAGTAGAGTTTAAGTACATAGCGGCTATAATGGTTGTAGGAGATTTTTTATCTCTTAAAAGCGGAGTGAATGCAGGTGGACATTTGGGACATTTAGGAGGGGCCATTTATGGGTTTTTAATGATAAAGCAATTACAGAAGGGAAGAGATATCAATTCATGGCTAGAGAGAATAATATTCAGCATAACCAATAGAGGAAGTAAAAAAACCAAAATGAAAGTGGTTTATAAAAAGTCTAAAGCAGCCACTCAATCAGACGAAGTCTATAATTATTCTAAAGCTCAGGCACAGCAGAAAATAGACAGAATCTTAGAAAAGATATCTGTGGCAGGTTATGATAGCCTTACTAAGGCAGAGAAATCCTTTTCTAAATAAATACAGCAGGCAGTAAATGAAGAGCATTCTAAAAAGTGGTTTTATTGTTTTATTATTAATTCTATCATTGTTTTTAGGTTTTAGTGTTTACTCGCAGGATGTAAACCCAGCAGATAATGCGCTGTTGCCATTTTTTGGGTTGGCATTCCCTATGCTTTTATGGATGAATGTAATTCTTCTGATATTTCTCTTTATTAAGAAGAAAGTTTCTCTAATCATTCCGTTGGTAGCTTTAGTATATGCGTGGCCTAGTTTGAATAACTATTATCAACTTACCAGTAAGTCTGAATTCAGCCAGGCAGATATTGAAGAGATGAAGTTACTAACCTATAACGTTAGAATTTTCGATGCCAATGAAAATATAGGGGGGAAACACCAAGGATAAGATCTTTAGTATGATCAGTGAAATAGATGCTAATATTCTGTGCTTTCAAGAGTTTTACTACGCAGAAAAGAAAGGAGTTTTTGATACGAAAAGTATTCTAGTTGATGATTTAGGGTTTAAAGACAGCCATGAAAATTTCACACATCACATGCGAGGCGGACTTCATGCAGGAGTAGCCACTTTCTCTAAATTACCCATTATAAATAGGGGTGTAATTTCTTTCGAGAGTGATTACAGTAATTCATGCATTTACACGGATATATTAATAGGTTCAGATACAGTTAGGGTATATAATTCTCATTTGTCGTCTATAAGATTTCAAAAAGAGGACTATAAGCTAGTGAATGAGACTAAGGATAATGTGAATGCCTCAGAGGAGAATATTCAAGGGTATAAGAGGATTTTTGGTCTGCTAAATAGAGCCTATGAAAAGAGAGCGGTGCAATTAAAAAAAGTGCTAGATCATATTTACGGGTGTCCTTATCCAGTAGTGTTGGCTGGAGACTTCAACGACACTCCGGTTAGCTATTGCTACGCTCTAACTAGAAAATACTTAACAGACTCATTCGTAGAAAGCGGATTCGGAGTAGGGAATACCTATATAGGGGATTTCCCTTCCTTTAGAATAGATTACATTTTTCACTCAGATGAAATAGAAAGTGCAGATTATAGAACTTTAAATAAAGAGTTGTCAGACCATTACCCGGTGTATACTAAGCTTAGAGTAAAGCCTTAAAAATTAACCTTTGAGTTTAATGTTTGTCTAAACAGATTTTAAACCACTCTGTAAATTGGTTTGGGTCTTTTTGGATTTCTTTGGTTAATTCAGCTGTGCTGATGTATTTCCAGTCTTCTGCTTCTTCTGCGTTTAACTCAGGTTTTCCATTAAATGTACCAGTTAATACATGGTCTAATTCATGTTCTATTAATCCTTGATCGAGCTCCGCCTTATAGATAAAGGAGAACTGAACACTTAAGTCGGCAGAGATTCCCATTTCTTCCTGAAGCCTTCTTTGTGCGGCAGCTATGATTGTTTCGTTTTTACGAGGATGGCTGCAACATGTGTTGGTCCAGAGAGAAGGAGAGTGGTATTTAGATGAGGCTCTTTTCTGTAAAAGAAGTTCTCCATTGTCATTAAATAGAAATACCGAAAAAGCTCTGTGTAATACACCTTTTAAATGTGCTTCCATCTTAGGCATAACCCCCAGCTCGTTATCTTGCTCGTCTACTAAAATCACCAATTCTTCCATTCCGTATTTTGAAAACACAAATATGGCTTTGAGATCGTTAATAAAAGAACACAATAAAGTAACATTTTAGAATTCACAGGATGTTAACGGTTAGAGTCTATCTAACTCTTACAGGTTGTCCCACACTTAATGTAGATTTTTGAGATAATCCATTCATTTTAAATAGGTTGGTTACGGATACGTCATACCTTCTAGAAATGGCGTAAAGTGTCTCTCCTTTTTTTGTAGAATGGTACACCTTTTTTTTAATCTTGGTGAAATAGGAGAAGGTTTTTCTAGAAATAGAAAGATGTTTGCCTTTTAATACACCGTTTTGGAAATCGATAATATCATTTGGGTTAATAGGCTTACCTAAATATCTACATTCAAAATGGAGATGTGGTCCTGTAGATCTTCCTGTATTTCCCCCAAGGCCTTTTTTCTGTCCTGCCTTTACTCGTTGACCAGAACTAAAGTGTCTTTTGCTTAAATGAGCATAGAGCGTTTCTAGACCATTATCATGCCTCACAACCATTACATTTCCATAAGATGCGCTATACTTACTTATTCTAATTACTCCTCCGAAAGCCGAAAATATAGGGTCTCCTATTTTTAATCTTAAATCTATTCCATAATGATGTTTTCCTGATCTATAACCGAAATCAGAGGTGACTATTCCGTTAATAGGATGACAATAATCATGATTGGACTTCACTAATGCTAAATCGATTTCCCCTTCCATTCTGCTTAAATCTTTAGAGTAGGAGTGAATATTTCGAGTGTCCCAGTTCGCGTAAATATCGAATGATGGAGTAAGTCCTAGTGAATCTTTTTCTGTCGGTTTTCCGTCAAGGAGAATGCCGTCTGCGTTAAGTCTGATGGGTTTTTCATTAAAATTTCGCTCAAGAATATTTGCTTCATAGCCTCCGCCGTAAAAATTATTTTTCTGGGCTAGAAGAGAGAGAGGAATAAATGAAATAACGAGTAGTAAATTTTTAGTCATAATAGGGAGAGCTTAAATTCTCTTAAGTAGGTGCTAAGAATACGTGAGGTGTTCTAAAAGGTTTACAAATAATCAAAGCATTCAGAACGATGGCAAGAGGACTCTAAATTGAATCGGGTTACAGTAAATGAAAATCACATTGCCGATGTCGTCTCAATGATGACCAACATCCCTGTGAATAAAATCATCAAAAGTGAGAAAAACAAGCTTGCTCATTTGGCTAAAGACATAAAGGGAGAGAGTTTCTCTTTCGATAACTTAAGGAGAAAAAAAGTACTGATAGTAAACACCGCTAGTGAGTGCGGCCTAACTCCACAGTACGAAAATCTTCAGGAGTTACATGACCTGCTGGGCGGTGAAGATTTCATTATTTTAGGATTTCCTTCTAACGATTTCGGAGCTCAAGAGCCTGGCACAGAAACTGAAATTCAGAGTTTCTGTCATAAAAATTATGGAGTAACATTTAAAATGATGTCTAAGGTCTCTGTAAAAGGAACGGAAATCAGTGACGTTTACAACTGGCTTACTAATAAAGAGTTAAAGGTCTGGAGATTTTGAGGTGCAGTGGAATTTTCATAAATTCTTAATAGACGAAAATGGAAATTTAGTAAAAGAGGTTCTTCCTCAGACTTTACCAATAGATGAATCTATATTAACATGGATAAAAGGTTGAAGAGCTACCTTTGCGTGAGTAATTAGAATTGAATAGAATATGAAATTAGATATATTAGCTTTTGGCGCTCATCCGGATGATATAAAGTATCTATAATAATAATAAAAGCAGTAAAAGATATTATTGAGACAACTAATCTTACTAAGGGAGAGTTGGGTTCTAGAGGTTCCTCAGTAATTAGGGGTGATGAAGCAGCAGCAGCAGCAGAAATTTTAGGTTTAAGCATACGTGAAAACTTAGGGCTGACCGATGGGTTTTTTGAAATAAATCAGGATTCACAGTTAGAAGTTGTGAGAATGATTAGAAAATACCAGCCTGAAATAGTTTTGGCTAATGCTGTTTCGGACAGGCATCCTGACCATGGGAAAGGAGCAGAGTTAGTTCATAAATCTGCATTTCTTTCTGGATTAATCAAGATTAAGACAGAAGTAGATGGTGAAGAACAAGCTGCATGGAGGCCGAAACGAGTTTTCCATTATATTCAGGATCATTACATAGACCAGATTTCGTGGTGAATATTACTGATGAATTCGAAGATAAATTGAAGTCAATAATGGCTTATTCCAGTCAGTTCTTTAATCCAGATGGGAGATGGAGTAAAGACGCCTATTTCAGGCGAGGATTTCGTTAAGTTTATAGAGGGCAGAGCTCGTCAAATGGGAAGAGAGGCTGGTTTTGAATTTGAAGAATCCTATCGTCTAGATCCTTTGGGAGTAGAAAGTCTATTTGATGTGAAGTAGAAGGTCTATTTTAAATTGGCATCTATGCCATTCACATATAAGTCTATAGCTCCTAGTGGTTCAGCACTCTCATAACCATTGAAATTTACGATAGCTTTATAGCTTATCTGAGTATTATATGCTTCTAATAATTGTTTTGCCAAAGGCATATAACTCCAGTGCCATTTTTCTTCTTCATATCCAGTTCTTCCGCTTTCTTTAGAGGTATAAGTCTGGTAGAAACCGAATGAATTAGCATGAGTAGTTAACCATTCATAGACTTTCTTACCTTCTGCATTAGACGTAAAGTACGAATCACTTAAGTCATTTATATCTATATCTGTTCCCCAGTGGTGTCTGCTGGTTCCGGGCATAGAACTGTATCTCATAATAGCCTTGGCTCTATCTGCTCCGAAGTGTTTTATGTATTTCCCATCCTTCCATTTTCTTTCCCAAATACCTTTCTGGTAATCGAAATTTCTAGCAGCACTTATTATTTTCAAATCCAATCCACATTCTTTAGCCGCATAGAACAGTTTGTTAAATGCATCTAAAGTCTCAGATGGTGAAATAATCTTGATTACGGAAGTGTAGTCTGCTGGAATTACAGAAAAATCTGGATGAGAGGCTTAATCGACTTGACCTAAAAGTTCTGCTGGTGTAAACGTACGTTCGTCTTGGAGTACTTCATGAGTGATGTGCTAGCGAGCATTCTTGAGTATAGAAAATGCATAAATGCCGTGTAGACCTATTAGTCACAAATTAAGGACGAATGACACAGTCCTAGCAGCAGCTAATCCTACAATTAATAATCAACGGTTTGATTAGTAATACAATAGCCTTTGCTGTTAAGGGCTAAGGCTTTAATAGGGATTATTTCGGTTATGGCTGTAAATGCATATACCCTGTAGCCGCCAAGTATCTTTCTGCATCTAAGGCAGCCATGCATCCAGTTCCAGCAGCAGTAACGGCCTGTCTGTATACATGGTCGGCAGCGTCGCCTCCCACGAAGACACCCGCTACCGTAGTTTTAGAAGTGCCTGGGATTACGTTAATATATCCCTGTGGATTTAAGTCTAAATAATCAGCAAAGACTTTGGTGTTCGGTGTGTGACCGATAGCTACGAAAAATCCTGTACATGGAATAGTGCTTTCTTCCCCAGTAATATTATTCCTCACTTTGGCAGACCTTTTCTACTCCAGTATCTCCTAAAACTTCTACCGTTTCAGTATTGTAATGGATTTCTATATTCTCCATGCCTTCGACTCTATGAACCATAGCTTTAGAAGCTCTAAATGCATCTTTTCTTACTAGCATATGTACCTTAGTACAAAGTTTAGCTAGGTAACTAGCCTCTTCACACGCTGAATCTCCAGCTCCTACTATGCACACTTCCTGGTCTTTATAGAAGAATCCGTCACATACAGCACATGCAGAAACACCGCCACCCATATCTCTATAGTCTAATTTCCGACTCTAGACCTAACCATTTAGCAGAAGCACCAGTAGAAATAATGATGCTGTCAGCAGTCATATTCTTCTTCCCATTATCTAATTCTACCTTGTGAACAGAGCCACTAAAATCTACTTTAGTCACCCATCCGCTTCGCACATCAGTATCGAATCTCTCGGCCTGTTTCTGGAAGTCGATCATCATCTGTGGACCGTCCTATTCCCTCAGGATACCCCGGGTAATTATCTACTTCTGTAGTTTCGGTAAGTTGTCCTCCGGGCTGCATTCCCTGATATAATACAGGCTTCATGTCAGCTCTAGCCGCATATATGGCAGCAGTATAGCCAGCAGGTCCTGAACCTATGATTAGGCATTTTACGTGTTCTATTTCTTCACTCATGTTTACGTCTTTTTAGCGTTGCAATATTACATATTTATACCATATAAATCTCTGCTAGATTGACTCGGCAAAATGCTATTCTTATTCACTTTCAGAGATTCTTAAAAACTCATCCCAAATGGGCTCGGATGGTGGTAGGGGCAGTAATGGTGATAAGCTCTTTTTTTACCGGATGCATGAACTCTATTTTTCTAGCATGAAGGCAGACAGATGCATCTTTATTCGTTCTTTTAGCCATGTATTTAACATCACCTTTTATAGAGCACCCTATGTCTGCCAGAGTAGCTCTTATCTGATGGTGTCTGCCTGTTTTAGGTTCTACCTCTAAATAATGATATTTATCTCCTGAGCCCACGTGCCTGTATAAAAGCTGACTTTCTTTAGAGTCTTTGGTCTCATGATGGTAAACGTAGCTTTTATTTCTGTCAGCGTTTTTCTTGAGATAGTTTACTACCGTTCCAGATGTTTCACTGGGAGGGCTCTCAACTATGGCCCAATAGGTCTTTTGGATTTCTCTATTTTTAAACATCTCAGAAAGGCGAGTAGTTGCTTTACTCGTTCTGCCGAATATAACTACACCACTTACTGGCCTATCTATTCTATGTATTGTTCCAAGATAAATGCCTCTCCAGGTTTATTGTATTTATTAGCTAGTATTGCGCAGCAAAAGAAGAAAGCACAGGGTCTTTCGTCTTATCTGCCTGCAGGATATCTCCTGGACGCTTATTAATGGCTATGATATGATTGTCTTCATAGAGAACTCTTAAATTCCCTAGATTGGTCTTAACGATGTGTTTAGACTTGTCTACCCAGTTTTTTTTCTGATTGCTGCTAGAGGGATGATTAATAGGATTCTTCTTCATTCGGAAAATCACCTGATTTGACATCAGTTATGTATTGTTTAACTGCATCATTCATAATAGAGGAAAGGTCGGCATATCTTCTTAAAAACCGTGGGCTAAATTCTTGAGTAATGCCAAATAAATCATGAGCCACTAGCACTTGACCATCTACATCTCCTCCTGCTCCTATTCCTATTATAGGAATGCTAACAGATTTAGCCACTTCTGCCGCTAAATTGGCTGGAATTTTTTCGAGAACTATACTGAAACAGCCTAGTTTTTCTAAAAGGATCGCATCTTTTTTTAATTGTTCGGCTTCTTCACCTTCCTTAGCTCTTACAACATAAGTTCCAAACTTATAAATGGACTGTGGTAGTACACCTAAGTGACCCATAACAGGTATTCCGGCCGTTAAGTATTCTTTTAATAGATTCTTTCACCTCTTCTCCACCTTCCAGTTTTACAGCATGACCTCCGCTTTCTTTCATGATTCTAATAGCTGAATCTTAACGCTTGCCTGGAATTTCCCTGATAAGAACCGAAAGGAAGATCCACTACCACGAGAGATCTCTCCGCAGCTCTAATTACAGAGGCAGCGTGATAAATCATTTGGTCTAGTGTTATAGGAAGGGTGGTTTCATGGCCAGCCATTACATTAGAAGCTGAGTCACCTACTAGAATAATGTCTATTCCGGCTTGATCTACTATCTTGGCCATGCTATAGTCATAACTCGTGAGCATGCTTATTTTTTCACCTCTAGACTTCATATCTAGAAGAACTTGGGTAGTTACTCTTTTCGCTTTTTTATGTACTGACATGGTGTTCTCTTTACAAGAGGCAAATTAACGTAAAAGAATTCTTAAACCCTCATTTTTTAGTAAGGTCTGAGATATAAGGAATAAAGAAATTTTCTTTCCCGCCTGATGCTAGTCAGTTATTCTTCTGAAGGTAATATTTATTCTACCAGATAGTGGGCGTGTAGTTTTAGGGATTGAGTGCTGCCAGTTTTTTTGAAGGTTATTCATCCGAATAAGTGTCTTTGTCTTTTAATAAAAATTCCTTCTTTAACTTGGGGTCTTTTCTGTTTCTAAGGAGAAAACGTCTCTCTTCTCCAAAAGATAAGCTGGCTATGCACGACTGATCTATTTCTTCTTCATCATCTGAGTGCCATCCCATGCTATCAGAGCCATCTCTGTAATAATTTATTAAGGCTGCATTGAAGTTGAAATCTACAGTATCAGAGACTTGTCTAAAGCAGTTTGTAAGAATCTAGGAAAAGGTAACGCTTCCCATGTGATGGAAGAGTAAGAGTATTTAGGACCGAACCAAGCTGTCAATCTTGGCTCATTATGAGTTCTTCCGAATAACTTTAACTGATTTTGCTTCCAGTCTAATTCTTTTTTCAGAAGACTAAATGTGAGCCCAGAGTTGAATTTGGGTAAAATCAAAAGGCTTTCATTTCCAAAAAAGCTCATCTGCTATTTTTGCAACGCTTCTATCTTTTTCATAACATCATCGGCCTCAGAGTATTTTCTATCACCTTCTGTACGATTAACCCTAGAAAGTTCAAACGCTTCTTTCATGAGCTTTTCATACTTGGTTTGTAAAACCTCGACCTCCGACTTCTTTTTAAATAATCCAAACATGGTGTAAAGATAGAGTCATAATCCGGGAATTCTTGTAACAGAAACTTAACTACATAACTTCTTGAAGAAGTCGTGCTAGTTAAAAGAGAATTTTGTTAGGCAGTATAGCTATTTATACCTTCTTTATAAGCGCTTAGGGCTCTTTCTCGAGCTCCTTTGTGGTCTACCATTGGCTGCGGGTAAGAGAATTCATTTAGGTTTTTCACCCATTTACGTGTGTATATAAGATCTTTATCGAATTTTTTTAGCTGTTCTATTGGATTGAAAATTCTAAAGTATGGAGCAGCGTCACATCCCGTTCCTGCTGCCCATTGCCAATTTCCATTATTAGCTGTTTCATAATCATATAATTTTTCAGCAAAGTAAGCCTCTCCCCATCTCCAATCTATTAATAAATGTTTGCATAGAAAAGAAGCAACAATCATTCTTACTCTGTTGTGCATATAGCCCGTTTGGTTTAGCTGTCTCATACCAGCATCAACAATGGGGTAACCTGTCTCTCCATTACACCATTTTGTAAATTCTTCCTTATTATTTCTCCACTTAATACCATCATATTTAGCTTTAAAGTTATGATTCACAACCTTTGGAAAATGAAATAATATTTGCATAAAAAATTCTCTCCATATAAGTTCAGACAAAAAGACACTATCATTTCCAGAAAGTTTACTAATGATAGTTCTGACACTTACTGTCCCAAATCTAAGATGAATACCCAAATAACTGGTTGCATCGGTTGAAGGAAAGTCTCTCATAATTTCGTACTCATCCACTTCTTCTAAAGTAAATGGTTTGACAATTATACTGGACTTGGTAAACCCGAGTTTTTCAAGGTTTAGTAAATCGGTGTCAGTTTGGTGTAAATTTCCGAAATTAGAGTCTTTTAAGGGCAGGTGTTCATTTTGGTCAAACTGAGATAGCCACTTGTTTTTAAAAGGCGTGTAGATCGTATATGGTTTACCGTCATTTTTTAGGACATCATTTTCTTCGAAAATAACTTGGTCTTTAAATGGATGGAATTTAACTCCCTTTTCAGATAGAAACGCAGCTACTTCTTCATCTCTTTTAAGTGCATAGGGTTCGTAGTCTTTATTAATGTAGACTGCTTCTACATCATATTCTTTAAGGATTTCCTCCCAGATTTCTAATGGATTTCCGTGCTTTGTTAGAAATGAGCTTCCTTGTTTAGTGAGTTCAACGTCCATAGAACTAATTTCAGCATGAATGAAAGACAATCTAGCGTCATCCTTAGGTAGCTCTTTTAAGATATCGGAATCAAATATGAATAGTGGCAAAACGGCACTCTCATTAGCTAGTGCCATGTGGAGTGCCGTGTTATCTTTTAATCTTAAATCTCTTCTAAACCAACATATGGAAACTTTCATTATTCACAGCTTTTTTGCTTAGCAATGGTAGTTAAATTTCATTCCCTATATGTTTCGAATCGGTAAATTAATCCTTCACCAATTTAATAGACTGGCTGAATTCGTTAGATTTTATAAGCAGTGTGTAAGTTCCTGCGGCCAAATCTGCTAAGTTTATAGCATGGTCTGTTAATTTAATTTCCCTTAATTCTTTACCAAGCAGATCTAAAACTGTAATTGTAGCTGCAGTGGGAATAAAATTTCCGTTTAGCTCGATATTTAATTAGTCTTTAGATGGAAACACAGAAACAGTTAAAAAAATTATCGAATTATAGAGAATGGAGAGTTATAAAGATCTAAATCAAAAACAATCATCCCATCTGTGAGAGCTGCTCCTGGGAATGTTAAAAATCTTTCTTGTCCTTGAACTAAATAGACCTTGCCGTCTATTATAAATGATCCAGGGGCCCAGCGGCTTAATCCTGGATGACTAGGTAACTGAGACCAAGAATCATCTGCAGGGTTATATTGCCAGAATTCTCCTGTTTCTAAGTAATCATGATCATCGCCATCACCACTAAGGATATATCCATATCCATCATGGGAGAATTGAGTTCCCGCTACACGTGACTCTCCTGGGAAATCATTCATTTCCTCCCAAACTTCTGAATCTGGATCATCAAATAGAAATCTTTAAATATTCCGTTTCCGTGACCGAAACCTACATAAGCATAACCATCTAAGTCAAAATAATAAGGATGGTGTCTAGGTACTCCGGGAAAGTCAGGTTTGGCACTCCAAGTATTTAAAGCGATGTCATACTGCCACCAATCGTCTCTGTTTCCAGAGGAAGAGCCTCCAACTCCCACGAATATTTTTCCATCTAGATGAACAAATGCTGGATGAGTTCTGGCTTGACAAGGACAAGAGGCTAGCTCTGTCCATGTTTCACTTACAGGGTCAAATTTCCAAAGGTCATCCAAGTAAGTTCCGACTTGAGTATTATATCCAAATCCCATGTAACCGAATTCTCCATCAGAAACTCCATAAGAGAAACCTCTAGAGGTGCCGGGGAAATCACTCCATAGTGGTCCATTGATCTAGAATTGGGTCATACTTATGAGAGGTGCTTGTGCTTTCCTCAAAGGAATTAGATCCAGCCACAGAGTATCCTATACCGTCTATAGAGAAAGTTACGGGGTGATGCTTAGATGATGAACTGCCTGGTACAGGAGCTACATCTGTCCATTGCTGCCCGAATAATAGCGCCGAGCATATTAGAGCGAAAAGAGTAAATGTTGTCTTCATTTTTACGTGATTTATGTTTACAAAGTTAGGGTAAAGTTAAAGTGTTCTATTTTCGAAATATTCACAACGGACATTAATTTTAAGTTTGTATTGCAATGCTAAGAAACGTTTCATACAATAATCCACAGATAAACAGAGAGATTCTAAAGGCTGTAGGAGGGAGTTATTCATGGGTAGAGAGAATTAAGTTCGGTGGAACTGGCTCGCCTAAGCTGCCTTTAATAGAGGCGTCTTCTGAAATAGCAGAACTTCTTAATCGAGATAATAATTTCAACTACTGTAACATAGAAATATGCTGGAATGGAGTGATCATTAGGTTCAGGTCTCTTTTAGAAACTTATGGGCTTATAATTCCTTTTCATCAACTCAGTGTTTTTAAAGCTGGTAATGAGAGTTATTCTATATTTTTAGGAGATAGTGTAGTATCTCTTTTAAAAGCAGCGGGTCATAAAGTGGTTAAATTCTTCATTAGGTTGTTAGAGTTGAGAGCTAAACAGTCGGGGACAAGGATAGAGGACCTTTAGCTTCATTAGTTCACTGGTTAAAAAAGAGAAATAGAGTTCCCTCTGCGATTAGCACTAATAAGACGAAGGCTCCTCTGAACTATGGTGCTTCGATTTATTTATATCGTTTCTCTTTAATCCTACCACTTGTTAGAAATAGATGACAAAGTAGTTCCGACTAAATAAGTCATATTACACAGAAGAAAAGCTCCTGTGTAGGACTCAATAAAAAAGAACAAACATTCTGCACTCTATGAGTATTCCTGATTAGCCTAGGGTGTATATTACGATTGCGATAATAATATTCAGCACGAAATCCCGAGTAATAAATAGGCTAAAATTTTCACACTAAATTTTTAACACGAGCTTTAAGTTTATCCTTCGTCCTGTGAGGAAATTTGGAATGGCATACTGCCTGCCATTTACAGCCTCTATCCAAGTGTGATTTATCGTATTATTAATTCCTAATAAGTTAAAGAATTCTAAACTTATAAATCCACTGCTGAATAAGTTCTTTGAATCCATTTCTCCGGGCTTGGCCTCAAGTGTTCCTTCCTCTATGGCTTGAATTCTTAAGCTTCTGTTATAGAATAGTTCTCGAGATAGACCTAAGTCTCATTTGTAGAGACTAATGTGGTTTTTAAAATATCATCTCTAAAAAAAGATATCCACTGTACGTACGGTAAATTAGTTCCGTAAAATCCAGTTACTTGTACTTTCCAAGCAGGATACCTTGGCATTTCATCTTGGAAAAACATACTGAAACTAAATAGCTGGTCAGTAGGTCTTCTTATATATCCTGGGTCTACCTCCAAAGTTTCGGCTATTTCATCGTTAGCAGTTATACCTTCTATGATAAGCTCTCCATCGGAATTATAGTTTTCCAAGAAATTATCATCAGCTATATCTTCTCTAGAGCGCAATAATGATAACCTAATCCATGACTGAACTCCTTTAATAAATTCACCATTTACCATGAAGTCTGTTCCAGCTGTATATCCTTTGGCTGTATCGTCTGCATAATATCTAATTCGTACATTGTCTATTTCGTAAGGAATTATCCTAGCTAAGTTTTTATAGTAGGCCTCACCTATGAATTTAAAAGGTCTTCCCCACTGAGGTGAAGTTATAATCTATACCGGTTAAAAAGTGAATAGATTTCTGAGCTTGAATGTTAGAGTTAAGTGTTCCGTCAAATCTTCTGAGCTCCCTATAAAAAGGAGGTTGGTAATAATAGCCTGTTGCCAATCTAAAAGTTATATTTTGTCTTGATATTTTTTGACCTTTCCTGTAGAATCGGTGTACTCTTTAAACGTTAATGGTCTATAACTAAAAACTGCTCTAGGACTCACTACAGTTTCATTATTATAGTTCCAGTAATTCGCTCTCACTCCCACATTAGCAGTCCAAGTATTGCCTTTTTCAGTTTCGAGTTCCTTTTCATATTGTAAATGACTCATTCCTCTAATAGAGTTGACTTCATTCTTTCCTATGATAACTTCATTCAGGAATATCTGGTTAGATGGTGCCACTGGAGTTGAGAATCCTACTGAATCTAAGTAAATCCATTCTCTTAGTTCATCATTGATTACTTCATTTTGTATGCGCACTCCCCATCTTATTCTTCTATCTCCATCATCATTTTCAGCAAGCCCTTTATGATTAAACGTAAGAACTGTAGCGTCTAGGTAATTTCTTCCATGTTCTAAAAATGAACCTACTCCCAGATTTCTTAATACATCTCCAAATTCATCTGCGCCTAAGTCTCGCTCTAACTCATCTAAAAAGTACTGTCCCAGAATATCGAATGTCTCAGACTCTTGCGTTTTAAATGCAGATAGCTGGAACTTTAATAAGCGTTTAGGGAAAGGAACATAGTTAGCAGAGATAGCTCCAAAACCAGTTTCAAATTGAGAGCGTTCCTGACCGTCAAAGAAGATGGTTAACCGTAGAGCTTCGTTTATGTTTCCTATATTAGTTTCTCTAGTCTGTGGCACGAAATTATATCTGTTTCTACTATAGTTCCCCAAGATGTCAAAGTTCCATACTCCTTTGTCATTGGGTCTCCAAGTCATGTATGTTTGAAGGTCTATGTAATTAGGGTTGTAATCTCCCTCGGTATCTAGGCTTCCTAATACGTAGGCATTACTTTTATACCTGAATCCCGTATTATAAGTGAAGTTTCCTTTTTTGCTTTTATCTTCAAAATGAAGCGCTCCACCAAGCAAGCTGGCCATTAATGAGCCAGAAAATTCAGACGGTCTGTTATAACTGATATCTAAGACACTCGACAGCTTATCTCCATATCTAGCCTCGAAACCACCGGCAGAGAATGACATGGTACTAATCATATCTGGATTGGGAAAACTAAGACCTTCCTGCTGTCCTGCTCTTACTAAGAACGGACGATAAACTTCTATATCATTTACATAAACTAAGTTTTCATCGAAGTTTCCACCTCTTACGTTATACCCTGAACTCAGTTCAGAAGTGATAGAAGTTCCTAATCCTTGGGTTAAAATTATACTGGAAATGTCATTATTTATGCTTGGAATTTTCACTATTAGCTTGGGGTCCATTTTAGTCATGGATGGCCTTTGTTTATCTACAACAGTAGCTATACCTAATTTAGTCGAGATCTCAAATAGTTTGATTTTCCAATTAGTAGACTGACCTTGTTTTAGGTTTGCTGTTCTATAAATCGGGGTAGAGTTTATAAATGAAAACTCCACAGAATAACTAACATTAGCAGGAACCTCGATATTGAATTTACCATCTATATCTGTAGCTTCAGAAAAAGAATTATTTACGCTTCTAAGAAGAATAGTGGCGTTCGGCAGAGGTTGATTGGTTTTATCTACTAGCGTGCCTGAAATAAACCCAGTTTGGGCAGAGATACTAATACATGATATTAGGCCTATAAGTAAGGTTAGAAATCGTAATTGCATGGAGGTCAAAAGTAGTGTTTTACGTACTACTCGGACATAACGTCTTAGAACAAAAAATGGTATATCTCACAGGTCTTTTTTACTAGTTGGGTTATATTGCATCCATATTCTTCGAGCATGAAAAGTCTAATGAATTTAGCTGTGGACTTTCTTTTAACTCTTTCTTATTTCATAATCGCTATTCCCGTTGCACCTCTTAAATGTTGATGAGTTCAGACTTAAATATCGTGAGTGAAAGACTCTGCTAATGCAACTATATTGCAGTTCTTTTCATTAAGTTGAAGTTATTAAAGACTATATATAGCCCAGCATTCTTGAATAAATTACATGCTGCCCACTCATGATTCCAATATTATTTTAGAATCTCTAGGAATTATTTTTAGAGCAGAAGTTTCGTTTATCCTTTTATAAAGGATGTGAAGATTTAGAGTTTTTTTTAGCCATGGAAGATTTATCTTCGGCGCAGATTTTGTTTAAAGAAGATTTAGAAATTAGGGTGGAAGAAGAAATAAATGTATTTAGTATGAAGCCATGCAGTTTAATATAAGTAGAAATTGAGAAATAGTAAATCTACCTAAAAGTGAATAAGAAAGTAGTAATTCCCCTTGTCTTTTTAAGTTTTAGTTTGCTCTATCTATGCGGAAGCACTCCAGAAAAGTTTCATACTCCAGAGGAAGTAGCCATGTATAGCTTAGTCGCTGACACGCTTCACGAAGGCTATAATGGTTTGTTTGCAGCTAGTGGAGACTGTGAGCAGTGTCATGGGTATGATGTGAATGGAATAGCCAGCTCGGGCGGAGAAGCAGGAGATGTAAACGTGGTAGATGATTGGAAAACTTCTATGATGGCCATGAGCGCTAAAGATCCCCTTTGGAGAGCTAAGGTTAGTCATGAGGTACTTACTATACCTAATCATCAAGAAGAGATAGAAGATAAGTGCACCTCATGTCATGCGTCTATGGGGCATTTCGCTGCGTTCCATGAAGGTGCCGAACATTACTCTATAGAAGATTTGGTACAAGATCCATGGGGTCTGGATGGAGTTTCTTGTCTAAGCTGCCACCAGCAGAAGGATGAGGCTTTAGGAGATACGCATAGCGGAGATTTAAGGTTTGATACTGCCAAGGTGGCCTATGGTCAATATATAAGTCCTTTAGCCAGCCCTATGGTTTTAGAGACAGGTTATGCACCTGTATTCTCAGAGCATATTCAAGATGCCGGTATATGCGCTTCATGCCATACCCTTATAACAGAAACTGTAGATTTAGATGGTGAGTTTATAGGAAGCACATTTGTAGAGCAAGCTACCTATCATGAATGGCTAAATAGCACCTATGATGATCAGGATATTAGTTGTCAAAATTGTCACATGCCTAATTTAGGAAATACTCCTATTTTTTTAATAGCAGGTTTAAATACAGCACCACGCCAGAATTTCAGTGTACATGAGTTTGCTGGCGCCAATACATTTATGCTTCAATTAATGAAGGATAATAAGGAAGAATTGGAGCTTTCAGGGTCTGACGGAGACTTTGACCAAACCATAGCTGCTACTTTTGAATCTCTGCAGACTCAAAGTGCGAGCCTTAGTTTGTCAGCGTTGCAACGCGATGAAAACTCAGCTTCATTTTCAGTAACCGTGAGTAATTTGGCAGGCCATAAGTTTCCTAGTGGTTATCCTGCTAGAAGATTATTCCTTCAGTTCACAGTTAGAGATGATTTGGGAAACACCATTTTTAGCTCGGGCGAAACAGGTGAAAATTTCATTCTTACAGATGAAGAAGGAGTGGAGCCGCATTATGACATTATTAATTCTGAAGATGAGGTTCAAATCTATGAAATGGCTATGGGAGATGTAAATGGTGATTTCACCACCGTTTTAGATAGAGGTTTTATCCATTTAAAGGACAATAGGCTATTGCCTATAGGGTTTAGTTACGGGGATGACGTTATAGACACAGTGTTAGTTCATGGAAATGCTACTTTTGATTCAGACTATTTAGGGAAAGCGAGTGCATTGGGAAGAGATAGGATTAGGTATAATGTTAGTCTAGATGAGTATTTTGGTGAGCTAAATGTAGAAGTCAGCGCATTCTATCAGAGTATACCCCATAAGTGGTTGGAAGAAATGTTCTCAGATTCAACTGAGGAAATTGAACTCTTCAGAGATATGTACGACAGCGCAGATAAAACGCCAGTTTTAGTGGGTTCTGAATCTATAATTTTAGATGATTATGTAGGTCTTTCAGAGCTAGAAAAGGAAAATTTCTGGAGTGTATACTATAATGAAAATCAACGTCCTATTATCACGGCTGAATCCAATGCTGACATTAATATCTATAACGTTTCGGGTAGTCTTGTGCATAGCGGGTTTGTGCGCTCTGGCGCCAACATGTTCCCACTTTTTAGCCCTGGGATTTACCTCATTACCTCCAGCGAAACATCAACTGCATTGAAGCTAATTGTGCGCTAGGTTATTGATATTGATGAAAAAAAATAAGTGATGGGTTTGTTGGAATTGTTTAACTTGTGCACTGCAACGAAAATCAAAATAATAATGAAACAAAATTTTTACAAAACTTTTACCCCTTATTGCTTGCTTCTATACGCTGAATGCTTTCAGCCAAACCGTCACTTACTCTAATCAAAGTGACCTTCTCCAATCCATTTCTGGTACTTCTTATGAAGACTGTGTAGTAGATGTAAACGTAGATGGTTATGATGATGTTGTTAGGATTACCGATGCTGGTATCTATATCGATTATCAGAATGCAGATGGTTCTGGTTTTACTCCTTTTTACTTTGCTAATACATGGCAGAATCCACCTTCATGGAGTTTAGCGTCAGGAGATTTAAATAGTGATGGATATAGAGACTTCTGTTTCGGGAATGGACAAAGAGTTTCTTTTGTTTATTCTTCGGCTAATGGGTCTGTATGGACTGAAGAAGCTCTTCCCGAATACATCTTTTGCCAAAGAAGTTCTATTAATGATATTGATTTAGATGGAGATTTAGATGCCTTTGTTTGTCATGATGTAGATCAAAGTCATGTTTATTGGAATGATGGTTCTGGAAATATGACTTTAGATATTTCAGGATTTGAAACTCATAATGGTCCAGGGAATTATGCGAACATGTGGTGTGATTACGATAACGATGGAGATACCGACTTCTACTTAACTAAATGTCGTCAAGGAGGAAGCCCAGGTGATATCGATGTTATCAATCAGATGTATAGAAATAATGGCGATGGAACTTTTACTGAGGTAGGGGCTGAGACTAATACAAATGATCCTGATCAATCTTGGACTACAGTTTTTGAAGATTTTGATAATGATGGCGATTTCGATTTATTCACTGTAAACCATTCAGTAGAAAACAGACTGCAGTGGAATAATGGAGATGGAACATTCAGCGAAAACGATGTGTTTGATGCAGGTATAGATCCATACTCTTTAGGAGCATGGGAGTTAGATGCACATGACATTAATAATGATGGCTTTGTAGATATCATTTCTGAGATGAGTACTGCTCTTTATTATAACGATGGAGACGGCACATTTACAGCTGGTTCATTAGGGTTTGGTTCTGTGGCTTTTGGAGACTTGAACAATGATGGTTTCTTAGATGGTGTAAGAGGAAATACGCTTTATATGAATGATGGAAATGATAATAATTACGTTAAGATAAATCTACTAGGAATTATTTCTAATAGTGACGGTATCGGAGCTAGAGTGGAAGTTCATACACCAGATGGGATGTCTCAAATAAGAGAAGTTAGATCTGGAAGAAGTTTTTCTCCTATGAGTAACCTTTCTGCGAATTTTGGAATAGGAGCAAATACGGAAATAGAAGAAATTATAGTAAAATGGCCTTCAGGAGTAATAACGGTTCTAGAGAATCCAGGAGTAAACATGTCATTTACTATTCCAGAAGCTGAATGTTTAGCTGAAGATATCGAAATTGCTGCCACTACTGCTACTACTATTTGTCCAGGGGAGTCGGTTGAGATTTCGGCACCTGTTGGAGGATCATCTTATTCATGGTCTACGGGAGATGATTCTTCTTCTATTTCAGTATCAGAAACAGGAGTGTATAGCTTAGCTATGTATAATGACGATAACTGTGTATCCATATCTAATAATGTAATGGTGACAGTATTAGAAGAAGAAGTTCCAGAAATTTCTATTCAAGGAGATACCTTCTTGTGTGAAGGTGGTTCTGTTATTTTAACTGCAAGTGAAGCAGTAGGATATTCTTGGAGTAATAATCAAGAAACACAGTCTATTGAAATAACAGAGACAGGAGAGTACGCTGTAACTACTTCAGGAATATGCTATGATGAAACATCAGAAGCTGTAATGATAACAGTAATGCCTAACGCGCTTCCTAACACTTCGAATATAGAAGCTGGGCAAGGAGATGAAATAACTCTTGTCGGAACAGGAGATGGAATACTTACATGGTATGGCGATGAAGATTTATCAGACGAGATAGGAACAGGAACATCATTAACAGTTCCAGGGTTTACTTTAGAAGAAGAGACTTCTTTCTGGGTCACTAACATGAATGTTATTGACGGAGAGTTACAGTCTGGAGCAAAAGAAGATTTAGGAGCAGATGACCAGTGGGGACTACCTTCAGTAGGAGGTTACTCATTATTTAACTCTTTCGAAAACTTCACTCTTTTAGATGCTACTGTTTATGCTGATGGTGATGGAGAAAGAACTTTTAGTCTCACAGATGCCAATGGAACAGCTTTGATTTCTGAGACATTTACATTAGTAGATGGAGAAAATTTAGTAGAATTTAACTGGGATATTCCAGAAGGAATAGAAATGAGTATCAGAAGTGTAGAAACCAATCTATTTAGAAATGATGGAGGTATTACTTATCCATATGCTGTAGGTGATGTAGCTTCTATATATACATCTAACTTCGGTACTGCATGGTATTACTATTTCTATAACTGGCATGTGCAAAAAGAATCATTTGTATGTGAGTCTGAGCCAGTAGAAGTAATAGCAAGCATAGTTGGAATAGAAGAAATAACTAGAGTGAACGGGATAGAGATGTTTCCTAACCCGACCGTAGAAAATTTATCGATTACATTTAACTCTGCATCAAGTGAGAAAATAAGCATTGATATTTTAAATGCTTTAGGGCAGTTAGTAATTTCTAAAGAAATCACGGCTAGTAACACCGTTGAACAGAGAGTAGAGCTTAATGTATCTAATCTTGATTCGGGAGTATATACTGTTAGATTTACTACAGGTGGTTCAGAGGTGAGCAGAACATTTGTAAAGAAATAAAAGATCAAGCACAGAATTAAATAAAACCGCCAGGATTTCCTGGCGGTTTTTTTATGCGATGAATAATTCAGAATTAAGAAAAGTACTCGAGAAATTAATTAGAGTGGAGTTAGCTTCTAACATCCAAGGAATATTACTTTCTTCACGAGGAGAGGGGTGGCAAAAGAGAGTAAATGATAACAATCTTTTTTTCACTCTCTCTGCTTCATTTCTTTTTTATGGAGCATCTTCACCCATAAGAACTTTAATAGATAATAGTATTCTAAAAGAACTCAAGTCATATAAAAATAAGGACGGAAAGGCTACCTATAATTTCTGGCGTACGAATCCTTATGAGCAATTTCCAACCAATTTTTTTCTGTCTAGAATAAATCACTTTTGGATTCCAGATGATTTGGACTGCACGGCTCTAGCTTATTTTTTTCATTCACAAGAAGAGGGCATAGCGTTGCAATGCGAATTACAGAAGTACCATACGAATTCTGAAATCAACTACGGAGACAAACTGCTTTCATTCAGTGGTTACGGAACTTGGCTAGGAGAAAAAATGCCATTGGAAATAGACGTTTGTGTTATTTCTAACTACTTATGTTTTCATTTCTCAAAATCTTTAGAAAGAAACTCAAGTGAAGAAGGTCTAATTCGGTTTTTATGGAAAATTATAAAAGAAAACCTCTGGTTTACTCATCCTTTCAAAGTGAGTCCTAGCTATCAAAAGCCTCATGTAATAATTTGGCACATCAGTAGGTGCTTGAAACACGAGGGTTTGGCAGATTCAGTGGAGTTTATTTCTTACTTGAATGATTATTCGTTTAAGGTAGAGTCTTTTGAAGAAAAACTGTTTGTCGATCTCACCTATAAAGAGTTGGGTTTAGAATCTCCTTTTTCTGGGAGTTATCCATTAATAGAGATAGAAAAATTTATTGATAGCTTCTCTTTTTTTAGTGCCTCATTACTCACTAATTCTCGATATAATTTTCTGAAAAGGATGGCTCCCATTTCCTTTTTTAATATTCCATTTACGTGCAGAGGCTTTAATGCAGCACTTTTATTGAAAAGATTAGGCTGAAAATGGTAACCATATGGGGTTATCTGAGGTAAAAAACAGAAAACACTATAGATGAAAATTATTCTTTCAGCGATTATGGTATCTATTTTCGGTTCTGTCTTTGGTCAGGATTTTACAGTAATAAAGGAGCTCTTAAATGAAGGTAAGTTAAAAGCTGCTAAGGAATCTACTCAGCAATTACTAATTGCATTTCCGGAATCTGCAGAAGCGCATTATTGGTTAGGAACTTGTATGTATAGATTTTATTCGAGTAATGAGTTTAATCCTAATAAGGACTTGAAATCCATAATAGACGCAGGAATAGCTTTTGAAAAAGCTGAATATTTAGATAGTCAATGTGCTAAAAAGGCAGACGACTTCTCTGTCTTAAAAGCCTATTCAGGAAAAACATTTAATCTCGGATGATTCTCTCTTATCAGAAGAAAGAACTTGATATGGCATTCACCTATTTTGAAAATGGCCACTAATGCCTCAGATTGGATGGGTGCATTAAATAAAGAATCTCTCTATTACACCGGGCATTGTGCTAATAAAATAGAAGACTATAGAACGGCTAAAAATTTCCTTGAAAAACTAGTATCGGTTGATCCGACAAATACAAAGGCTGTAAAAGAATTATTAAAGTCATATAGGAATCTAAATGAGCTAAATCAAGCTAAAATTCTTTTGAAAAGTTCTTTGGTTCAAACTCCGAATGAAGCTAGTCTTTGGTACGAATTAATAGATCTTTCCGCTGAGATGAATGAACCCGAAGAATCATTAAAAGCAGCTAGGACTTTGTCACATTTAGACGCCACTAATCCAGAAAATTTAGCCTATTTAGCCGGGTTTTACAATGAGACGGGAGATAAAGATAAAGCGATGAGTACATATACAGATTGTTTAAGTCTTAATGCGAGTCATAAAGAAGCCAACCACAACTTAGGAGTTCTGTATTATAATGATGCTCTGAAATTACACGGAGTAGCTTCTAGTCTTGCAGAGATAAGCTCTCTAGAGGAAGTGTTGATAAATGCAGAGCTTTATTTGAATAAAGCAAAGGACTTAGATTTAGGAAATATAGAAATTGATATGTTAATCAATAACATTCAAAAGATGAAATAATAGTTTAACTACCCGTTATTAAATGAAAGGTCATACAGTCAATCTGTATGGCTTTTTTTATTAAAACGTGCCAGAAGAAAAATGATTAACTTCGAGCCTTAAAATCAATCGAAACAATCATGTTTAAATCATTTTTTTACCTCTCCTTAGTAGCTTTCGTAGTTACTGGCTGTTCAGAAGTATCAACTAAATCAGATGCTGACAGCACGCTGAAAACTGAGAAGTACATCTCTATTAAAGGTGTTGATATTCAAGACCCAACAGACTTCGAGTGGAAGGCTGAAACTGTAGCCGATTTAGGGTTGT
>CAJJDD010000025.1 GCA_905182895.1 Flavobacteriales bacterium UBA4466
AACCTATAGACCCACAAATTAAAATTGAGTTCCGAAGAGATAGAACAATAACCTTAGGTCTGTCAAACTATCAGGTAACAGAGACTAAGAGTCGGTCTTTTGTTATCGGATTAGGCGGTAAAATACCAGAAGTACCGATAGGATGGCTAAGAAGTAAAAGAAGCAGACTTCCTGGTAGATATTTAGAGAATTCTCCTATTAATTTAAGAGCGGATTTAACCATTAGAAATAACGCTACCGTTATAAGAAGAATAGAAGAAAGAACAAATCAAGTTACTGCCGGACAAAGACTGTTCTCCCTGAAGACTTCTGCTGACCTTCAAGTATCAGACAAGCTTACGATTAGGTTCTTCTATGATCATCAAATCACCGAGCCTAAAATTTCTACTTCCTTTAGAACATCCAACGTTAGTTCTGGGATCTCATTAAGATTTACTCTAACTCAGTAATAATCTATTTTTAGCGTAGCAATAATTTCGTGCTATTCGATAAGAATTATCTAGAAGTAATCTCTATTTTTGTGTATTCAAACACTATTAAAAAAAATGGATTTTCCACAAGAGTTAAAATATACTAAGGACCACGAATGGATCAGAATCGAGGGTGATATAGCAGTTATAGGAATAACTGCTTACGCTCAAGGTGAACTAGGAGATATCGTTTATGTCGATGTAGATGCACTAGGAGAGACTTTAGATGCTGAAGAAACCTTCGGTTCTGTAGAAGCAGTTAAAACTGTATCTGATCTTTTCATGCCTTTAACAGGTGAAATTATAGAATTTAACGAGTTACTGGAGAGCGAACCAGAAAAAGTCAATGACGACCCGTATGGAGAGGGCTGGATGATTAAGGTTAAAATCAGTGATTCATCTGAAATTGACAATCTAATGTCTGCTAAGGATTACAAAACTATGATTGGTGAATAAATTTAGTTTAATTGTTGCGCTAGTATACAGTGCTTTAATTATCTATTTAGGATTGACAGAATCTGATTCCATTTCAATTTCTAATTTTCATGTTAACGACAAGCTAGCACATCTTTTGTCTTTTTTGTGTAGCCTCACATTCTCTATTTTTAAACAACATAAATATAAAACCTTAAAGAGAAATAGCTTGAGAAGTAGTGCCCTTATCTGTTTTATGTATGGTACTGTTCTAGAGTTACTTCAAGGCTCCCTGTTTTCTGAAAGATTCACAGATGTCTATGATATTTTAGCCAATGCTATCGGAGTGTTTCTTGGAATTGTGATTTTAAAATTATTTTTCAGAGATATCCTCTCCTAATTTGGAATAAAAATTGTTTATTTACCAGACCTATCTTCAATTAAAGAGAAATGGAATTAAAAAAATCTAAAGACGCAGATCTAGAGCGTAAAAAGTTTAGCTGGCTAGCCTTAGGAGGCTGCAGTGTGCTCTCTTTATTACTCGTTTCTTTCGTTATCACATCTTACGATATCAAGGAAAGAGAAGAGAACAGAAAGATTAAAGTGGGAGATGAATTGGTAGAAGAGACCATCGCACCAGTCAACCCCACCACCACCACCACCACCACCGCCACCGCCACCAACTACTGCCGTTCTAGAGATAGTAGAAGATGATGAGGAAATCATCGAGCTTAATCTAGATATGGAAATAGATGATGAAGAGGAAATAGAAGACGTGAATTACGAAGAGGAGGAAGAAATTTATGACGCTCCGATTATGACTAGAGCTGAAAGAATGCCTGTTTTCCCTGGAGAATGTCAAGAAATAGCTAATGCTAAGGACCAAGATCAGTGCACACAAGGCAAGATCATCAATTTTGTTCAATCCAATGCCGACTATCCTGAGATAGCCAAAGAAAACGGTTTCCAGGGGAAGGTTTTCCTTACGTTCATTGTGGATGAAAATGGGAATGTGGGAAATGTAGAAATTCTTAAAGGAATTCACAAAAGCTTAGATGATTCTGCCACCAAAGCGGTAATGAAACTACCCAAGTTCACGCCAGCTTCTCAGAGAGGTAAGCCTGTGAAAGCTAAAGTATACTATCCCAGTTAACTTTAAACTGAGATAATCCATTACAAACTTATTGAGAAGCCCTTCATTTATAATGAAGGGCTTTTTTTTATGCCAAGAACTTTATGGCTTCAGTGAGGTCTGCCTTCCTCTGAATTAATTCTCCTGAAATTTCTATGAAGGGAACTTCTTCCTTTTCCAAAAAGGCTTTGTAGATTTCATAAAGCCTCTACTCTTTCGTTTTGGCTTCTCTCGTAAAGCATCTGCCTCCCAAGGCACGTCGGGCTTACAAAGCACATACAAATCCACTATCGCATGCTGCCGTTGTACTAATTCGTGTATGACCTGGTCGTCATCATTGAATCTAACCCTGACACCAGACTTTTACCACCTCTGCACCTGTGTCTATGTCTGTAATCTCTTTATCAGAAATAGATTCGATTAACTGATTCTATTGGGTTATGTAGCTATAACTCCTAAGTCTTCTTTTAGATAAGGCCTCCCTGATACCAGTTAAAGGTATGTTCTAGCATTCTCTTTAATGAGGGTGGCGCCAAACTCATCCGAGACAAATTCCGATAAAGTCGACTTGCCTGAACACTCTGGCCCTGTAAAGCAAATGGTAAATGAATTAATCAAAGCTACAATCGCATGGAGGAGACAGAATTATCTCGGTATTTGGTAAAAATGTTTTGACCATTTCCTGCTCAGAAATTGTCATCTGATTGTTTAATAAATCGAGTTTTTCCAGCTTAGCCAAAGTCGCCAATTCAGGAGCATACTCTTCTATAATGTTGGACCATAATTCCAATGCAACCAGATCGCTTAATCGACCTATTTGCGCTGGTATAACGCCCACTACCGCGATTACGTTACTTTTTCAATGTTTAGTTGCTGGCACAGATGCTTAAGTCGGAACACCCCATCATCGATTCCTTCGTGCAGCTGATATTTTGCGGTTCGACTTTGTGCCATCACTCAAGAAGGTGCTTCAAGACACCTTAAATTCCCAATCTTTGCAGGATATCAATCGACATAAAGCCTATTTCTATCCAAAGCTGAGCACGGTTAGATTTTTCAATGCATAGACATCCTGGCAGGTAGCTGCCTTTATTTAGATCTGGTCAAGCCTGAATACGGCGACACTATCTGGCTCGGTCATCGCCTGCTCTAGACTGGTGTATTTCTTGAACTTTAATCCCACTAGATGATTCTTCACATTGCGCTAAGCTTGCGAAGGATAGGAACTGATAATATGGATGTCGTGAATAGTTTCACCGCAGGGTTTCAATAGTAAGACGTTTGTCCTCGTTCAATTGTTGTACCAAACCTTCTTTCGAATTAAACTTTTTTTCATCTCTGAGCTTTTTCACTAGTTCTATCGTCAAACTTTCTCCATAAATGTCTGAGTCAAAATCCAAAATATGCACTTCAATATGAGTTTTGTGTTCATTATTAAACGTGGGATTCACTCCTATGTTTAACATTCCTTTATAACTCTGTCCAAATAGGAGAACGTTAACGGCATAGACACCAAAAGACGGTATTATTTTCAACTCACTACTTATCTCGATGTTTGCTGTATTAAAACCCAAAAGCCTTCCCCTCTTTTCTCCTTCTATTACTTCACCCGTGAACGAATACTTGTATCCTAAGTATTCATTAGCTAAATGTATGTTCCCTTCTCCTATTGATCTTCTGATTTTAGTTGAGCTTACATTGACCTCTTCAACATCAAGAGCAGAAATGACTTCTATTCCAAAATCATACGTCTGAGAGAACTCATTCAACAACTCCAGATTGCCCTCTCTATTTCTTCCAAAATGATGGTCGTAACCAACCACCATAGTGTGAACACTTAGGGTGTTCACCATGATGTCTCTTACATATTGCAACGCTGACAGCCTGCTAAATTCAGGTGAGAAAGGATGAACAATTAAATGGTCTAAGCCCGAAGCAGCCAACCTTTCTTTCTTTTCTTCTAAGGTGTTCAAGAGCTTCAGCCCGTGATCATCCGGGAAAAGAACCATTCTAGGATGAGGGAAAAAAGTGAAAAGGACCGACTCTCCTTCACAATAATTGGCGAGTTTATTTAATTTCTTAAGTATTTTCTGGTGGCCTAAATGCACCCCATCAAAGGTCCCTGTAGTGACTACAGCATTAGAAATATTAGTGACGGAATCTAGAGAATTATGAACTTTCAAATCTACGGTAACTTCAAGCACAAATATACATAGGATTTAACGTGTTAATTAGTACTGTATAAAGGCGGATAAAATAAATTGGAATCACCATTGTCTATTCGTGTTATCTGAGTATTTTTGCACCGATTTTCAACCCCCTCAATCTAACAGAAATGTCAGCGAACATTGGAAAAATATCTCAAGTAATCGGGCCAGTAGTGGATGTAAGTTTTGCTCAAGGAGTAGAGCTTCCTAAAATCCTAGATGCCTTAGTAGTAAAAAGAGAAGGTGAAGACCTCATCTTAGAATGCCAAAAGCACATAGGAGAAGACACTATTAGAGCTATCTCTATGGATTCAACTGAAGGCTTAAGCCGTGGTATGGAGGCAGTCTCTACAGGTAGTGCCATTAAAATGCCTATTGGAGAGCAGATTAAAGGAAGATTGTTTAATGTAGTAGGAACTGCCATTGATGGAATAGGTGAAGTTTCTATGGAAGGCGGAAAAGGAATTCATAGAGCAGCTCCTAGATTCGAGGATCTTTCTACATCTTCTGAGATTCTTTTCACAGGAATTAAAGTAATTGACCTTATCGAGCCTTATTCTAAAGGTGGAAAGATTGGTCTTTTCGGTGGAGCAGGAGTAGGTAAGACTGTACTTATTATGGAGTTGATTAATAACATCGCAAAAGGGTATGAAGGTCTCTCTGTGTTTGCGGGAGTAGGTGAGAGAACTAGAGAAGGAAATGATCTTCTTAGAGAGATGATCGAATCTGGCGTAATTAGATACGGAAAAGAATTTGAAGAGTCTATGGAAGCCGGTGGTTGGGACTTAACTAAAGTAGATAAGAAAGAATTAGAATCTTCTCAAGCTACAATGGTTTTCGGTCAGATGAATGAGCCTCCTGGAGCAAGAGCGAGAGTAGCCCTATCAGGTCTTACTGTAGCAGAGTACTTCAGAGACGGTGATGAAGAGTCTGGTGGTAGAGATATCCTTTTCTTTATCGATAATATCTTTAGATTTACTCAAGCAGGATCAGAGGTTTCAGCCTTATTAGGACGTATGCCTTCTGCTGTAGGTTACCAACCAACACTAGCTTCTGAAATGGGAGCGATGCAGGAAAGAATTACTTCGACTAAAAGAGGTTCTATTACTTCTGTACAAGCGGTTTATGTACCTGCAGATGATTTAACAGATCCTGCACCAGCTACTACATTCGCCCATTTAGATGCTACTACGGTACTTTCTAGAAAGATTGCCGAGCTTGGTATTTATCCAGCAGTAGATCCACTAGATTCTACATCTAGAATTCTTACTGAAGAAATAGTAGGAGCTGAGCATTACAAATGCGCACAGGATGTATATGAGTTCTTACAAAAATTAAAAGAACTTCAAGATATCATAGCTATCTTAGGTATGGACGAATTATCTGATGAAGATAAGACAGCTGTGCATAGAGCTAGAAGAATTCAGAGATTCTTATCTCAACCTTTCCACGTAGCCGAGCAGTTTACGGGACTTAAAGGGGTGTTAGTTTCTATAGAAGAAACTATCAAAGGGTTTAATATGATTCTGAATGGTGATATGGATCAGTACCAGAAGCTGCCTTCAATCTTAAGGGTTCAATAGAGGAAGTAGCAGAAGCTGGAAAGAAAATGCTAGCAGAAGTTTAAGATTCGAAAAATGAAATTAGAAATTCTTACACCAGACGCCAAGTTATTCAAAGGAGATGCTTCTTACCTGCAAGTTCCAGGGATTGATGGTCAAATGGGCGTTTTAGATAATCATGCTCCGCTCATTACTTCTTTAGGAAAAGGGAGTATCAGAATCAAGTCTAACGAAAAGCCTACAGAAATCCTAGAAGCTAGATTAAGTGAAGCTTCTGATTGTGATTATGCTTTCAATGTAAATGGAGGAACGGTAGAAATTCTAAATAATACAGTCGTTATTCTCGCTGAATAAACCTTATTAGAAAATAAAATTTAGAAGGGTGTTGCTTAGCAATACCCTTTTTTTTGTTCTTTTTTTTTAAACGGGTTTATTGCAACCCTTTATTTCTAATTCGCGTATAATAAGTTAGATTGGCTGTTCAATAATGAAATTAAGAGTTCATAATAGGGTAAGGTTAAATCGCCCGAGTCTTCAACCACTCGGGCTTTTTTATGCCAAAAAAACAAGGAAAGACAGGCTCCTTATTCGTGATGATAGGGCTCTCCTTTTAAGATAGTGAATCCTCTGTACAATTGCTCCACGAAAAATAATCGAATCATCTGATGGCTGAATGTCATCTCTGAAAGAGATATTTTCTGCGATGAGCGTTTAATAATCTCATCACTAAACCCGTAAGGACCTCCTACCAGAAATACTATGGATTTAGTGCTGTTTAGCATGAACTTTTCTAGCCATTTAGAGAAAGAAATAGAGTTGAATTTTTTTCCCCGCTCATCCAATAAGATGATGGTATCTGATGCAGAAAGGTGCTTTAAAAAAGCTTTAGATTCTAATTGCTTTACGTCTTTTTCTTTGGCAGACTTAGGTATTTTAACTGGAATTTCTATGTAGTCCACTTTTGTATAATGAACTAACCTTTTGAGGTAAATATCTATACCCTCTCTTAAATAAGGGAAGCTGGTTTTCCCCACAACTATAAACTTTACATGCATGGCGCTAAACTATGAAGAATCTAGGCTTCTATTAATTCAAGTATTCAGAAATGAATAAATGATCGTGGTGCTACTTGAAGACTATTATTTTTTCATTCCATTTTACGGAAACTCCTTCTATTCTGCAGATGTACTCGCCTGCGGAAAAGTCCTTCACGCTTAATCTAAGTTTGTTAATTCCAGTGATCGAATTACACATTTCTGAATAGACCGTTCTTCCCAAAGCATCCACTATTTCAATAGACAATTTCTCTGAAGAAGCCGCCTGAAATTCGACTACAAAGTCGTCACTTGTCGGATTCGGATATGCAGTGAACGACTCTATTAACGTATTATTTTCCACATTATTAATGGTTTGGTCACACTCATCTATAATTATCATGTCACTCGCCGCGCATGGATCACTAGCACTTACAGAATATTCTCCTCCTAGAAACACAGTATAAGTTTGACCGATAGATCCATCTTGCCAGACATAATCGGTAAATCCGACTCCTGCATCCAAAACAATAACCACTCCATCACACAAGCTTTGATCAACTCCTAGGTCTATGGTTCCATCGATCTGCCCTATGATTTCTATTTCATCCGTTAAGTAACAGCCTTGGAAGTATCCTCGCGCTTCTATTATTTGAGGTTCAGGATTAGTCAAGGAGATACTTTGTTCTAAGCTTCCTGTACTCCATAGGTAGAATTCAAACTCACTTGGTATTTCCAAAGTTACCGTTGGCTCAGAGGAACAGAATCCAACATCTGGACCCAAGTCAAGCTCGGGTGCTTGAATAATCGAAATATGAAGCGTGTCAGTAATTTCTCCACAGTCTGAGGCTGTTTTAGCTATAAGAATAGCTTCTCCAGCATCTGGAAAAGAACCTGAAACAGTTTGATTCGGATTTATACTAAACTCACCAGCGCCTGAGAATTCCCAATCAACATCTCCATCTATACACTCAGAACCAAATACTGAGAACTCCTGGTCCATACCCGCACATATTATTTCATCTCCATCTATTATTATATCTTGGCCAGCTATATAGGCATGATAAAAATTACCAAACCCATTTATAAAAGCATTGGCAAAAACATCATCTTGTTGAAAATCCATGGCATCACCAAGTAAATTTGGGTTGGATATCGTAGCTAATGTTCCTGGGAGGACTTGATCCATATAAATAATATTGTCCTTCCCTTTTTGCATATCCTTACTGTATAATTGGATATCAGAGAATACTGAATTAGTCGGAAACGGTTTTAACTCATCTGGTAAGGTTAAATCATACTGAAATAGATTAATATCAAGAACTCCTCCCGTGAGTAAATAGAGCACTTTCCCACTTGGCGAAAAATCATGGCTAATCACAACATTTTCCAAAGGGAACTCTGTTCCCATATCTACCACATTATCTATTGTTCCAGTAGCCTGGTTAAAATCCATTAAATGTTTTTCATAGACCAATTTATCCCCCTGAGGAGATACTTTTAGAGCCATACCATACGCTGCACTACTTAGATCTAAATCTAACTGAGTCTCTACAGGTTCTAACGAAATCCCAGTTTCTGTAATGAGGTAGGACTTCATCTTTCCTTCCGGTATATCATAAAAAACCAACCACTTATGATTCAAATTACAGTGCTTTACAATGTTTACATGCTCATTATTGGTTGTTTCTAAGAACTCATTTTTTACTTCTGTTACCAGACCTAAACCATTATTTGCCTCTGAATCTATAATGCTATAGCGCAATCCATCTGTAAAGCTCGGGTTAGCATCAGTCGTGAATAAGTAGTACTTGCTCTCATCTCCGGGCACTTTAAGAAACATAGTCCCGAAATGACTAGACTCATCTCCTAAGAGGTCACTCCCGTTTTCTACGATGTCATAATTCCTATCGTAGACAGCTATTCCATTGCTCACAAATAATAAATTTCCTGCATCATCACAGATAGTAGCTTTGCAATGCCCTAAAGCTATCATAGGGTCTTCAGGGATATATGAAACTGGCTGGTCGTTAAAGTCAAAGCCAAACCCATTCCCCGTTGGATTAAACCAATGCCAAATGTTGTGCTCGTTGCCTGAAGTACAACTTCCTACAGAAACATTCCATACCTGAGAAGTAACCTCACATAGACCATTAGAAGCTACCATATAAATGGAAGAAATTCCTACTTCATCAAAGGTGTAATTGAACTGCTCTGTTTCTCCCACTGAAACGTTGTCTAAAAACCACTCAAAGCTACTAGCCCCGGTGGTAGATACAGTGAAATCAACCGTTGCTCCTTGAGAAATAGTAGTGGAATTAGGTGAGATATCTACGGTTAACGAACAGTTCACCTGGACAGGCAAGGTTAAGAAGCTGATAGCAGCCTGGTGTTTCGTTGTTTAATTCTAATTCTATAATGTACTCTCCCTGAACTTCTGGAGTAAAGGTAAACGACTCATTTGTGCTTGTTGGTAGTTGGTTCACATACCATTGTAACGTAGTATAATTCGAACTAAGGTTCGTGTAAACTACAGTCTCTCCTACATCAATAACACTCTGGGTAGATGATATATTTACAACTATAGGATTAGCACAGGGAGGCGAACATTTGTCTTCAACTAACAAGCTATTTCTTAGCTCTAATGCAGCTGCCATTCTTTCGAGCCTGACCTGCCGTAAAGATATCGAAGCAGAGAACGCTCGAATAATCCATGTAATTCGTTTGTTGGTCAGATTGATCTCCTAAGCCTCCTAAATCTTCAGCTCTAAAAGGATTATTATCAGACGTATCATCCTCATCTGTAGAACAGGAATTAGTCCCATCAAAACAAAGGATGTTAAATAAATTCTGGTCTGGCGGTGTGTCACAAACCATGTCTCCACTGGTTAGACAATCATCATTAGGACATCCTCCTTGGAAAGTATGAAAAAGACCTAAATAATGTCCGGACTCATGAGCCACCACATTATTCGAAGTTTGAGTAGAAGCCGAAATATTCTGCTTCTATTACTATTCCATCGAAATCTGAGCCATGTGAATCAGGGAATGTTGAATAACCTACGACTCCTGGAGAGTTGTCTTCTCGAGTTATAGATTTTACTACCCAAATATTTAAATACTTTAAAGGATCCCACCTGCTCAAATCTTTTAATGCTAAATCCTGCGAAGGCACTAGCATGTCGGTCAAGCTATTTTGGACATAATTCACTCCGTCTGTAAATTCACCCTCAGGGTCTTTTTTAGCCAAACAAAACTGGATAGGCACTTCAGTTCCATCAGGATTGAACGATTCTCCAGAATTAGAATAAGCCTCGTTTAACCATAAAATAGCATTATCCACCTGGGTTGAAGAAATGTTTTCTTCTCCATTATCATGAATTATATGAACTACCGTAGGAATTACATGAACCTCACTAGACCCTCCGGCAGATCTTCTAAGAATTATTTCCTCCAAAATTTGTTCATTCATAAATGCGAACTTGGCTCTGTTCTCAGAGTCTTGAAGAAAAATGTCATGTTGATGGTCTGCGTTACACAAGTGTTGTGCGTAAGAACCGAATGCAAAAGAAAAACTAATGTAGCATAGGATGGCTAGAGATTTCATAGGGTGCTTTAAAAAGTTAAATCGCTTAAATAAGAAATTTAAATTAGACATTTACTATCACTAAAGTGATACTTTTTAAAAACACCAATGGTTGCACGCCTTTATTTTCAGTAAGTTAAAATTTAGCGCAGGGGATTATGCGTCTCTTAGATAAACGACTATTTCTTTTATTAGCCCACTCATAAGTTAGTGAGAGTTCATGAGCCCCTCCAGTGCTGTATACGCCCAGTTGAGAGAGATTCACATCTACACTGTAGCCTATTTTAAAATTACGCTCTTGGTATCCTACTAAAATGTTTAGCCCTTCTCTATTGGCATAATCATATCCGTTCTTTTTAATAGGTAGACCTCTGTACCATATCCCAAAAACCATTGGGTTCATCTCTATATAAGCCCCTAAATCTAACTGATTAAAAGGCCCCTGCTGCTTGTAATTAAACGCAGCTACTAAATCCTTTTTAGAACTTCTTATTTTAGGATTTCGTATTTTAAATCGAATTCCTCCATGAGCAGAGAACTTGCTTTGCAGTTGACTAAGACCGGTAGTAACCGTTTCATCAGGTTCATTTATGTGGTGCTGACTTAAACCAAACCAGTATTTATCGCTATATAACAGAATTCCTGAAGAAAAGTCCATTAAACCCACAGGCTCTACACTAAGCGTTTCTACAGTGGCGGAACTACCACTAATTAACTGGTCTCCAAACACTAACCTGTCTTGATGCAGTGATTTTCGAGTATAACCTAACTGAAGCGCGGGCCTTAACGATAAATATCTAGAAAGTCTAACCTCATAAGCATACTGAAGCCCTATACTGGTATTACTTAAGGCTCCCTGCCCAGCTTGATCGCGGTTCACCAACAACCCTATACCAGATTTAATTTGAGGCAAAAACTGATCATAGTAAACATTATATGTAACGAAGGCCTGAGGTAATGCCGGCCACTGATTTCTATAATTCATCCCAAACCTACTCTGAACAGACGTTCCCACAAAAGCAGGATTAAGCAAAGTAGGTGCAGCATAGAATTGCGTGAAATGTGCATCCTGTGCATTCGCTCTGTCTGCAACAAACAGGGATAGTATTAGCGATATGATTAATAGCTTTCTCAATTAGTTCAATACTATTTCTTGTAAATTAATCTCTGCGTTATTCTCATCAGGAAACTCGAAAAACAAGTCCTTCGTGATAACCTCTTTGTCACCTGAAGCTACTATCATCTTATAGTTCACCAAAGGGTGCAGCACCAATAGATATTTCCCGCTAATTTTATTTGACTTATATACTCCTTGAAGTTCTTTATTTCTTTCATCGATTATGGTGATTTCTCCGTACTGGGGAACCATTTCCATCTACTAACCACCCTTTAATAATCAGATTAGTCTTCTGACGATAGATAAAGTCAATTTCATATAGGTCTTGCCCACCATACCCATCTTCCTTTACAGAAGAGTAATACCCTTTTCTTCCACCAGGCGTAATACTTAAGTAAATATCATCTTCTACGGAGTTTGCAGGAAAACCTAAGTTCTCTGGAATTTTCCAATGTTCTTCACCTACTTTTTGAGTGACAAAAATATCAAACCCTCCCATGCCATTATGACCTTCCGAAGCGAAATAGAGCGTTCTTCCATCTATATCTAAAAAAGGGGAATCTTCGTTATACTCAGTATTGATAGAGGGTCCTAAGTTCTTAGGTAAACTCCACTCTCCATTAGGCAGAAGCTTTACTCTGTAAAGGTCTTTACCTCCATATCCATCTGGTCTATTCGAAGAGAAGATAATCGTTTCTCCATCTGGACTAAAACAAGCGCTGGCTTCTTGAAATTCAGAGTTAATGTTTTCGTCTAAAATCTTGGGCTCAGTCCATTTGTCATTTAACTTTTTAGTGATGTATAGATCCCCGCCTGTCAATTGACGATTAGTCCTATATATTACCATAGCATTGCCATCCGCAGCTATGGCCGCTGTGGCATCATGAGTCGGAGTATTAATGTCTGAAATGTCATTCGTAGGCTCACTCCAGACACCATTTAATTTTTTAGTGTAGTAAATATCCTCGAAAAACTCCTTGTTTGGGTCTAATCTTCCTCCTGTGCTATTTTCTCTTCTAGAAGTAAAATACATTTCCGTTTCGTCTGGTGTAATGACAGGTATATACTCCGCAAATTTAGAATTCACTTCTGCGCCTAAGTTTTTCACTAATACATCTTCAGGTTTATTGGTGAGTTCTTGAGCTAATTCAGCAATTTTAATGTGCCTTTTTATTACTTGGTCACTTAACTTTCTATCTTCTATGTTGGCATATTCGTTGTAAAAAGAGATTGCTTCAATAAACTTATAATTCAGATGAGCTAATTTTCCCAAATGGAAAAGAGATTCTTTATTCCCGCTCTGCAATAATAAATTTAATATGTCAGTGGCAAGCTCCTTATCTCCAGAAGTTTCGATCTGACAAACAGCCAATCTAAAAGATACTTCGGGGTTTTTAGGGTAGGTTTTGTGAAGACCTAAAAGAATACTATTGGCTTCAGCAAACCGAGCCTGATAGAAGAAAAAATCGGCATCTAGATACTCCGATTTATCTGCTCTCGAAAAGTCTTCGCATTGGGCTGACACAGACATACCGAACAGCATAATGAAGATATATATTAATAGATTTTTCATTTATCTAAGTAGTGTTACGTCTCCTGCCTCAGTAAGTTGCGTTCCGTCAGTGAATTTTGCTTTTACTTTCCATACATAGACATCTTGTTTACTAAGCTGACCCCTATACATTCCATCCCATCCTATTAAAGGATCTTTACTTTCAAACATTAATTCTCCCCATCTATTAAATATTTGTAGCTGGTACTCTACTACTCCAGAGTAGACTGGAAAGAATACGTTATTACTAAACGACTGAGGGTCATACATTCCATCTGAGCCACCATCTATAGGAGTAAATGCGTTAGGAAACGCTATGCCTGATCGCGCTGAAGCCATAACGGCATCTACAACTAAAATACTATCTGGACAGTTATATTCATTATTAACCCAAAGAGAAACAGCATAAGCTCCTATATCCTGGTAGAAGTGGTCTGGGCTGAATTCAGTAGAAGTTCCCCCATCTCCAAAGTTCCATAAATACTCATCCGCATTGGAGGAAAGGTTTACAAAGTTTACGGGGTTTTGAGGAATAATCACCTCCTCTGGAGTAGCTACAAAAGCAGCTTGTGCTGAAGCATAAACTTCAATAATTTCACTTCGTACTAGTTCATTCTGCTCACCATTATTATATCCTGTTACTGTCAATGTTACGGTATAGATTCCGGCGTTCTGATAGGTGTAAACTGGATTAGCTACGAAAGCCTGACCCCCATCTCCGAACTGCCAATTATAACCCAAGCCATACTCGCTTTCATTTGCGAATTGAACAGTTAAAGGAGAACACCCTGCTGCTGGTCCTTCAAAATTCGCTACTGGTGGTGGTGGTATAATTTCTATATCTAAAGTTGTAGCATCTGAACAAAATCCATTATCTGCTATTAGAGAGATAGTATATTCTCCCCAAGTTTCATACGTATGGTCTGCTGGCTCAAATCCAGAGATGAAATCGGTTCCATCCCCAAATCCCCATTGATATTCTATCACATTTCCACCAAAACTATTGTTGGCGACTTCTACGGTAGTCGATGGGAATGTTTGCGCTTCTGGAGTAGCTGTAAATTCGGCTATAGGTCTAGGATAAACCGAAATGTCTGAAAGTAAATGTATCTGTACATCCTGCATACGACTCTATGGTTAATGTGACTGTATAAACCACAATATCTTCTGTCTCGTTTTCAAATAAATGAGCCGGATTTAATTGGGATTGTATAGGAGAGTTGTCTCCGAAGTTCCATTGATATTGCAACGCCCCATTAGAAAAGTTTTCAAACTGAACTTCATAAGGAGCACACCCTTCGTTAGGTGAGCTAAAATCAGCATTTAACTGTGGCTGTACTTCTACGAATACATTATCTGAACTTTCGCATCCGCTATTAGAAAATGCATTTAACGTAACCGCATAGGTCACGGGAGTTAAATTTAAATTATAGAATGTATGTGTATGTAATAGTTCAGATGAATTTCCTACTTCTCCCGTTCCATAAACCCATGTATAGTTGTCGCTGCTGTAGAAGAGTTTTCAAACGTTACATCCAACGGATAACACCCTACAGATTCTAAAATACTAATGTCTGCTATCGGAGTACCGAAAACGACTATATCTTGCGTATACACATCTTGACAACCGTACAAAGAAGAAGTGATTAACTCTATCGTGAATGTAGTGTCGTTAAGCGTATTGTTAATAAATGAATGTACTGGATTTGATATTGAAGAAACTCCTCCATCTCCAAAATTCCAAACAAAATCTGTATTTGCTCCAAAGCTCTCATTATCGAATGTAATCGTTAAAGGCGAACAACCGTTTTCTTCTTGTTCGAACTCAGCAGAAATTTGTGGATATACGGTAATCGGCAAGTCATAAGAATCTTGACACCCAATTTCATTAGAAACTGTCAGGGTAACTGTATATTCTAAAGGAAGATCGGTGAAATTTTCAAAGTCATGAAAATGGTTGTTATCACTGGTGGTAGAGGTTTCTCCATCTCCATAACTCCATGAATATGTAGAGGCACCTATGCTGTTATTAGTAAATTCGACCGAGACTATACTACATCCAGAATTCACATCAGATGTAAAGTTCGAGATAGGGCTTGAATAAACAACCACTTCTACTTGGTCTAGGCCATTACACCCTAAAGGTGACTGAGCAAGTAAACTGACTATATAAGTCGTATCAGAAGCAGAATTATTAATAAAAGTCGTTTGACCCGTAGTCTGTGTAGAGTTTAAATCATTCCCGAAATCCCACTCAAAACCTGTGGCATTGGTACTGTTGTTTAAGAAGGCTACTTGATATGGAGAACATCCAGGTTCTGGTGCTACTATTTCAGAATTAGCACTTGGCGTAATTTCCAGAGGAAGTGTACTAGACGCCTCACAACCATATGTGTTTTCCGCATTTAGGGTGATATTGTAAACTTGTAATGAACTAGAAATATTAGTATAAGTGTGAATCGCATTTCCAGTATAGGCGGCTGTAGTATTGTCTCCATAATCGTACGTTCCTGTAGAAATTCCGTTTGAATTGTCCGTTATTTCTACCTCTAGAGGAGAGCAGCCACTTACTGCTGAAAGAGTAAAATCTACCTCTGGAGCAGGGGAAACTACTAGAGTACTGGTGCCTGTTCCCGCACAGCCAAATGCAGAAATCGCATTTAATGTGATTGTGTATGTGATGGGGTCATCAGTATCATTGGTGTATAGATGAGTTGGATTCGGGATTACAGAGGTTTGACCATCTCCAAAATTCCAATCAAATGCTTGACCACCGGCTACAAATGGCATTTGAACTAATAGTGGAGAACAGCCTTCATTAGGCGTAACATCTAGCGTAAGGTCGGGCTGAGGATAAACCGTAAGCGCAGATACTATGGTGTCATTACATCCATTTGACGAGTATGCTATCAGCTGAACAGAATATGTTTGAATAAAACCTGTATTGTTCCCATAAATGTGTGTCGGGTTTTCTGATGTATCAGTAGATGACCCATCCCCGAAATCCCATTCATAGCTAGTGGCTCCAGAAGAGGCGTTGTTAAATACAGCATTAAAAGGCGCGCATCCAGGCGGCTGTGCATTGTCTGTAAAAGCAGCCCGAGCTCCAGAAAAAACTGTAATATCTAATGAGTCATTTTGATAACAACCAAAGTCAGAAGAAGCTGTAAGTATGACCTTATAAGTAGTGTCGGAGTTTGTGAAATTATAGAAGGTGTGAACTGGTTCTTCCATGAAACTTCCAGATTGATCCCCAAAGTCCCAAGCGTAAGAATCTGAATCTATACTACTATTACTGAAGGTTACTTCAACTGGAGAACAACCAGAATTTAAGTCAGGAAAAAAAATTGGTACTGGTGCTGCTTCTACAGTTACTGCGATAGTAACGTTCCCGTTACAATTAACTGTGCTCACAGATAAGTTTACATTATATGTCCCCGCTAAGGCGTATTGATGAGAAGGATTTTCCTCAGTACTGGTGAATGAATCCCCAAAATCCCAGGCCCATGAAATAATCGGATCACCCCCATCTGAAGTGCTTATGTCTGTAAATTGAGCTAAAGTCCCTTCACATACATTATCAGCTATAAAATTTACTACAGGTGCATTAAACACACTTACAATTTCTTGTGCAGTATTTATGCACCCTGACGAATTAGTAGCAGTTAAGTCTATTACAAAATCTCCAATAGTATTATAGTTCTGGGTCGGAGGCGTGGACCCATTAAATGTATTCCCGTTTCCAAAATCCCAATCCCAATTATCCGCATTTGTGCTCGCCTCTTGGAAGTTGGCAGATACATTTCCGCAACCACTAAGATTGTCTGCTAGAATAGATATCACAGGAGACGGAACAACCGTGACGCTCACGAAAGACGTATCCGCGCATGCAGCACTTGACAATAAGCCCACAGCGCCGGCTATTGTATATGTTCCCGGCGCAGAATATGAGTAGACAACGTCTGATGAGCCTGTAGGATACCATCCGAATCCATCACCAAAATTCCAGCTAAATGAATTAGGATCTCCAGTTGCGTTTTGTTCTATTGTAATAGTTTCCCCTAAACATATTTCATTATCGACTAGTAAAAATTTAGCAATCGGTGAAGAAACCATAGTTACAGTCATATAGGCAGTATCTAAACCACAGAAGTTACTATCTATCATCATTACCTCATAAGAGTCCCCTATATTACCCGGATACTGAATAGTATGAGGATTGGAAGGTGGCCAAGGAGACCAATCTATAATTGAGTCTTGACCATTTCCCCAGTAATCTCCAAAATTCCAATATTCATACCTCTGTTCAATGTTTCCTTGAGCAAAACAGTTTCTGCTTGTGGTATTCGTATAGGTCACTTCGTTTTCTGGGACACAAAGTACTGAAGCGCTAGATGTAATGCCTGCATTATCCGCGTCATAGATCTGTATAGGAGAAAACGTATTAAAAAATGCCCCCCCTTGCACCGTGTTACAATAATTCTCTGCAAACAACGTCACAGCCGTGTTACAGTCTACCGTATTTTCTTCATAGACATGAGAAATAACTTGGCCAAGATTGGTTTGATCTAAAACCAAATTTTCACTCCCGTCTCCAAAATCCCACGTAAAAATGGTATTTTCAGAAACATTACTACTCTGATTAGAAAAACTTAAAGGGTGCGGAGCGCAGGCTTGGGTTAAAACTCCAGTAGGAATAACGATTGAAGGATTCGTAGCCTCTTCCATTACTAATACACCTGAAATACTACACCCTAAGACAGGATTAGTGATTATAATATCAAAATTTTGAACTGCAGCCGAATAGTTATGTGATATTGTGATAGGTGAAATCCAATTGGTTCCGATTTCTAAAGATGAGCCATCTCCCCAATCAATAGTATAATCTGTCCAATCATTAGGACTATAAAGATTAAGAGTGTAATCCCCTCCACTACAGGCGTACCAATAAGGTTCTAGAACCTGGTATCATAAAAATATCATTTCCTTCTTTAATTATATCAATCTGTGCTTGTCTCCATTCAGCCATACCAGGATATTTTTTATGAAATTTTTCCATAGCTTTTTCATAACCGTCTTTCTTTACTTTATATTTTTTTGATAAATTCCAAAAACACGCAGGCATTAATGATATACCTCCACCTACTTCGTTCATATATTTTGCTGTTAACCTCAGATTACCTGACAATCATCGGTTTAAAGTATTTTATTCGACCTTATCATCTAACTCATAACTTTATTCATTCTGCTAAATACCAGGAAAAAGTCGATGAGTTACTACTAAAAGAAATTTCTGATTCGACCATCCTTTTTATGGGCAATAGTCTTACTAAAAGTTATGATATCTCCATTTTTCAATCAGATGCAGTAAACTGGTCCATTTCCGGGGATGTTTTGGATGGTTTAAGCTGGAGGCTTAGTGGCTTAAATGAGGTCACGCCCATGAAGGTAATTTTAAACTTAGGAATTAATGACATCATCCATGGATTTGGCTTCAAAATAGAAAAGATGAGCAAGTTTATTCAGGAATTCAAAACTTACTCGCCCGATACCCAAATCTTAGTAATGTCTTTATCTCCGGAATGTTTAGCGTCTACGCTATTTACTTCTCCTAAAAGGATATCCCTCGAAATCATCAATGCGAATAGGGAACTAGAAGAAATGTGTTCTCAGTTGGAGGTGTGTTATGTGGATGTGTATTCGGCTTTACAGGAAAACGGAAAACTCCGCCCTGGATTCACTGCTGATGGACTTCACTTGAATCAAGCAGGTTATAACGTCTGGACGGAAAGTCTTACAAAAGCATTTAATCAAGCACTCTAAATACTTGCATTTTACTGTTGTTGTTTGCCACTAAAACAAATGTCTCTGTAGCTGTTTTCAGCAGTTCTATGTCTTTTACATTGCCACGCGTAAAAAAACCAGAATTATATACCGTGGTTTCTCCAGACAAGAGCAAACAACCTACACTGGCATCTGCTCTTGTCGTTTCTACTTCTGTATTGTATTTATTTCCCGCGGTAAGAATATCTAGTTTTCCATCATTATTTACATCAAACACACACACTCCATTTACCGGGCCTACCTGAGCCATGGCTGGTAATTCTTCCCTTTTAAATCTGCCTAACCGTTGAGACAGAAATAGGCTACTTGAAAATTCAGTAGCAGCTAAGGCTACCTTGGATTCTTCGGGATTCTTCCCTAACAAGTTCATTAAATCTGAATTGGCAAACTCTCCGTAATCTCTTACTTTTTCATTGGAAATAAATGGCATTTGTTCAGACATACATTGCTTGCCTCTCACGGGAAGACATGTACCATCCGCGTAGGTGTTGGCTAGCACAATATCTCCACTGCCATTTTCATCGTAGTCATCGTAGTAAATCATAAATGGCTTGTCTCGAGACGGCCTAAACTTATGGTTTTTCCCCATGTTTCCTGCTATGATATCCTCTATCCCGTCTTGGTTTATATCTGCTGCTTTTAGTGAATACCACCAGCCTATTTCTTCCTCTATGCCAAGCGACGCCGTTACATTCTTAAAGGATGAGCCGGTATTCTGATAAAAACTAACGGGCATCCATTCTCCGGCGATTACTAAATCTGGTTTTCCGTCTTGATTAAAATCAGTAGAGACGGCAGATGTAATAAATCCAGCATCAGGCAAATCAGCTATCCAAGGAGATTCTGGAGAGGTAAAGCTCCCCCCCTCATTTAATAAAAAGTAAGAAGAGTCTGCCAGCGGGTAGGTTCCTGGTTTAGCGCCTCCAGCCACAAACACATCCTGAAATCCATTTCCATCAAAATCGGCATGAACTATACACGAGCCATTAGGCCAATTTATTTCTGGTATTCCTCGGGGATGTTCTGCCAAACCATTAGATCCTTTATTTACATAGTACATATCTCTTTTGGCTATGCCCTCTTCCCCTCCCCCATTTACAAGGTATAAATCACCATCTCCATCATTATCTGCATCAAAAATGGCTGCGTCCAAGTTCTCCCATTCTTTTCTACCCGAAATATTCGTTTGCGTAAATTTACCTTGATCGCTTTGAATGAAAAGAGCCGCATCCTGACCGCTGGCTCCTCCTATAAATAAATCATCTAATCCATCTCCATTAATATCTCCTACCTCCAGAGATGGACCTAATGTCGATTGTTTGTGCGGGAGCAAAATTTCACTTTTAAAGTCATAGCATATGTTTTCCTTATGCGTAAATGTTAACCCTAAAGATCCCGGGTCTATTTCTTCGAAATATTTCTTTTCTGACTTAGGAGTTATAGTATAGGAAGGATTGTATACAACCGTATAATACTTATTTAACTCTTCTATCTCAATGGTTTGAACTGCGCCTGTAGGCCAGATAACACGAGCTGAATCTACCCTTGAAAGTTCCCCTAGTCCAAAATGTACTACTGCGCTCCTGCCAGACTGGTATCCAGCTGTCTGCAACACCTCTCTAGAAAATACAGTCCCCCTTACTATAAACTTCTACTTTAGAGTTTAACCCATTCACATTTGGGCTTCTGGGCCATTCTAATTTCACCTTTAAATAGCTGTTCTGCCCTTTTTCTGATGAGTTGTTCTTATAAATGAAAGCCTCTTGCTCTAAGTTATTTATAATTAACTCTAAGTCTCCGTCATTATCTAAATCTGCTGCTGTGGCACCATTAGAAAAAGTAGGCTGGTCTAGGCCCCACAGATTAGTCAACTCCTGAAAAGAAAAGTCTCCATTGTTTCTATAAGCATAGTTACTCAGTTTAGTACTAGGAATGGAATTATATAACTCGTCTACGCCTAACTGTCCCTTCTTTTTTTCAAGTAGCTTTCTTTGGGCTTTAGCATCTTTATTCAGCATATCTCTCTTTACGCCGTTGGTAACGAATAAATCTACTTTACCATCATTATCTAAATCTTCTAAAATAGGAGACCAACTCCAGTCAGTCTTGCTTACGCCCGCCATTTGAGAAACATCAGAAAAGTAGCCCGTATGGTTGTCTACTTGAAGCACATTATGCATGTACTGATAATGATGCCCCTGACTAATGAAGTACCAAAAAGATTCTATATCCATAGACGCCATATTCTCTTTAGACCTTTTGTAATCCGAGGGCAGCATTTCTGCTATAAAAAAATCTTCAAACCCATCATTATTAATATCAGCCCTATCTATACCCATACTGCTCTGGGAATTATGCCCTGTGCGGTTTTTAATTTCATCTGAGAAGGTGCCGTCTCCCTTATTTATATAGAGGTAATCATTCTCCATATAGTCATTGGCCACATAAATATCTGGATAGAAGTCTCCGTTAAAATCTGCGGTTATTAAGCCAAGTCCGAAGGCATAATTTCCTATTCCCGACTTTTCAGTGATCTTTTTAAAGCTGCCCTTGCCGTCATTCCTATATAAATTATCAGAGCTGGCCCAATTCGCTTTTTCATCATGCTTCTTCCTTACGTGATCCGCGTTAAAAGTTTCTGGATAATTCATAACGTAGACATCCAGATCCCCATCCAAATCAAAATCAAAAAAGGAGGCTTGAGTGCTCAAGCCCGGATCAGAAAGGGCGCTTTTTTTGTCCAGAAAAAAAGTGCCATCTCCCTTGTTCATATAGAGCTGATTTCTTCGGTTCTCCGAAGACTTATTATGCCCTGCTTTACATACATAAATATCTAACCAACCGTCTGCGTTTAAATCAACAAATGAAACTCCAGAACTCCAGGATTCATGGCCAGTATGTATACCACAAGAAAGCGTAACATCCTGGAATTTCAAATCTCCTAGATTGAGATAGATGCGGTCGTCTGTCTGATTCCCTGTGAAATATAAGTCCTCCAGTCCATCGTTATTTAAATCACCCACAGCTACTCCTCCTCCATTGTATATGTACTGATTAGTGAAGTAGTTGTTAGAGTCCGTTTCTACTACTTTATTTCTGAATGAAATCCCGGTTTCTTCTTTAGTTAAAAGAGTAAATAATACATCAGACTTTTGGCGTAGCAATATTAGTTCCTTATTAATAGTACAAGAAGAGAAACAGCCAATTATACTAATTATCAGAACTGCAGTAAGAATTAACCTCATCCTACAAAATTAGAAGTTTTTAGCCCTTAATGGGAAATAGGATTTCACAATCTCAGTCATTCAAATGAAGAATCATACCAAAGCTGCTCTAAAACCACTGTAATCTAAACACATTTAGCAGTAGATGAAGTGAATATAGCTAGAAATTCATTAGATTTAGAGGGGTTACTACAGTGTGTTTATGGGCAATTGGTACGATAATCTGTAAAAATAAATATATTATGAAATATATTATAATATTTAATACTATAAACCCACAATAAAAAACAGGATTCATTTTTTTTATACTCGTTAATTCAATAGGTTTTCCGACCTTTATGAAAAACACAAACAATGACAAATAGATTTTCAATTCTCACTGTTATTTCTATGCTGATGATGTTTGGAGCATGCGGCAGTCAAGAGACAACTCAAGAACCAGAACCGGTTGTTTCAAATAAGACTGAACCTCACCGATACGGTGGCTGGTATTGTCCCGACAATTTTGGTTTTGTACCTGTAGACATTAAGAAGCTTGATGAGATTCCAGCGATTACAGACCGACTGCCAACCCAACAGGAACTCGATGATAACATGTCGCTCATCAAAGTGGATACAGTGAAATATCCTGATGCGAAAGCGTTGGACATGGAACTTCCAAGAGTGGCCAGGATCTACTCCGAACACAAAGGAATGGAAGAGCTGATCATCGTTATTCAAGCTATTGTTGTTCAAAAAGATACGGTTGTCGGATACCGTTTTGCGAATGGCGGAAATGGCTCGGCTTGGATTAGTGATGTCACCTTCCTCTCTAAGGATGATGTGGCCGATATGGGCTCACAACCGTTCTTCTATTCAAAGTCTGAACTGAAGGCTTCAACAGAGGACATTTGGAGAGCTATAGGCAAGACAAATTACTTCAAGCAACTTGGAGAGAAATTCGACGAACAAGAGTTCTTCTCCTCCGAGTGGAATTCAGAATCCAATGCACGTTTAAACCTTGATACCGATGGAGAAAAAGCTGCAGGATATGTCGGAATGGTGTTCGGTAATTATTACCTGCACATAGATTACGATCGGGATGGATTCCATTATTCGGAAAAGCTACTGATGATCGAAAACCACGAAGACAAATACCACCGAGTTTTTCTTTGCAAGTGGACCGTATCCTGGGGACTTTGAAAAACAGAAGTCGGATTTGGACAGTTGGGTAGCAGCGATTAAGAAGTCCAGCGAAGCCGATTGATGATGAACTACAAAAAATCAATTATTGGAGTTATTATTGCATTTCTTCTTGCAACGGCCTGTTGCTGGCTACCTGGTTTGATTGTTATTCTCGGCGGTGCAACTGGCATGCTGGCGTTAAACGACTCACTAGAACAGTATAATGAAATTTTTATGTCTCTTGGAGCTCTGCTGTTCTTCTATGGGATATATAAAATAATACGACAAAAGAAAAGCCTAAGAGACCCGAGGCAGATGGCTCTTCTCAAGTCTGTGATTACCTGCCCAAAATGTGGTGCGACTAAAGAAGAAACTATGCCTATAAATACGTGTGTCTTATTTTATAAATGTGATTCTTGTTCAGCTAATCTCAAACCGACAGAGTGCTATTGCTGCGTGTACTGTTCATATGGAAGTGAGCCATGCCCCCCTAGTCAAATGGAAAAAAGATGCTGCTGAAAAAACTGTCCCCCCAATTAGAAAATAAAGAATGTTAGCTTACTGCACATATTGTTCTGCCGAAAAAAACCATTCGCAAAAATTGCTGCCTGCAATTGACCTATACAAGAGTCATAGAATTTCTAAAATTTCTGATTTATCTGAAAAGAAAGGGGTTAAATTTATAATCCTTTCAGGAAAATTCGGTGTAGTTGACGTACATCAAAAGATTGATTATTATGATCATTTGCTCAAGCCTTCAGAAGTTGAAGGTCATGCTGAACTTGTAGCTTCACAACTGCAAGAAAAAAAAATAAGTCAACTTGTTTTTTTCATGAATTCAATAACGCACGATAAAAACATCAAACCATATGCTGATTGTATAATAAAAGCCGCTGCTAAAAGTGGAGTTTCCCTAGAGTGTAGAATTGCCCATTTTAATGATTGAAACATAAAAACGAAGTAAAAGACATAGAGAAATAGAGACATACACGAAGAATGTTAGAAGTCTTGGAGTAGCAGGAAGTGAATGAAATTAAAAAAGAAGAAAAGCTCTGAAGCTCTATATCTAACACCCCCTAACACGATTGGAAATCTAAGGGCATTCGCTATTTTTCTTAGGGAATAGAATATTAATTCTTAGGGGAAATTTCTTATTGAAAATTATTTTCTAAGCATCCCTGCAGTAGGAAAAATCAGTTTTGTAGCGAACAAAGTGAACCCTTTAAAATTACTAGTGCTTCCGTGGTATGCTTATTGATAAAAATAGTAACATCGTGTCTTGAAATGCCCCTGAGCATTATTAACGGAATTATTGAAAGTTAAACCGGAGGAATTTAGTTGTGAGAGATTCTAGACCTAACAATATGCAGAGAGTATCAGACCCATTTGAATGCTATGCATCATAAACTAAAAGTATAAAAAATGAGGAAATCACCTATTTATATAATTGAATTTTATTTCTAACGGGATGAAACAGGAATACGAAAAATATACTCGTGAGGATCATACTGTATGGGGAATACTGTTTAACCGACAATTAGAAAACCTCCAAGGAAAAGCTTGTTCAGAATACCTTCAATCTGTACATGAGCTTTCTATGAATATGAATAATTCTGAGGTAGCCAACTTCAACAAGCTAGAGTCTTCACTAAAAAAAACAGGGTGGACTATAGAAGTGG
>CAJJDD010000026.1 GCA_905182895.1 Flavobacteriales bacterium UBA4466
GAAACTGTACCAAAAAGAGTTTAAACGCTGGTTTACGCTCATAGCTGAAGTGAACCCGCTACTGAGCTTATTTAGAATTAAAGACGCAGGAGTTCCTACGCTGTATATCATGGGAAGTGAAGATCACATGTTTTTGCCTTCTATCACTAAACTGGTTAAAGGGCATGAGAATTCTACTCTATTTGTAATTCCTGAATGCGGTCATGTAGTGAATGTAGAACAGCCTCATGTTTTTAATGAGGAATCTACTCGTTTCCTACTTTCTATAAAATAAAAAGACCTTCACTTGGGAGTGAAGGTCTTTGCTATTTATTAAGCGTTGCAACGCTGTTTAGAACATCTTCTTTTTTCCTCCTCCAGAACGATTAGCTCCAGAACTATTTGAGTTTCGGTTTCCACCACCGCCTGATCCTTGTTTCTGTTTCTTTCTAAAATCAGAATTAGACTTTCCACTTCCACTCCCTTGGCTTCTGTTTCCACCTCCACCTCTAGGACTTCTTCCTTGATTTCCCTCTTCCTCCTGGCTTACTTGCGTCTGGTGGAGTATCATCTTTAGGTTCATAGCCTTCTACTACAGATTTCTTAATCGATAGTTGGATTAAGCGCTCTATACTTTTTAGGTAGGGTAATTCTGTAATATCCACCAAAGAAATAGCTTCACCGCTAGCTCCTGCTCTTCCTGTTCGCCCTATTCTATGTACATAATCTTCAGGCACATTGGGCAGCTCAAAGTTTACTACATGAGGTAATAACGGAATATCCAACCCTCTAGCTGCAATATCTGTAGCTACAAGCACTCTGATTGTTCCCTCTTTGAATCCTTTTAGTGCCTTAGTTCTAGCCCCTTGCGTTTTATTTCCGTGAATAGCAGCAGAAGTAATTCCATTTTTCGTCAACTGTTCACTTAATCTATTAGCTCTGTGCTTGGTTCTCGTAAAAATCAATACTTGATCCCAGTCCCCTTCAGAGATGAGCTTAATAGTAAATTCTATCTTTCTCTTTTGGTCTACTCTATATACTTTTTGAGATACTAAATCTACTGTAGAGTTTTCTGGAGTAGCTTCTACTTGAACAGGATCATTTAGAATCCCATGTGCTAATCGCTTTATTTCTCCTGAAAACGTAGCAGAAAACATGAGGTTCTGACGTCTAGCAGGCAATAGTTTCATTACACGCTCTATGTCTCTTAAGAATCCCATATCGAGCATTCTATCTGCTTCATCCAAAACGAAGAACTCTACATCTCTTAGGTTTATATGCCCTTGAGTGCATAGGTCTAAAAGTCTTCCTGGAGTAGCTACTAAAATATCTATTCCCTGCTGAATAGTTCTTACCTGCGGGTTTTGGTTCACCCCACCGAAAATTACGGTAGAGCGTATATGCATAAACTCACTATATTCTCTAATGTTTTCCTGAACCTGAGCGGCTAACTCCCTGGTAGGTGTTAGCACTAAAGCTCTTATCTTACGTTTTCCTTGGTGTTCTCCTTTTTTCCCTAAAAGCTGCAGCATAGGAAGTGTAAAACCAGCGGTTTTTCCTGTTCCTGTTTGTGCAGATGCTAAAACATCTTTTCCTTTAAGTACTTCTGGTATAGCCTTTTCCTGAATAGGTGACGGCTGTGTGTATCCTTTTTTGTCGATAGCTTTCAACAAGGCCTCAGATAAGCCCAAATCTTTAAAATTCATATATTATTATTGTGAAACGACAAGTAATAATTATATGCCCCTTCTTTTATTATGTGACAAAGGTACGCTAATAATCATGCCTCCTTTTTAATCTACTGTCCTATACGCACAATTGAGTGTTTAGTTCTTCTTTCTAATTATAAATGGTTAATGATAATTTGTAGACTCGCGATTCTAAGCGTTTAATTGTGAACAACAAACAGTAAAACATTAAGGCAGAATACTAATATTAGGTTATTGAGAATCGAAGTTGACCTTTCTTAGAATTGATTTCCTAAAAGAAACAAGCTTTTGAATTAACAGCAGCCCGAACCAGGCGAGCAACTTCCAGAGCTCTGAACTTCCGAAAGCTTTACCCTAGGTTTTTCTTCTGGGATTCCACAGTTTTCTTTAGCTAGACAGTCTGTTTGTTTAGAAGTCAATTGAAATGTCCCATCAGAATAATCCAATCCGAATTTTCCTATAGTTTCTCCTTGGTATTCTACTTCTATGACAGAATTAGACAACCCTAACTTAGACTCTGAGAGGTTTATAATCTCTAGTAATTTTTCAGGATGTAGTCTGTGATCATAATCATCGGCATTCCACAATTGAAAATTCACTACCTCTTCTTTTCTCTCAACTCCTCCACAATCTATAAAATGCTTGCTCACTTTCCCTACTTCGGTTACATGAAAATGAGAAGGAACTAATTCTCCGTTTGGCAATTTAAACTCTAATTTACTGGTGTGTTTTAACAGCGTTTTAACTTCCGATAATATCATAATTCAAAGATACCTATTTCTTTCACTCTACTGAGTTTCCTAAGACTAATAAATAGCTTTTCAAACCAGACGAAAACCCTACTTTTTATACCTCATGAGATATAAATCATAACCTTCTGCCCAATAATCTTTCACCACTTTCTCTAATTCGAATCCTTGTTTTTCGTAAAACCGGGATACCAGCTGTGATGTTCTAACTACGATGGTTTGAACACTGCTTTTAGAAAAAGCATGGTCTACTCTAAACTTGGCAAGCCTCCCGCCTATTCCTTTCCCATGAAAATCTGGAGACACGACATCCCATGATACACGAGCGGAATGTTCTTCTGGAAAATAATTAATTCCTCCTGCGCCTACTACCTCCCCGTTTTCTTCAACCACGAAGTAGTCTTCTAATTCATTTTCTAAGTAAATTGATAAGTCTTCTTCCTCTGAAGGATGAAAATATTCTGGCGTGTTTAATCTAACTAAGGCTAGAACACTTGACCTATCTGTGGGTTTGTAAGGACGAATCATGGATTGTCAAAAGTAGTTGAAAGATTATAGGTTGATTGTTATGGCTGTCATTCAGGCTTACACACTGTTAGAAGTTAGACACAAGACTTTGGGACTACATCAACGAATAGTTCTTAATCACCTTCTACTATCAATTTCTCTGTTATTCTTTCTCAATTGGTTGACATGATAGGGAACATGTAAATGTCGCTGCTTAAACTGCTCACTCCTAATTCTACTTCTTTATCCTCATGTCAACTAACATGAGTGTATATAAGCCAGGACTTAGCGAGAATATTAATCACTTCAAAAAAAACACATTAACTACCTAAATATTATTCTAAAACAAACTGGAAATCTAACCACCCCATTCCCGTATCTTCGCCAAAATAATTATTGCACCGCTGAAAAAGAAGCATGGCTGAAGTAGAAAAAGTACGTATAAATAAGTTCCTCACACAAATAGGATTCTGCTCTAGAAGAGCTGCAGATAAGCTGATAGAAGCCAAAAGAGTCACCATTAATGGGACTGTTCCTGAACTCGGAACTAAGATTTCCACGGAAGATTTAGTAGAGGTAGACGGTGAGGTGGTCTCACAACCTAAGGCTAAAAAGAATGTGTACATCGCATTTAATAAGCCTGTAGGCATAGTCTGTACAACAGATACAGAAAAAGAACCCGACAACATTATAGACTATATAGGTTACCCAGAGAGGATATTTCCGATTGGTAGGTTAGACAAACCCAGTGAAGGACTCATCTTTCTGACCAATGATGGTGATATCGTAAATAAAATCCTCAGGGCTAGAAATAACCATGAGAAGGAGTATATAGTGACTGTAAACCGTGATATAGACGATGACTTCATACATACCCTTAGCAATGGCGTTCCTATTCTAGACCAAGTTACCAGAAAATGTAAAGTGGAAAAACTGGATGACGACAAGTTTAGAATTATTCTTACCCAAGGGTTAAATCGTCAAATTAGGCGAATGGTAGATTTCACTGGCCTGCGAGTTCGTTCCTTAAAAAGGGTGCGGATTATGAATGTGAAGCTCGATATATCTCCTGGAAAATGGAGACATTTAACCGAAGAGGAACTAACCGAAATATATCGTTTGTCTGCAGACTCTGAAAAGACTACAGACTGAAACCCTACTAATCAAAAAGCTATAGGGATTAGAGCTGTCTACTGCCTATTGAATAATCAGTATCCAGCATAAAACTATGCTTCCTTAAAAGCATACAGAATATCGTAAATACTTTTTATCAGATCAATCTTGGCATCACCTTCCTCTGCTTCTTCTACAAACTCACTCACATCCTGAAAAGCATCCATTAACGATTCATTATCGAAAGGCCCTTCCATATTCTCCAATAGAGTTAAAACCTCTAAGGCTGTCATGTAATCACCATCTACTGCCAACTTAGAGAAAACATGAAGATCTTCGGTTGGGTTCATTCCGCTGCTCCACATGCAAGAAACGAGCTGTTGATGATAGGGCTGAAACTCTTCTAATTGGATTTTCTCAATGAATAAACCTTCCATATCTCCTATTTTCAACTCTGAAAGCTGGCCCAACACTACATCTTTCACCAACTCTGAAGAAGTATGTGCTAGTAATTCAAGGACTGGAGCTACCATTTCTCGGTCTCCATCCTCTCCTATCGACTCTAAAGCTTGAACAACATCATCTGAACTGAATAATTCAGCCTTTAACTTGTTGTTTATCTCTTTTTGTTCTTGTGTCATTTAACCCCGTTTTGTAAAAGAAGATGCAAATATAATTCTGAGACCTCTACTCAGCACCTAAATCTTCTAATATATAAGCCAGCTCGGCCAATATCATTCCTGTAGCCCCCCAAACGATATGATTGTTTACCGTATAATGATTCACTTTTATTCTACCAGCACCTCCGCTAACCTTTACAAAAGAATTAGATACAGCCTTCAAACCTAGTATATCCTTTAAATTAGCCACGATTACCTCTTTCACTTCTATAGGGTCTGGAACTATATTCTGCTTAGTTCTCACCACTCCCACGAATGGATACACTAAAAAATTACTAGGTGGAATGTACATGGTAGAAAGCTCTCCTAAAATCTCTACCTCATTCGGGTTAATACCCAATTCCTCTTGAGCTTCTCTTAATGCCGTTTCTTTATAATCTTTATCGGTCTCTTCCCTTTTCCCTCCTGGAAAACTCACTTGGGCACTGTGTACACCTTTGTATGAATTTCTAAGCATGAGGTAAAACTTCCATTCACCCGCCTCCTCAAAAAGAAGACACAACACAGCGCTTTTTTTAACATCTAACTTTTCAGCTAAAATATCTTCTGCGGTTTTACGCGGATAGTTCATTAAACGCGAATGAGCCACCTGAGCAGGTAGATTTTCTCCTAAACGTTTTTTTAAATCGGCTATTAACTCCATATTTCGAGGCTAAAAGTAAACATCTTCTGTGCCTATTTACGCTCTAAATGACGACATCGCATTTCCGCACCCTTCTCTGGCATCAGCAGATGGGTTACTCGCTGTTGGGGGCGATTTATCTTCAAAACGAGTCTTGCATGCTTATAAAAATGGAATTTTTCCGTGGTTTAATGAAGAGGATCCTCCTTTGTGGTGGTCACCACCACAGCGTGCCGTCTTATTTCCCGAAGAGACCCGAATCTCTAAGAGCATGATGCAAGAGCTCAGAAAACCCGGTTATGAGGTGAAATTCAATACCGATTTTAATAGCGTAATAAAACACTGCCAACAGTCAAGAATAGATGCAGAAGGAACCTGGATTACTCAGGAGTTCATAGATGTATATACGCAGCTCCATGAAATGGGAATAGCCCACAGCGTAGAGACATACTACGAAGGTGAGTTAGTTGGTGGTTTATACGGCCTCACTTTCGGAGATGTATTCTGCGGAGAAAGCATGTTCTCTCTGCGTAGCAACGCCTCTAAAATAGCCCTCATAAGACTCTCAGAAAGACTCATAGAAAAAGAGTTCCAAGTCATCGACTGTCAAATTACGAATCCTCATTTAGTAAGTATGGGCGCTCGAGAAATCACCAGAGAGGACTTCTTAACTATCCTGCATGATTCCTCAAAAAATAAAAAAGAGAATTTGTTTTAACAAAATCACAACCCAACTAACTGATATAGAGCTATTTAAACCACTATTAACAATAGGTTAAAAAATTGTCAGTAATTAGTTGGTTGAAAACTTCAAACTCTAGTTATGCACTATTACATTTGACTTATCAAGAGAAGGTGAGTAATGACATGAATGTAGCGCATCCAATTCTCGAGTTAATAACCTATTCATAATTAAAACCCCATAAGCACATGTACGACAAGTATGACTACCTTATCTTAGATCTAATTCACATGTATAAGCAGAATAACCAGCAGTATATTAAACTGGGAATTCTTGAAAGAGACTTTTGGCTTAAAATCGAAAATGACTCGGACTTAAATGTCGGTAAAGCGAGAATAGGTGAAAGAATAGCGAACTTATACGTAGATGGGCTTATCCAAAATAAAGACGGGTACATGTTAACCAAAAGAGGAAGAGAAGAGCTTCTAGGATTAGAAGTGAATTAATTCTCTAAACCTTAACCAAGGCATTAATTATATAAAAAAAAGACCAGTTATACCTACTGGTCTTTTTTTTCGTTTTAAAATTATGAAATATTTAGCGCTCGCACTCTTCTCTGTGTTTTTTCTAACAGCTAGAATTATTTGGTTTGCAAGGCATTAAAAACTTAAATGGTTTAACCATCACCCTTCCCGACTCTTCATCAGAAAAACTTACGTTGGTCGGCTTATCATACAGTAAAAAGTCTGAAGGCTCTCTTAAAAGCTGGTTTATGCCCTTGTATGATAAATTCGTACTGAAGAGAGGGATTTTTGATAAAGGCTATGATATCAATACATACTTCATTCCTATGTTCACTGGATTGAAGAAGTCTGCCTATGAAAACACCTTAAAAAAACTAAAAGATTCTAACAGAAAGACCCTCTTCGACCATATCGTCTTTTATAAAGGAGACTTGGAGCCATATAAATCTGATTTGAACTTAGACGAAAAGACTATTCCATATCTATTTCTAATAGACCCAGAAGGCACTATAATTCATAGAACACAAGGAAAATTCACCGAAGGAAAATTAGAAAAAATTGAAGAAGCGATAGATAATTATTAATTATCTATTTTTTCCTATCCTCTTCATTAAAGAAATAACCAGGATAAGTAGCTAATTCTTCTTCTGTAATCTGTGCGATAGATCGCTCTGTTATTTTAAGAAGCTCAATCTCCATCCACATACATTCGTTTTTCACAGCTAACCCTGCCGGGTCTCTTCCTTCTGTAGAACCAATAACTGCTGGAAGCCAAGCTTTAACTTTATCTCCTACTTTCATTAATTGGCACATCTGAGAAAACCCAGTTAACTCACGGTTCAGAGCCATCGAAATAGTATCTCTAGTATTAGTAGCCATTGCCTGATCCCACTGTTTTCCACTTTGTTCAGATCCCTGAACGTATCGCACATAAACAACATCATTTCCATCAGGTGAAATCCCTACTTCCGACCCTTTATTTAAGTAGGTGTACTGAAGACCCCTCTTTGATACAATAACGTTATCAACTTCGCATTTTTCTTTAAAAACCTATTCGTTTCTCTAAGCAATGAATCATCTTTAAAAGCCCTAGCCCATCTAAAGTACTCGGTTAATATTTCCTTTTTGGCTTCTTCACCGATTCTATATTCTTTACCGTTCAAAAAATCATTCATAGCTAAAGCCATCATATCTGGCCGATAGTCATCTTCATTAAAATAAGAGAATTGCTGAGTCATTGACATCCCCAAAATGTAATTCATAGAATCTTCCATGTTTTGCATTTTATCTGAAGATCCAGTTCTTGAATGGCCTCCTTTCTCAGAAGAAGTATTTTCGCATGAACAAATAAGGATTGAAGTAGCTATTAAAGCTAGTAGGAACTTTAGTTTCATAGGTTATTGATTTAAAAATTTAAAAATAATTCATTTATGGAAACTAAACTCCCTAAACTACTACCTCCAAACAGCTTAATATCCAATGCCGTTAGTGATTTTCTTAATTCTAAAGAAGAAAAATTTATAAAAATTTGGCATAATCAGCTGAAAGAAAAGTCCTACTCCGCTTCATACTTCCTTAGAACCTATGACAAAATGCCTGATTATGAACAACTGGCACTTTCATTATGCAACGGTTCTATTTTAGATATTGGAGCCGGAGCTGGAGCGCATACTAGCTACTTAATCTCAAAAAAACACGATGTAACATCGTTAGAATCTGACACTGGTTTCGCAGAGATTCTTCGTCAGGTAAAGAATTCAAAAGTCATTCAAGAGGATTTTTTCAACTATTCAACCGAAGAAAAATTCCAAACCATACTTCTTCTTATGAATGGCTTAGGCATAGCGCAATCTGCAGCTCGATTGCCAATCATGTTCGATAAATTAAAAAGTTTACTAGCCGATAATGGAAGCATTATTGTTGAAATCACTGATTACAAATATTCTCCTGAATATGACCCGTCTACCATGAGCGATCCTGAAGTAACCTATAGAGTGATGTACAAAGGTTCATTCAGTGAAGAATTCTTATGGCTATATCCCAATTTAGAAATGGTAAGTGCGGAATGCAAAAGACTAAATTTAAAACATCAGCTGATTTATGAAGAAGATGAAACTCTTCTGCTGAAATCAATACAGTAGTTCATCCTTTGACTACAATTTGAATTATCTTTTAATTCATTCTTTAATTTTGTTTCTTTAATAACATCTTTATGCATGCCATCTCTTGGTGGATCTGTGATAGAACACAAAACTCTTCTACCCCTCACCTATACTAAACCCGTAGCAGAACTTCGGGTAGGAATTTTAAAAATAAAAGAAAAGTGCAAAGGGCCTTTCATCAACAATCATCCTTTTACACACAGCCTCATTTAGCGGATTTATTTCCATTGAATCTTACGGATGACAATCTATTTATTTTAGGCGGACTGCTCCCTTCCGACCATTTAATAACGGCTATAGAAGGTTTAAATAAAGACAGTGCATTAATTAAAAGCGGCAGAATATTAGCTGCCAAGGGAAGTTCGTTAAACGCCATAAAACATCCGAAGGAAGAAATAAACTTTGAGCATAACATACAACTGATTAAACGTCCTTGGCAAATCTTCGAGTTGAACGGTACTCAAATTGAAGCCGACTTAAAAAGTATTGATAAAACTTCTTTCTCTTCTTCTTTAGAACATACACAAATCATAGGAGATCCAGCTAAAATATTCATTCACGAGTCTGCTACTGTTCACGCTATTTCTTTAAACACCTCGTCAGGGTCAATCTATGTAGGGCCTAATGCTGAAGTTATGGAAGGAGCTGTAATCAGAGGACCTTTTGCCCTGTGTGATAGCTCTACAGTTAAAATGGGCGCTAAAATTTACGGTGACTCTACCATAGGACCTCACTGCAAAGTCGGTGGAGAAATAGGAAATAGTGTATTCCAGGGGTTTTCTAACAAAGGTCATGATGGCTACCTTGGAAACTCAGTCATCGGTGAGTGGTGCAATTTAGGCGCAGACACCAATGCCTCCAATCTTAAGAACAATTACTCCAATGTTAAACTATGGGATTACGTTACGCAATCAGCCATTGATACTGAGCTAACTTTCTGCGGGTTAATCATGGGAGACCATAGTAAAACGGGAATCAATACCATGCTGAATACGGGAACTCTGATAGGGGTAGGCTCCAACATTTTTGGTGCTCACTTCCCTCCTAAGTTTATTCCTAGTTTTAGCTGGGGAAGTGGAACAGATTTCATGGAGCATGATTTTGTTAAGTTTTGTAACACAGCAGAAAAAGTAATGGCTCGTAGAGGCTTACCACTTTCTAAGGAAAATAAATCTGCGTTGCAATGGGTTTTTCAAGCTTCCTCAAAATTCCGATCATAACCAAAAGCTACTGCCGTTATGTTCTTGTTTTAAGTATTTCTCTGTCAATTCTACCGAAGCCAATGCTCTGGCACAAGTCTTGAAACATGTTTGTGCGTAACATAATTACACAAACACAGGAGCTTTCCTGTCAAAATGACTGAAAAGATATGGGAATAATTGATGAAGAGATAGAGATAAGACTTTCAGATGGCAACGAACCGGAATTCATTCCGATTTTCTCCTTAGAAGATGAAGAAAAAATGGAAAAAGAGGCTACACCTAAGAGTTTGCCAATTCTTCCATTAAGAAATACAGTACTTTTTCCTGGAGTAGTTATTCCTATTACTGTAGGGAGAGACTCTAGTGTGCAGCTAATAAAAGATGCCAATAAAGGAGATAAAATTATAGGAGTCGTTTCTCAGAAAGATGAGAACGTAGAGAATCCTACATTTTCAGATTTGAATACTACAGGAACTGTAGCGCAGATCATGAAAATGCTAAAAATGCCTGATGGGAATACTACAGTAATATTGCAAGGCAAAAAAAGACTACAACTAAAAGAACTCATCCAAGAAGAGCCTTACCTAAGAGCCGAAATAGTTGAGTTTCCAGACATAAAATCTACTACGAGTAAAAATAAAATAAAGGCGCTAAAAGCTTCTTTAAAAGATTCTGCAGAGCAGATCGTAAAGCTCTCACCTCAAATTCCATCTGAAGCGGCATTCGCCATAAAAAATATAGAGAGTTTATCTTTCTTGGTTAACTTCATTTCTTCTAACATGAACTCTACTGTAGCAGAAAAACAGCAGCTGTTAGAGATGGTGGATTTAGACGCTAGATGTGAAAAAGTACTGGAGCACTTGGCTAAGGAAATGCAGCATTCTGGAGATGAAAAACGAAATCCAGTCTAAAGTAAAAACAGACTTAGACAAGCAGCAGCGTGAATACTTCCTCAATCAGCAGATGAAGAAAATTCAAGAAGAGCTGGGTGGATCTCCTCACCAAGAGGACATCAATGAGATGAAGAAGCGTATGCTGGATAAGAAATGGAATGAGGAAGTAGAAAAAAAATTCATGAAAGAGCTCCTGAAACTCGAAAGAATGAATCCCTCTGGAGCCGAGTATTCTGTGCAGCACAACTACTGTGACTTACTCCTAGAGCTTCCATGGGATGAAGTGTCTGATGATAACTTCGACTTAAATAGAGCTCAGGAAATACTAGACAGAGACCATTACGGTTTAGAGAAAGTGAAAAAGAGAATTATAGAACACCTAGCAGTACTGAAACTGAAAGGAGACCTAAAAGCTCCTATTCTCTGTCTGTATGGCCCTCCAGGAGTAGGGAAAACCTCTTTAGGTAAAAGTATAGCAGAATCTATAGGAAGAGAATACATGCGTATGGCACTGGGCGGATTGAGAGATGAAGCAGAAATCAGAGGCCATAGAAAAACCTACATAGGCGCTATGCCGGGAAGGGTGATTCAGAGTATTAAAAAAGCGGGGAAATCGAATCCGTTTTTGTTTTAGATGAAATCGACAAAGTAGGTAAGTCAGGTCATGGCGATCCATCTTCTGCACTTTTAGAGGTTTTAGATCCTGAACAGAACGATACTTTCCAAGACAACTTTGTAGAGATTGAATACGATTTGTCTAAAGTTTTATTTATAGCAACTGCTAACGATTTGTCAACTATTCAACCAGCACTTAGAGATAGGATGGAAATTATCCCTATAAACGGATATACCATTGAAGAAAAAGTGCAAATAGCCAAAAAGCATTTGATTCCAAAACTTATAACGGATCATGGGATTGAAAAAGAAGATGTTAAATTAAATCAAGATGTTTTAGAAAATATAATTATCTCATATACCAACGAAAGTGGAGTGAGAGGGTTAGAGAAGAAAATAGCAAAACTTATTAGAAATAGAGCGAAACAGATTGCTTTTGATGAGGAATTTATTCCCACAATTACTAAAGAAAATGTTTTACAAAATTAGATAGAACTATATACGAAAACAATAAAGTAGCTGGAGTAGTTACTGGTCTGGCTTGGACTCCTGTAGGTGGAGATATTCTATTCATAGAAACCAGTCTTACTAAAGGAAAGGGAAAGCTTACTCTTACTGGAAACTTAGGAGATGTAATGAAAGAATCTGCCACTCTAGCCATGGAATACTTGAAAGCACACTCAGATATGATAGGGCTAGAACAAGAAGTATTTGACAAATGGAATGTACATCTTCACGTTCCTCAGGGAGCTATTCCTAAAGACGGCCCTTCTGCCGGAATCACGATGCTTACTGCGCTGGCCAGTGCGTTTACTCAGAAAAAAGTAAAAGCCAACTTGGCCATGACAGGTGAAATCACATTGAGAGGAAAAGTACTTCCTGTAGGTGGAATCAAAGAGAAAATACTAGCTGCTAAAAGAGCTGGTATTACTGAAATAGTGATGTGTGACAAAAACAGAAAAGATGTTGAGGATATCAACCCTAGATATACCAAAGGAGTAAATTTCGTATATGTATCACAGATGATAGATGTGGTAAAACATGCACTATTAGAGGAGAAAGTGGTAAATCCTTTAAAAGTAGCCTAGGCTGCCTCAGTAAATAGTTTAGAGTTTCTGGTTAATAGTTCAACTATCAACCATGAACTCGCGAACTGTGAACCAATTCGGTTTTCAAGCTAGAACTCTTGGCAACAATTCACAACAAATTTCAGTCTGTAATACTATATCATCTTCCCCTTCGTTATTTTAGCGTCCAAACCGAACAACTTTGAAGAAATCACTCTTAGTCTTACTCCTCGTTTCCACGGCTGCTTTGGTTTTTAGCCAATCTACAGGTAACGGAGTCTTTAAATCCTTGAATTTACCAGCTTCTGCTAGAATAGGGGCGCTTGGTGGAAACTTAATAGCTATAGCTGATGGTGATCTGGGATTGGCTTTCTTTAACCCTGCTCTACTCGACTCCACTATGGATAAGCGATTGGAGATGAGTTATCTGAATTATTTTTCTGATATCAATCTGGGGTCAGCACATTTTGCAAAGCACTTCTCCAACATAGGAACGGCATCTTTATCTCTTCAGTATTTAGACTATGGAGATTTTACAGAAACAGATGCTTCTAATAATAATCTTGGAGATTTTCAAGTTTCAGATGTGATAGTAAACCTCGGTTTTGGCAGACAATTAGACTCTAACTTCACGGCTGGTGTGAATCTGAAATACATTAACTCTACCCTAGCAGATTACTCCAGCTCTGGAATAGCGGCAGATTTTGGATTGCATTACTACAAGAAGAAAAGCCTTTTTAGTGCTGCCCTTTTGCTTAAGAACATAGGAACTCAACTAGGGAATTACACAGAAGGAAATAAAGAGAAACTGCCTTTTGAAATTCAAGCAGGGTTCACTAAAAAATTAAGGCACGCTCCTTTCCGTTTTGGGTTTATGCTAGAAAACCTTCAGGAATGGGACATTAGAAGAGAGTCTGAGAAAAACATAGTTACCATAGACCCAATTACAGAAGAGATTATAGAAGACAACAGTTTTGTAGCTGGAGATATTTTCATGCGTCACTTAATCTTTAATACTGAGGTACTCATTAGTAAAAACATAATCTTCAGATTAGGGTATAACTACAGAAGAAGACAAGAACTAGCATTCGAAGAAAAATCTGGAACTGTAGGACTAAGCATAGGAGCTTCTGTAAAAGTTTCTAAGTTCAATATCAGTTACGGAAGAAGCACATATCATTTAGCTGGTCCTTCAAATCACTTTACAGTGAATACGTCTATTTCAGATTGGTAAGGTTATGAAATAGCCATTAGCTAATAAAAAAGCTATCCGCTGCCGCAAGCTTTTGAACTTCGTCTAAGATAAGGTTAGCGCCAAAAACTCTCTGTATTAAGGACAAGCCTCTCCAAACGAGCCCAAGAAACCTCCTAGGTCAGATACGTTTACCGAGCCATCATTATTGTAATCACCCAGACATAAAGGACTGAACAGACAAGAACCATTATCATCCACATTTGCTTCAGGATTATAATTTTCAGTATTCTCATACCTACACCCAACTATTCTCAAGATTAAGCAACTCCCATCATCAATACTGGCCTCTGGGGAGAACTCTAAAAACGCTGGATCAGTGCATCCCACATTTAGAGAAATACAACTCCCATCATCCACAGTAGCCGCAGGACTATAATTATCTGCTGTGACATCTATACAGCCTGGTATCTCCTGCCATAACCATGCATCATAAGCCAGTTCTTCATAATCAATGTATGGATTTCTATTGCCTTGAGCTTGTTCAACTCTTTCGTTACGTTGAATCTCAATATCATCCACAGGATCCTGCAGGTGCCACTGATAAACAAGATTCAAATCAATCAACTCAGAAATCAGACCTGCTTGAGAAGGATAAACCGTATAGAAATAGAATATATGGCGAGCCACATCTCCTTTTCCTATCCTCCTGAGGTTCAAATAAGCTATTAGCACCCTCTGAGAAGTTTAGTGATACTTCTGGCTCAGTCAACAAAGAAACGTAGTCAGCTGAAGCGTTAAGTCCATACCATCGCGCTTGACTATCGGGCACCTCTCCGAAACCATGATTAGACCGAGCTGAATTCACACTTTGATGACTTGGACGAATATTATGAATATCAGATTTCATAGGCGATTCCGCTCCATAAAAAGACTGAGGAACTATGTGTTCTGCATTAATAGGGTTTGGATAGGTGGTTAATTCAGAATCCATTTGAAAGTCCGTATAAATGCAGTAAATCTTACCATTCACCTCATCCGTGAACGAATACATCTGTTCACGAGCACTGGCATATCCTAAATCAGTGAATAAATTATCATACAAATTCATCTTTAACCAAGACCTTAAATCTTCATTATGAATTGATTCCGGATACTGAGCAATACCTTGAATTTGAAAGAGACAAAAAACACAAAAAGAAAAGGACAACCGAAAAATCATGCTTCTAATGTACACATAGAAACCCCATGTTTAGCGACCCCTGGAGCTCATTTGTCCCTTATAAATAATTACAAAACTCAAGTGGCTAGCTATCAGTAATTGTGCGCACTTGAAAGGGAAAAAAAAGACTTTTTTTTATTAGATCTGGGGTTTCTAAGCACCAATCCCAAAAGAACTTCCGAACACAAAAAAAAGCCAGACAAGTAAAGTGTCTGGCTTTTTACATTCTATGGTAAAACTGAGTCTCTTATATAAACTTCAGCGCTTCATCATAATTAGGCTCGATGGTAATATCAGAAACCAATTCTGAATGAATGACATTCTGCTCCTCATCCAGCACCATTACCGCTCTAGCGTATAATCCGTTTAGCGCTCCATCTGTCATTAAGAAGCCCATGGTTCTCTAAGCATCTATGCTTGAAATCCGAAGTAGTAACAGCATTCTCTATTCCCTCTGCACCACAAAATCTGCTCAAAGCAAATGGCAGATCCAAAGAAGCGAATAACAACACTACATCCTCCCTATCTTTCAACTTAGAAGAGAACGTTTTCAGCTGCATAGCACACACCCCAGTATCTACACTCGGGAAAATATTAAAAACCACTTTTTTTCCTTTCAAACCCTCTTCAGTTAAAGAAGATAAATCAGTCTTGGTGAGGTTTAATCCAGAAATCTTGTCTCCTACTACGGGGAAATTCCCCTTGGTGTTTACCGCCTCTCCCTTAAATGCTGTAGTGCTCATCGTGTTTTGTTTTTAAGTACGTTTATTTATAGCGTTGCAATAACGAGATAATTCCCCTCTATTATAACACGAAACATTCAATAAATAACAGAAACCAAAACATCCAATATATTTTAGGCAAAATTAGAAACGCTCAAAGCTCTCAAAAGTCTGACCAGCCACAAACACTGATTTGGTCAAAATATGAGATTTTTGTGAAACAGAAAATTTGATAGGGAGAAGAGAAGCTACTTTCTATGAAGTGATGACTTTGAATCCAAAAAACAAATTCCACAGCCTCTAAAAGACTCGTTTACTATTTCGGTGCAGTTCCTACCAGACACTAAATATGCTCATCACCTACTATTCACAATACTCTGAATCCGAACATTGACAGCTCTTTTTTTTGTGAGTCCCTAGCTTTAATCGTACTTTTGTTTCAAAGCAAGTAACCGTGAAAAAGAAAATAAGCATAGCTATAGATGGGTACTCATCTTGCGGAAAGAGCACATTAGCTAAAGCAGTAGCCAAAGAACTTAACTATATCTACGTAGATACAGGCGCTATGTATAGAGCTATGACACTTCACGCTATAAAAAGAGGATACGTTACCCCTGAAGGTCTAAATGAAGAAGCCTTAATCAATGATTTAGACAATGTTTATATCACATTCCAATACAACCCTATAAGCTTCAAATCAGAAACTTGCCTTAACGGAACTGTCGTAGAAAAAGAAATTCGTCAAATGCAGGTTTCTAAGCACGTAAGTCCTGTGAGTACAGTAAAAGAGGTACGGGCTAAACTGGTAAAACTGCAGAAAAGACTATCTGAGAATAAAGGTGTAGTGATGGATGGCAGAGACATAGGAACCGTAGTAATTCCTGATGCTGACCTTAAAATATTTATGGTGGCCACACCAGACGTCAGAATACAAAGACGATATGATGAGCTCATTTCTAAGGGAGTAGCCGTATCTAAAGAAGAAGTAAAGCAGAACATCACTGAAAGAGATCACATAGACTCTAGCAGGGAGGCTGACCCACTCCGTCAAGCAGCAGACTCTCTGGTTTTAGACAATTCAGATTTATCCTTGGATGAACAGTTCGAGTTCATTACCAAAAAAGCCCAAGAACTAATCATCAACAGGAAGGAAGCTAAAGAGTTAAGATGAATCAACTCACTAATAACTACTGATCCAAAGTCTCCAATTTCACTTCGAGCACGTTTGTTGATAATTCAGAAATAAAGAGCATTTTAGAGCCAATAGCTGGACTAAATTTTATGTTTTGTTTAATGTCCATGAAGAGAAGCTATTCCTATATCCTCAGCCTTTCGGCTTTACTGCTTACGGTAAGTGGCATTCACTCTTTAGGTGTTTTGGCCAATCCCCAATTAGCACAACACAAACCTAAGAATGAGTCAAAGTATACGGACCTCACTCTTAAAAAAGACTCCACTGAAATAGTCCTCCCTCTTGACGAAAACGAAGAACTAGACTTTTCTTTAGTCCATACATTAGAATACGAAGAAGATGCATCCCTCCCCTTCATTAAAAACGAAACCCCTACACCATGGGCAGATTCGGTTTTTAATTCGCTTACAGTAAAAGAAAGAGTAGCTCAGTTATTTATGGTAGCCGCATATTCCAATAGAGATGCAGCGCATAAAACAGAACTCATAAAATTAATCACAGAAGAGAAAATAGGAGGACTGATTTTCTTTCAAGGAGATCCCGCTTCTCAGATGGAGCTTACCAAGTGTTATCAGGATATTACTCAAACTCCACTTTGGTTAGGAATGGATATAGAATGGGGTCTGAGCATGAGATTGTCTAATTCTATCCATTACCCATATCAGATGACTCTGGGAGCAATGGATAACGACTCTTTAGTCTACGAAATGGGAGCACAAATAGCCCAACAGATGAAGAGAATGGGAGTACACGTAAGTTTCTCACCAGTTCTAGATGTAAATAACAACCCCAATAATCCTGTGATTAACTACCGCTCTTTTGGTGAAAACAGAGAGAACGTTTCTGAAAAAGGACTCATGTATATCAAAGGACTTCAAGAAAATGGAGTGCTCGCTTGCGCCAAGCATTTCCCTGGCCATGGAGATACAGATATGGATTCGCATTTAGCCTTGCCTACAGTTAATCACAACAGAAACAGACTAGACAGCATAGAACTATTTCCTTTTAAAAACGCCATCAATGAAGGCGTTGGAAGCATAATGGTGGCTCACCTCCACATTCCAGTATTGGATAATAGAGAAAATAGAGCTACGACTCTTTCTTCCGCTACGGTAAATACTTTACTTAAAAAGCAGCTTAATTTCAAAGGGCTTTCGTTCACTGATGCGTTAAACATGAAAGGTGTAGCTAAGTATTTTCAACCGGGAGAAGTAGACCTAGAAGCGCTAAAAGCAGGAAATGTAGATCCTCTTTCCAGAAGATGTTCCTCAGGCCATAAAGAAAATAATGGCTGCCATAGCATCAGGTGAAATCGCTGAAGAAACCATTAATACTAGATGCCTTAAAATCCTGAAAACTAAAGAATGGCTGGGATTAAACAAAAAGGAAAAGCTTGATAAAACTGACCTCGTAAAAGACCTAAATTCTGAAGAGTTCAACTGGTTGAACCAGCGATTGGCAGATGCTTCAATAACATTGCTACGCAATGAAAACAACACACTTCCTTTCCTTAAAATAAACGAAAATAAAACAGCCGTAATAAATATAGGAGCTGATAGAACAGCAAAACACTTCGGAGAAAATTTAGAGAAATATCTAGAGGTTCAAACGTTCAATGTCACCAAAACAGTAGGGTTCTCTGAAATACAAAACATAGCTAATGAGCTAAAAACTTTTGACCGAGTAATCGTAAACATTTTAGGTACTTCTAACAAGCCTAAAAAGGACTTCGGGATTACAGATAACATTAATCTTCTCCTGAGTAAAATGGATAAGAACAGAGAAAACATCCTTACTATTTACACCAATGCTTACAGCCTCTATAAATTAAAAAATCTAGACAATTTCTCGAGTATCATGGTTGCTTACCAAGACTCTAAAGAAGCTCAAAAGGCAGCTGCAGATGCTATTATAGGAGCGATTAAGATAAACGGAAAACTACCCGTCTCTGCTGGCCAGTTTATGGAAGGAGATGGGATTACTATCGGTAAAACCATTAGAATACGAAGAAATGTTTCTCCATTTGAACTAGGGTTAAATCCTTCAGATTTAAAAAAGATAGACACTATAGCGCTCAGAGGAATAAAAGAAAAAGCATATCCAGGCTGTAGAGTTTTAGCTATTAAAAGCGGTAATGTAATCGTAGACAGAAGCTATGGACACCAAACTTACGAGAAGAGAAAAAAAGTAACGAGCCAAACTGTTTATGACTTGGCTAGTATTACCAAAATAGCTTCTACTACTCTATCTCTATTGCAACTTACAGACTTAAATAAATTCGACCCTAATAATAATCTCTGTGATTACCTTGCAGACATAGCCGATACATCAGATTATTTTAACATGAATCTTAAGGAAATGCTCAGTCATACTGCTGGTCTTAAACCTTGGATTCCTTTTTATGACTATACCCTAGTAAATAAGACACCTTCAAGTAAATATTACAGAAACTTCCCTAAAGAGGGTTATTTTAAAGTGGCAGATAAGCTATATATAGACCATTCTTATGCAGATAGTATCTATTATAAAATCCTTACAAATCCGTTAAGAGACAAAAGGAACTACAAGTACTCAGACCTCGGTTATTATCTGATTTACAGAATGTTCCCTCACATGACTTCTCTATCTTTAGAAGATTATGTTTCAGAAAATTTTTATACTCCTTTAGGATTAAAAACAATAGGTTATCATCCACTAAAAAGGATGAATAAGAATCTAATAGCTCCTACTGAAAATGATAGGCTGTTTAGAAATCAAGTGTTAAGAGGATACGTCCATGACCCAGGAGCAGCTATGCTGGGGGGAGCTTGTGGACATGCAGGTCTATTCTCTAATGCCTATGACATAGCTACAATTATGCAGTTATTTTTAGACAAAGGAAACTATGCTGGCGAGCAATTTTTCAACAGCACTACATTTGACTTTTACAATACGGCTCATTTTGCCAAGGATAAGAATAGAAGAGGAGTAGGATTTGATAAACCCGTGATGAATCCAGATTCAGGACCAGCATGTAACAGTGCTTCTGCCTCAAGTTTTGGCCATAGTGGGTTCACAGGAACACTTGTTTGGGCAGACCCAGAAAAGGACTTAGTTTATGTATTTTTGTCCAACAGAGTTTATCCTGACGCTGGGAATAGAAAATTAATCGATATGAATATCAGAACAGATATTCAGCAAGTGCTCTACGATGCTATAGATAAAGCTGAGCAGCGAAATTCATAAGCAAGTAAACAATGAAAATAGGTATAGTATGCTACCCCACTTTTGGCGGTAGCGGTGTGGTGGCTACAGAGTTAGGGAAGGAGCTTGCCGACAAAGGACATCTAGTCCATTTTATTACTTATAACCAGCCCGTAAGGTTAGGTTCATTCCGTAAAAATATATTCTATCATGAGGTAAACGTCTCAGAATACCCCCTGTTTGACTATCCTCCATATGAATTAGTGCTCGCGAGTAAAATGGTAGATGTAGTGAAGCACGAGCATTTAGATTTACTTACATGTTCACTATGCTATTCCACATGCCTCTGCTGCTTACATGGCTAAGAAAATTTTAGCTGAGGAAGATATTCATATACCTATAGTAACCACTTTACACGGAACAGACATTACTTTAGTTGGTAAAAGTCCTGGTTTGGCTCCTGTAATCAGCTTCGCTATAAATAAAAGTGACAGAGTAACTGCAGTTTCTAGTAGTCTTAAAAATGATACTTACAAGCTTTTCGGTGTAAATAAGGATATAGAGGTAATTCCTAACTTCATACGAATGGATCAAGCGAATTACTTACCTAACGAAGAGCTCAGACAAAGTTATGCTCCCAATGGAGAAAAAATAATCGCGCATATCTCTAACTTTAGACCAGTAAAACGTATTCCAGATATTATAGAAGTCTTTAATAAGGTTAGAAAAGAGGTGAAAGCTAAACTGGTCTTAGTAGGTGACGGTCCAGATAGAAATAAAGTAAGTCAGATGTGCCGTGAATATAGAATCTGTGATGATGTGCTTCTCGTAGGAAAACTAAAAAATCCTACTGAGGTCCTGAGCATAGCCGATCTTTTTATGCTTCCATCAGAACAGGAGAGTTTTGGGCTAGCAGCTTTGGAGGCTATGGCTGCAGGAGTTCCTGTCGTTTCTAGTAATACAGGAGGTATTCCAGAGTTAAACAGGCATGGTGTTTCTGGAATGATGAGTAATGTCGGAGACATAGAGGAAATGGCAAAGCATTGTGTCTATTTACTAAGCTCAGAGAAAAGACTTGAAAAGTTTAAGAAGCAAGCATTAGAGCGTGCCAAAGAGTTTGATATCTCTAAAGTACTTTCACGTTATGAGAAAATTTATGAAGAAGCTTTAGAGGAGGTTAGGTCGCTGCATGGCTGATACTAAGAAAGTTTAAGTGTAAGAAAAACTTAAAGCTGTTTAGTAGCTCGGTGATCCACAGAGTTAATTATCGATGAGCACCCTGTCTAAGAATTCATCATTAAACCCATTAGGAGAACCTATCCGGTTGAAACGTTGTCAGCTAGAATTTCTAATCAGACAACTCTCTAATCTCGGTAGAAAACACCTCATAGATTCGAACTCGCTGCTGGATGATTTTAGCGGTTTCTTCAGACTTAACAGAACGTTGTGAAAAACGCTACTTCATCCCCTACTTTCTCTTGGACTATCCTCTAGACTTTTAGAAATTTTACTTGCTACATCTGGCATTAGTCTATAAAGGTTCAGTAATATTTACATATTCCTTATTTTCTAAATTTTGATCTACTTGAAATTCTGGGTGGTCTTTTAGGTAAGCCCTTGCAGCTGCCAATTGGTTCGATACCTCTGTAACTTCTATGCCTGACTCTAAGAACTTCTCTTTGGCCGCAGAAATGCCTATCCGCTTTCCATTATAATATGCAGTAACGAAAGCATCTCCTATTCCTAAATTCTTTACTTGCTCTTTTCTTCGAGCTGCCTCCTGAAGGTTAGTATAAATACCTGTAGAGTATCTAATTTTATTGTTGGCTAGACTCTCAGAATTGAGCGGTGCAATATTATAAATCTCACTAGACGGGACCGGTTTAGAGTAAACTCCTATCTGAACAGTGAAGAACAATCCGCTTAACACTTCTATCTGATTGGCTTCAGCCGCATCAGGAAATTTTTCGTAATAATCATCCGCAGATTCTATCGGATTGAATGTCTCTTCTGTAGCCTCAGGACTAGAGGTGGCTTCACTTTTACTAGACGCATTAGGCAAAGCCTCTTCTGGAGAAATATTCGTGGCCTCCTCGGTAGCTTTACTTGCTGTCCTCTACCCCTGAGAGTCTCGTTCTCTTCTGAAGTAGAAGTAGTGTTCTGAGCTGCTAAAGCTTCTGAGGTTCTATAGTTTCTAGATTCTCGCAGAGAAATTCTTACTCCGTTTAAGTATGCTACTACGAACGCATCTGAAAACCCTAAATTTCTAACCTCTTTCTTGGCCTCATTGGCTAGGATTTCTTCTGCAAATACACCTACTGTGTAACGCGTAATTCCATTAGCCAACTCTTCTCCTGATACTGGAGCAAAATCATTATAAAGTGTCTGAGAAATAGCTTTTCTGAAGGCTCCCACTTGAACCTTATAAACCAGTCCTGTTGGTAGCCTTACTTCCAACTGGAATAGGTCTAGTTTCGCTGTAAACGTCTTTAATCCTGCTGAATAAGCTTGTGAAGTTTTCCACTGTTGCGCTTAGATCTAGAGAGCGCGAAATAAACACTTTCCAGCCTCTTCACTTCCCGAGAAATCAGTAGTGTGTCTCTCCAGCTGCTAGCAGTGCATTGTTGGGTTCATTGAGTGATTTGCAACGCTAATAGCTCTAGCTCTTAACTCTTCACTCGACGTCATCAGGTCTTCTCTTATCTTCCTCTAGTCCTAGACGCGTCGGCATATTCCACCTGTGCTGACTCTCCTTAATCTCTTCGCCTCTGTTCTAATAAGCTTCTTTTTCAGATTCAGTTCTCGGCTCAACTCTATCGTATTCTCCACTTCTAGGACCTGCTCTTCTAATGCTTTCGCTCTTAACTGAGCAGGCTCGTAATCTCTCCTTGTATTCTATCCAGTTCTGTGACATGTTATAAGACAGCTGCTCCGCTTTTTCCTTCGTAATCCAGATAGGCCTCTGTGCGCTTTCACTTCGTATTAAGCTCGCCTGGTGATATATCCCAGCTCTTTTCTAAGTCCGTTGCTTCTGCTATGCTGTCTTCTAAGAGTAAAACCTTATCTGCAAATTCAGGCTTAAACGTATTCTCTGGTAGTCTCCTCATTTTCAGCAGATATCTCCTCTGCCAATCCTTCATCTGCCATCATTAATGACAGTGTCTCTGGAGAGAGTTCCGCCAATTCTTGCTGAGTTAGAAACCAACCAATCTACTTTCTTTAAATTCTCTGACGCCCGCCAACTGTTTAGCTGTGGCCTCTTTATACAAGCTCTTCTTTTTTCAAGATGTCTCCTCTTGGAACTTCTCTTCCGCTAATTCGTTTATAAATTTCAGCAGCTTCATTGTAAACCTCAGCCGCAGCTCTCATCTTCTGAATCTGCTGTGATAGCGCAGCTGACTTACTTATCTCAGCTTCTTTAGAGATGATTTCTGCAGCTACCTCTTTCTAGTTCTGCTAGCATAATTCGATTGTGCCGTTTCTAAGATAGATGGTAAGTCCTTCACCTCCAGCTTAGCTCTCTTCTTCTCCAATTTTAGCTATTCGCTTAGTTAATTTTTCTTCTATCTGTTTCCGTTGCTTGAGCTTTACGCATAACGCTTTGCTATTTCTTGAGTTGAGCTCCTGCTATCTGCAAGCTTGCTTCTTACGTCTATTGCTTAATCTCCGGACTATTCTCTATTAGATCCTCATAAGGCTCAGAATAAGCCAGCTCATCTGGAGTGTATTCTCTCACTGCGTTTCCATAGCGTTTTCATAGAACGATTTCGTTACGGCAGCCGGCAGTGTTTTTACTTCCGCTTTTATCTGCTCTTTAGTTAAACGAGAGTCTGTATTAGCCAGTAAAGTGGTCTTCTCTAAGCTGTTTTCATTAGAGCGTAATTAATTAAAAAAATAAAGGTTATGATAATAGATAAAGATAAAATAGTACAGGAGTTACTTGATTTAATTGCAAAGAGGCAATTACTAGGAGAGACTTTTCCGGAATTAAGCGGTGATAGACTAGAAGCAATAGCTGACTCTTGCTCTTCCACTGTAGTCCCTTTATTTTCAATTTTACTAATTAAGGTTCTAACTTGAATAGCTGATTCTTGTTCTTCGGTGGTTTTCCATTTCTGAGTATATATCCACTTATCTAATTGTTGTAGGAACTTTAATTGTTGTCCATCTACATCATAGTAATATCCTTTATTTTCAATTTTACTAATTAAGGTTCTAACTTGAATAGCTGATTCTTGTTCTTCGGTGGTTTTCCATTTCTGAGTATATATAATTTTACTAATTAAGGTTCTAACTTGAATAGCTGATTCTTGTTCTTCGGTGGTTTTCCATTTCTGAGTATATAT
>CAJJDD010000027.1 GCA_905182895.1 Flavobacteriales bacterium UBA4466
GCACCTCCAAAGAAGATCTACCCGATATGTCAGAGTTTGAAATTCTCACTCTTCCTGTAAACAAAAATGAACTAATTCTCAATAATTTTTCATTGGGAGACATACTGTTCAAGAGGGATTCCCTCGGATTAAGTATACTTGTCAGACCGAACAAATATCCTGAATTAACTTCTATCTCAGAAATGATTTCCCCTCTGCGTTATATTTCAGCGAGAAAAGAATTTGAAAGACTAAAAACAAATTCTAATCTCAGAAGTGGTCTTGAAAGGTTTTGGCTAGATTGCGGAGAAAGTCAAGAACGAGCAAGGGAACTAATGGCAGAATTCTACGACAGGGTGCAAACTGCCAACTTGAACTTCTCCTCCTACAAAAGCGGATGGAAAACAGATAGAGGTATGATTTTTATAGTATTCGGCACACCTACAAAAATCACTTTGGATAAGGCTTCTGAAATATGGGTTTATGGCGACAAAGACGATCTAGGCAGCGTCAACTTTATATTTAAAAAAATCAAAACTAGCTTTAGTGACAATCACTATGAGCTAGAAAGGAATTCAATTTACAAATCCAAATGGGCTAAAAAAGTCAGCGCATGGAGAAACGGAAGAATATACAACTAACATGAACGAAGTATTAAAAGTAGTAGGCACACACCCGGTAAGAGAGGCACTAAAGTCGGGTAAAGAGATAGAAAAGATCCTTGTATCGAGAGAAACATCCCAGCCAACTTAAGCGAAATAGTGAAAATCGCTAAGGAAAAAGGGATTCCTATCCAAAAGGTTCCTAAAATAAAGTTAGACAAAGCCTCAGACATAAATCATCAAGGAATTCTAGCATACATCTCACCTATAAAATTTGTAGAGATAGATGACATTATTGAAGTAGCTACAAATAGAAACGAAAGTCCTTTTGTTATAATACTAGACTCGGTCACAGACACTAGAAACTTTGGTGCGATTTGCAGAACAGCTGAATGCATGGGAGTTCATGGAATAATTATCCCTAAAAACCATTCGGCTTCGATTAATGAAGGCGTAATTAAATCAAGTGCAGGAGCAGTTCTAAAGCTAAAGATATCAAGAATAAATCACCTTCAAGATGCCATTTATCACCTGCAAGCTTCTGAGATAAAAGTGATTAGCTTTACAGAGAAAGCTGAATCAAACCTAAGAGACTTCACCCCAGAAAAAGGCGGAGTTGCCATTATTCTTGGATCTGAAGAGCTCGGAATTAACCCCAAGCTAATTTCGTCTTCAAACCATCATCTAAAAATTCAAATGTATGGCACTACAGACTCTCTCAACGTAGGAGTTGCTTCCGGTATGGCTATCTACGAAATCAAAAATAAGATCAATGACTAAGAGAAGGAGTACAAACAAATTATCAGCAATTTATCTGTAGGGTATGGTCATGAATAAGTAATTGATTAATCTGCATTCTCTAGAGATACCGCTTTAGAGAATGAAATACTCTCTATTTTACTGTTTAACCAAGAAACGAAGTCAAAATATTTAATAACTATTTGATCTTCAGTATTATTAACAAGCTCAAGTAGTTGGTACTGTCACCTATGATACACCTTGGGTTCCTATAACCCTACATAAACGATTAATTGCTCACTATCAGTATTTTGTGACATTTATTATTATATTTTCAATTACCAAACATTCTTCTAACTAACTTTCTGATATGAAAAAAATACTAGTAACAAGAAGATTGATTAAAGATAGTGAAGAAACACTTACTGGCAGAAGAATTGCGCGCATTCACATTCTGTAAAAGCAGTAAACGCTAATGATACTCGAAGTGATTCTTTAAATATTACACACACACATTTAACACTCCAATTAACAGATTTCGAAAATCAAATTTTGCAAGGCGAGGCTGATATATCCTTCACCGTGAAAGTTGATAACCTAACCATCGTAGACCTTGATCTGGAAAGCCTCACAGTTACAACAGCCAGTTTAAATGGTGAAGATTTAGCCTACACCCATGACGAGACTCTTTTACGAATCACTCTTAATCAAGTGTACAATGAAAATGACACTTTTGAAATACATATAGAATATGAAGGCGCTCCAATTACAGATAGCTCAGGATGGGGAGGGTTTTACTGGACCAATGATTACGCCTACAACTTAGGTGTCGGATTCGATGCAGCACCTCACAGCTTTGGCCGAGCCTGGTTTCCTTGTTTTGATAATTTCGTAGAACGCTGTACATATTCATTCACAGCCTATACCACATTTCCTAAAAAAGCATTCTTTAATGGACTTCCTGATTTTTCATACATGGGGTTTACAGATGACACAGGAGTTACATTAAATCAGTGGACAATTGACAATGAGATTCCTTCATACCTCGTAGGAATGGCAGTAGGTGAATATGACGTTTCCGTATCTCAATACCAAACATCAGAGAATGATAGTGTTCCCATTTGGCTAATAGCACCAGAAAACAACTTAGCTCAAGTAGAGAATTCCTTCACTAATTTGTCGGCAGCCATCTCGTCTTTCGAAGAGTTTTATGGAGATTATCAATGGTCGAAAGTAGGCTACTCATTCGTTCCATTTAATGGCGGTGCAATGGAGCACGCCACCAATATAGCTTACCCATTATCTCTTGCAGATGGAAGCCTTGATTATGAGACATTAATGGCTCATGAGTTAGCTCACCATTGGTGGGGTGATTATGTAACCTGTTCAACCGCAGAAGACATGTGGATCAACGAGGGAATGGCGAGCTACTCAGAGGCACTTTTTATGGAGCACATCTATGGTGCAGATGCCTATTATGATTGGATTACTGATAATCACAGGGATGTATTACTCTATGCCCACATTACTGATGGAGCCTATCTTCCTGTTTCAGGTATCGGCCATGAAAATACATACGGCTCACACGTCTACAATAAAGGAGCTTCAGCAGGACATAACCTTAGAACTTACATGGGTGATATTGCTTTTAAGAGTGCATCCGAATCGTTTATGAGCGCGTACGCGTTGCAATCAGTTTCTAGTGAACAAATGAGAAACCATTTCCAAAACTACACAACTAGTGACCTTACCTCTTTTTTTGCTGATTGGATCTTTAATCCTGGATTCACTGACTTTTCCATTGACAGTAAACTTATAACAGAAGCTACGTGATAACGGTAAATTTTATTAGGACAAATAAGATACGTGCTACTAACGGTAACAACTCATACGGTGATTTTGGTTCAGTTGCAGAAGGTATTGACGAAACTCACACAGTAATTATTTCGGGAGAGATAAGCCAAGTATCTTTTATTTCAAGCATTAATCCAAAACACATAATACTTAATAGAGATTATAACCTTACTCCAGCTATACTAGCTGAAGAAAAGCTCATAACTGATACTGGCTTAGACTTATTCTCGTATGCTGAGTTTAGATCAGACATTAATGAGATGAGCGACCAGGATTCTGTGTGGCTGAGAGTCGAATGTCATTTTACTGGCCCACATGAAACACAGCCACAAGCAGAATATTTAATTTCATCTGATAGGTTTTGGCGAATAATCGGAGATTTTCCCGAAGAGCTAGATGCTGGAGGACGAATTAGATACTACGGTTCAGAGTCGAGTGGACTTGCCTTTGATGCGGGATTTCTTCAATATGGCTCAAGACAACGGATATTCTGAATCAGAACTTAAACTTGTCTATCGAGAAAATGCCTCTAGTAGCTGGTCAGAACATCTAAATTATGAGCTAAATACTTTAGCTCTTGATGACGATTATATAGGACGAATTGACTTTCTGGATTTAAAACCAGGCGATTACGCCTGGGGCTTCTCTACCGGAGAGACGAGTATTACAGAAATCTCATCCGAACTTTTCATCTATCCAAATCCAGTTATCGATATAATTAATTTACCTCACAACCTTACAACCTATAACTCTTATAAGATAATAGATTTACGAGGAAGAGTAATACAACAAGGCGCTATAAACGGAAGCTCTATTAAATGCAAAAGCATAACTCCAGGGAGTTATGCTTTTCAATTTTATGACGCTACAGGCAAACTCAATCACCAAGAAAACTTCATACTCGTTAAGGAATAAATCTCATATCCTTTCCCGGGAAATATGCCGTTTTACCCAGAGCTTCCTCAATTCTGAGTAGCTGATTGTATTTAGCTATTCTGTCAGATCTACTAGCTGAACCTGTTTTTATTTGACCTGTATTTAATGCTACTGCCAAATCCGCGATAGTACTGTCTTCAGTTTCTCCAGATCTATGACTCATTACTGAAGTATATAAATTGCGGTGAGCTAAATTCACAGCATCTACGGTTTCTGTAAGCGTTCCTATTTGATTAACTTTTACAAGTATGGAATTCGCTATACCACCTTCTATTCCTCTAGACAACCGTTCAGTATTAGTGACAAATAAATCATCACCAACCAATTGGATTTTATCACCTAACGCCACAGTGAGTTCTTTCCATCCATCCCAATCATCCTCAGCAAGGCCGTCTTCGATAGAAACGATAGGATATTTATCAGCCCAATCCTTCCAATAAGAAACCATTTCAGAAGAAGTTAACTCATCACCTGTAGATTCTAAAACATATCTTGCTTTTTCTTCATTGTAAAACTCAGAACTAGCAGCATCTAAAGCCAAGTAAACATCTTCTCCAGGTCGGTATCCTGCCTTTTCATAGCCTGAAGTATACAAGTAATAGCATCTTCATTAGACCCTAAATTAGGAGCAAAACCGCCTTCGTCTCCAACTGCAGTACTTAAACCACGATCATGGAGTACTTTTTTAAGATGATGAAAAATTTCAGTCCCCATTTGTAATGAATGAGAAAATGATTTTGCTCCGATTGGCATTACCATGAATTCCTGAACATCTATCTTATTATCGGCATGAGATCCTCCATTAATGATATTCATCATTGGAATAGGTAACTCTCTAGCATTTACTCCCTCCAATATATCTATAAAGTGGTTGACCTAGACTCTCGGCAGCAGCTTTCGCTACTGCGAGAGAAACCCCTAAAATAGCGTTCGCTCCCAACTTACCCTTATTATCTGTACCATCTATGCCAATCATAGCCTGATCAATTAAATTCTGATCATAGATATACGCTCCTTTTAGCTCATCATTAAGAGTAGTATTAATATTATTTACAGCCTTTAATATTACTGAAAAATTCTATTGTCTCCATCTCTTAAGCTCGACTGCCTCATGAATACCAGTACTAGCACCAGACGGCACTGCTGCTCTGCCTAGAACGCCCGACTCGGTAATAACATCCACTTCTACTGTAGGGTTTCCTCGAGAATCGAGAATTTGTCTTGCCTGAATTCTTCCTATATAACTCATTATACTTTTATGGTTTTATGTTTCTTTATCATTTCTATAAAATCATCAAACAAATATCTAGAGTCGTGAGGTCCTGCACTTGCCTCTGGATGATATTGAACACTAAATACGGGCTTTTCTTTCAATCTAACACCTGCTACTGTATTATCATTCAAATGAATATGAGTAAGTTCTACAGTCATACTCTCATCTAAACTTTCCGAAGTAACCACAAATCCATGATTCTGAGAAGTAATTTCACTCTTTCCGGATATTAGATTTTTCACTGGATGATTAATCCCTCTGTGACCGTTAAACATTTTTTTTGTTTTCAACCCTTGACTCAAAGCTATTATCTGATGACCGAGACAGATTCCAAAACAAGGTAATCCAGAATTAATTAGCTCTTTAGTTAATGAAATGGTTTGGGTCATTACAGATGGATCACCTGGTCCATTAGAAATCATTACTCCATCAGGATTCCATAACATAATCTCAGCGAAAGAAGAAGCTAAAGGGAAAACTTTAACAAAGCAGCCTCTTTCCACCAAACAGCGAACAATACTCCTTTTCACACCTAAATCCAGAAGAGCTACTCTTCTATCAGCGATGGCACTTCCTACCTCATATGACTCCTCGACAGAAACCTTAGATGACAATTCCAAACCTTGCATGGAAGGAATTTGTTTTACTTCTTCTTTTAAGTCAGTTTCATCAAGATTTACAGATGAAATGATAGCATTCATTGCACCGCACGAACGTATATGTCTGACTAATTTTCTAGTGTCAATATCACATATCCCCACTAACATATCTTTCATGAGATAATCCTGAGCATCACCTAATGAACCAATTCGACTATGCACGTCAGAAAACTTCTTAGTTATTAAACCAGACAGCTTTATTCCTTCTGATTCTGTTTCCTCCTTATGCACACCATAATTACCTATATGCGAAGTAGCCATCACTAGGATTTGACCAAAATAAGAAGGATCAGTAAAAATCTCCTGATATCCTGTCATACCTGTGTTAAATACTATCTCACCTGTAGTAGTCCCTATAGCACCAATGGCCTTGCCATTAAATACTGTCCCGTCCTCTAAAACTAGAAGCGCAGGAGAATCTTGAATATTTTCCATTAGTGTGCAAAGAAACTAGTTGTGCTTGACATACAAAAAAAAAGAGGAATAAACCTTTCACCGTTTATTCCTCTTTTATCAAAATATTATAAACTAAACTTAAGCTTTCTCTTCTTCCTTATTATCAGAGTCATCCTTTAATCTCACTCGTAGAATCTTTTATCTGCTCTGCGTGTTTCGCAGAACTTCATTAGCACTTCAGAAACTTCACTTCAACAGCACCATCAACTGCACTTTTCTTTTTAGCCCCACCTCTTCTACTCCTCTTTTTCTTCGCTCCAGTATTAGCTCCATAGATCTCATTAAAGTCTACTAACTCAATCATACACATCTCTGCAGCATCCCCCTGTCTAAAACCAGTCTTAATGATTCTAGTATAACCACCTGGTCTTTCAGCGATTTTAGGAGCAACCTCTCTGAATAATTCAGAAACAGCATACTTATCCTTCAAGTAACTGAATACAGTTCTTCTTGAGTGAGTACTGTCATCCTTAGATTTAGTAATTAGAGGTTCCACATACACTCTTAAAGCTTTTGCTTTAGCTACTGTAGTATTAATTCTCTTATGCTCTATTAAAGAGCAAGCCATATTAGAAAGCAATGCTGATCTATGCGCCTTTTTTCTACTTAAATGGTTAAATTTCTTTCCGTGTCTCATTTTTCTTATTCGTTATCTAAATTATACTTCTCAGTATCAAAACCGAAAGTCAATCCTTTTTCTCAAAGAAATCCTTTATTATCTACTAAGTCTTCTAACTCTGTTAATGACTTTTTTACCAAAATTTCTAAACTTTAACAATCATTTTTTGTAAGACACCAACTCTCCAAGAGTATCAATATCTGCAGCCTTCAGGCAATTCAATGCTCTTACTGAAAGATCCATATCAACTAATCTAGTTTTCAGCAGTTGTCTCATGTGTAATGACGACTCATCAAACTCTTCAGTTGCAGCCTTCTCTTCACTTTCCAATGTTATTCTTTCATCCGAGAATAACATGAAATGATGAATTAAAATTTTAGCAGCCTCTTGTAAAGCATCTTTTGGTGAAATAGAACCATCACCATCAATTGTAATAACTAATTTTTCGTAATCAGTTTTCTGCTCTACTCTATAATTTTCAGTCTTATACTGAACATTTCTTATAGGCGTGAAAATTGAATCAATAAAAATTGTTCCTAATGGAGCATTCCCATATTTATTCTCATCGGCTGGTCTATAACCTCGACCCTTTCCGATAGTGATTTCCATATTGAAATTAACTTTAGGATCCATATTACAAATTACCATATCTGGATTCAATACTTGAAAAGCACTTGTGTATTTTCCAATATCACCTGCTGTAAATTTATCTTGACCACTGATGGAGATATTAACCGTTTCCTCGTTACTTCCCTCTATCTGTTGCTTAAATCTAACTTGTTTTAAGTTCAATACGATCTCAGTAACATCCTCCTCGGTGCCTTTGACTGTGGAAAACTCATGATCTGCTCCTTCTATCTTAATAGAAGTAATAGCAAACCCCTCTAATGAAGAAAGCAAAATCCTTCTCAATGCATTACCAACTGTTATACCAAACCCAGGTTCTAATGGTCTGAACTCAAACTGACCATGAAAGTCATCTGAATCAATCATTATTACTTTATCAGGCTTTTGGAAATCTAAAACTGCCATACTTAGTTATTATCGAGTTATTTATTATTTAGAGTAAAGCTCTACTATAAGCTGCACATTAATGTTTTCTGGAATTTGTTCCATGTGCGGAATTGTAATGAAAGTTCCTCTCATATCATTCCCATTCCAATCAATCCATTCATGTTGTGCACTAGAATTAGCTGCCAAAGAAGCCGTTATAGCTTGAAGTGATTTAGACTTCTCTCTAACCCCCACAACATCTCCAGGCTTTAACTGGAAAGAAGGAATATTTACCAACTCACCATTAACTGTAATATGCCTGTGACCTACTAATTGTCTAGCCCCTCTCCTAGTGTTTGACAGACCTAATCTGTAAACCGTATTATCTAATCTAGACTCACACAACTGAAGAAGAATTTCTCCTGTTATACCAGTCTTTGAAGATGCCTTTTTAAATAAATTAGAAAACTGCTTTTCTAAAATTCCATAAGTGTACTTTGCCTTTTGCTTTTCTAACAATTGCACAGCATACTCTGACTGCTTGTTTCTTCTTTTATTTGGTCCGTGAACACCGGGAGGATAATTTCTCCTCTCTAAAGCCTTATCTGGCCCAAAAATAGGTTCCTTAAACCTTCTCGCAATTTTTGACGTTGGTCCTGTATATCTTGCCATTTCAAATAATTTCTTCTGTTAAACTCTTCTTCTTTTAGGTGGTCTACATCCATTGTGAGGCATAGGTGTAACATCGATTATTTCTGTTACTTCAATGCCATTATTATGCATAGTTCTTATGGCAGATTCTCTACCCTGACCTGGACCTTTGATATAAGCTTTCACTTTCCTTAGTCCTAATTCATGAGCTTCTTTTGCACAATTCTCAGCTGCCAATTGAGCAGCGTACGGAGTGTTCTTTTTAGAACCTCTGAAACCCATTTTCCCTGCAGAAGACCAAGCTATAACTTGTCCTTGAGCATTAGTTAAAGATATTATGATGTTGTTAAAACTTGCTCTAATATGAGCTTGTCCTACCGCCTCAACTTTAACTTTCTTTTTCTTTTTCGCGTTTGATTTAGCCATGATCCAACGATTTAATCGTTATCTATTATTTGGTAGCCTTTTTCTTATTAGCTACAGTTTTTCTTTTACCTTTTCTAGTTCTTGAGTTATTCTTAGTACGTTGACCTCTCAACGGTAAACCCGAACGATGTCTAATACCACGATTACATCCAATATCCATCAAACGTTTGATGTTCATTTGAACCTCTGATCTTAAAGCACCTTCCACTTTAAATTCCTCAGTAACTATTGATCTAATTTTACCTAGTTCCTCATCATCCCATTCATCAACTTTCTTATCGGCACTTACTTCAGCTTTTTCAAGTATTTGAACCGCTCTAGTACTACCAATTCCGTAGATGTATGTCAGACTAATTACCCCTCTCTTATTCTTAGGGATATCTATCCCTGCTATTCTAGCCATAGTTCTTTTCTTTTAAGAATTATTATCCCTGACGTTGCTTGAACCTAGGATTCTTTTTATTAATTACGTACAATCTGCCTTTTCTTTTTACAATTTTACAATCTACAGATCTCTTCTTTACGGATGCTCTTACCTTCATCTTTCCTATTTATATCTAAACGTGATACGACCTTTTGTTAAGTCATAAGGCGACATTGCCAATTTAACTTTATCTCCTGGTAATATTTTAATATAAAACATTCTCATTTTTCCTGAAATATGTGCCAATATTACGTGACCATTTTCCAATTCAACTCTAAAACGAGCATTGGATAGGGCTTCTATTATTGTACCATCCTATTTATCACTCTAAAGATGCAGTTTGTTTTTAAAACCTCTTCTATATATTCAAACGTGGATAAAACTTCAGCCCTGCCTTTTCTAACAACAATATCATGCTCAAAATGAGCTGATACTTTTCCATCTGAAGTTACAATTGTCCACCCATCATTCTTTTGTCTAACCGACTTCCCTCCTAAATTAATCATTGGCTCTATTGCTAAAACCATTCCTTCTTTCAAAAGAGGCCCATTTCCTTTTCTACCATAATTAGGAACTTCTGGAGCTTCATGTAAATCTGTTCCTAATCCATGACCTACCAGCTCCCGTACAACTCCATATCCAAAAGACTCTGAATATGACTGGACAGCAAAACCGATATCTCCTATCCTATTTCCTGCTACTGCAACTTCTATTGCCCGATTCAGAGATTCTTTAGTTCGCTTTAACAAACTAGCCACTTCATCCTCAATATCTCCAACCGCAAAGGTATAAGCGCTATCACCCCAGTAACCATTTTTATAAACACCACAATCCACAGACACAATATCTCCATCTTGTAATGGCTCGTTAGTAGGCACTCCATGCACTACAGCTTCGTTTACCGAAGTACACAATGAACCAGGGAAATCATTATACCCCTTAAACCCAGGAACTGCATTATAACTTCTTATAAACTCTTCAGCTATAGAATCTAGCTCCAAGGTTGTTACCCCAGGCTTAATATTCCTAGCTACTTCTGCTAAAGTTTTTCCCACAAGTAAAGAACTCTCTCTTATTAGTTCAATCTCCTCTTCCGTTCTATAATTTATTTTTCTCATTTCCAAAAGGAGTGCAAAAATACACTATCCAGTAATACCACTGACAGGCATACCTGTTCTTCCTTTTAATGTTCCACTTTCCATTAAACCATCATAATGTCTTGACAATAGGTGGCTTTCGATTTGTTGCAGCGTATCTAGTATTACACCTACCATAATCAGCAGCGAAGTTCCTCCAAAAAATATGGCGAAATTTTGCGAATTTGTAAGTCCCAAATTCTCCTTAGCTACAATCGCTGGCATAATTGCAATTAAAGCTAAAAACACCGAACCGGGTAATGTAATCCTACTTAATATTTCATCCAAATATTCCGATGTAGGCCTTCCTGGCTTGATACCAGGAACAAAACTCCCATTCCTCTTCATGTCGTCACTAATCTGATTAACATTCACTGTTATAGCAGTATAGAAATAGGTGAAGATAATAATCATCAAAGCAAAAATCACATTGTACCAGATACCATTAAAATTACTTAACGAAGCTATCCATTCAGATCCCTGAAAAAACTCACTTTGAGACATATAAAGTGGAACGAACATAATAGCTTGAGCAAAAATTATTGGCATCACACCTGAAGAATTAACTTTTAAAGGAATAAAACTCCTTGCCTGCTCTCCTTTCGGTAATTCTCCTGACGCAAAATTACTCTTCGCAAAATGCACTGGTACACGTCTTACAGCTTGAACCAAAGCCACACTTGCAACGATTATTAAAAAGAATGCCGCAATTTCTACGAGAAAAAAGAACGGATTTCCTGCACCCCATTCCTCTAATATTGCTCTTGGAAAACCTGCGATTATCCCTATCATAATAATTATGGAAATACCATTTCCAATTCCTTTATCAGTAATTTTTTCTCCCAACCACATAGCAAAAATACAACACGTCAAGATAGTAACGGACGAAAACCACCAGAAAGGACCTTCATTAGGAACTGCACCTTGAACTGATGTTACAGAAGAAGCCAAGTAACCTGGCGCCTGGACTAACGTTATTGCTATCGTCAAGAATCTAGTGTATTGATTCAATTTCTTTCTGCCACTTTCACCTTCTTTCTGCATTTTCTGCACAGCAGGTACCGCAATACCCATCAATTGCATAATAATCGATGCCGATATGTACGGCATTATACCCAATGCAAAGATTGAAGCTCTAGAAAAAGCACCACCAGAGAAAAGATTTAAAAGGTCACCCAAACCACCACCTCCGTTAACCGAAGCACTATCCAAAGCACTACTATCAACTCCCGGAATTATGATAAAAGAACCTATTCTATATATCAGAACTAGTCCTAACGTAAATAAAATCTTCTTTTTTAACTCTTCAATGGACCAGATGTCCTTTATCTTTTGAAAGAAACCCTTCATAAAATGCTAATTTTTTATAATGTAACAATACTTCCTCCTGCTGCCTCAATTGCACTTGTGGCTGATTCAGAAAATTTGTGTGCACTTATTTTAACTTTCGCAGTCAACTCTCCTCTACCAAGAATTTTCACTAAATCATTTTTTTGTACAAGACCATTATCCATCAAATCTGGAGTAATCTCAGTAATTTTACTGACGTCCACCAATTTCTGTAAGTTATCTAAATTAACAGCCTTGTATTCTACACGATTTCTATTCTTGAAACCAAATTTAGGAACTCTTCTTTGAAGAGGCATTTGACCACCCTCAAATCCAATTTTAGATTTATATCCCGACCTTGACTTAGCTCCTTTATGACCTCTTGTAGATGTACCACCTTTCCCAGATCCTTGACCACGTCCAATCCTTTTACCCTTTTTTATCGAGCCTTCAGCTGGAGTTAAATTACTTAAATTCATTTTAATGAGTTTTCATAATTTCTTACTTCTCTTCTACCTTTAAGAGATGCTTTACTTTCTTAATCATTCCTAATACTTGAGGAGATGCTTCCTTCTCAATAGGACTATTTAACTTTTTTATACCTAAGGCTATTACAGTGTCTTTCTGTCTCTTAGGCTTTCCAATAGTACTACGTACTTGTGTTATTACAACTTTACTCATGGCTTATATTTTAACCGTGGAATACTTTATTCACTGAGATACCTCTTAACTCAGCTACTTCTTTAGGATCTCTTAGCTGCATAAGCGCATCAATTGTCGCCTTTACCACATTGTGCGGATTTGAAGAACCTTTTGACTTGGCCAATACATCTTTAACACCTACAGCTCTCAAATACAGCTCTCATAGCACCACCTGCGATAACACCTGTACCACCTGAAGCTGGTTTAACAAAAACTCTTGCTCCGCCATACTTACCAAGCTGCTCATGTGGAATAGTTCCGTTATACACAGGAACCTCAACCAAATTCTTCTTAGCATCATCAATCGCTTTGGCTATAGCCTCTGCAACTTCTTTAGCTTTTCCCAAGCCATGACCAACAATACCTTTTTCATTGCCCACAACAACTATTGCCGAAAAACTAAAGGTTCTACCACCTTTTGTAACTTTTGTAACCCGATTAACAGTCACTAACTTATCTTTTAGCTCTATTTCACTAGACCTTAACATTTTCTTTGTGCTCATTTCCTTAGAATTTTAATCCTGCCTCTCTAGCAGCTTCGGCTAAACTTTTAACCCTACCGTGATACAAATATCCACTTCTATCAAAAACTACACTAGAAATATCTTTTCCTTTTGCAGCTTCCGCTATAGCTTTTCCAACTATTGTGGCTTGATCAACTTTACTTACTGACTGAGCTTCTTTCACCTTAACTGAACCAGCTGCTGCCAAAGTAACGCCATTTACATCATCAATAATCTGAGCGTAAATCTGTTTGTTACTTCTAAAAACAGTTAATCTAGGAGTCTCAGGAGTTCCGAAGATTTTTCCTCTAACTCTCTTTTTAATTTTTGTTCTTCTAAGAACTTTGCTATTCGTCGCCATCTTACTAATTATTTAGCAGCTGCTTTACCAGCTTTTCTTCTTATATATTCACCTACATACTTAACACCTTTTCCTTTGTAAGGTTCAGGTTTTCTAAAGGACCTAACTTTAGAAGCCACTTGACCAATAAGCTGCTTGTCGTGAGACTCAAAAGTAACTATAGGATTCTTTCCTTTTTGAGTTTCTGCATTTACCTTAATTTCCTTAGGTAAATCAATTATAATTGGATGAGAAAAGCCTAAAGACAACTCAAGCTGTTGGCCTGAAGTTTTAGCTCTAAAACCTACACCCACAAGTTCTAACTCTTTCTTGTAACCATCCGTTACACCTACTATCATGTTCGATACTAGTGCTCTATACAGACCGTGCTTTGCTCTATCATCAGTGCTGTCACTTGATCTCTCGAAAACAAGCACTTCACCCTCCTGTTTCATTGAAATACAAGAATCCATCTCTTGACTTAGCTCTCCTTTAGGACCCTTAACAGTTATAACGTTATCTACTAAAGATACCTCTACTCCTTTTGTAATGCTCACTGGAGCCTTTCCTATTCTTGACATAATTCAGCTATTGTTAGATAAACACTTTAGTAAACATAGCAGAGAACCTCTCCACCTACATTTGCCTTTTGAGCTTCTTTGTTCGTAATTACACCCCTACTAGTAGAGACTATAGCTACACCTAAACCATTTAAAACCCTAGGTAATGCGTTAGCCCCTGCATACTTTCTTAAACCTGGTTTACTAATTCTTTGAATCTTAGTAATCGCTGGTCTTTTAGACTGCGGATGATATTTTAGAGCAATTTTAATCACTCCCTGCTTCTCATCTTCTTCGAACTTATAGTTCAAAATGTACCCTTTATCGAATAAAATTTCAGTCATACCTCTTTTAATATTAGAGCCTGGTATTTCCACCATTCTATGACCTGCACTCTGTGCGTTTCTTATTCTCGTTAAGTAATCTGCTATTGGATCAGTATTCATCCTTAATTTATTTATCTTGTTATTACCAACTGGCTTTTTTAACTCCTGGGATTAATCCTTTGTTTGCCATCTCTCTGAATGTAACTCTAGATATTCCAAATTGCCTCATATATCCTCTAGGCCTTCCTGTTAAATTACATCTATTATGTAGTCTAACTTTTGCGGAATTTCTAGGTAACTTTTGCAAAGCATCCCAGTCTCCCGCTGCTTTCAATGCCGCTCTCTTCTCAGCATAAACTTCAACTAATCTTTCACGCTTCCTTTCTCGCGCTTTCATTGATTCCTTAGCCATCGGTATTAATTTTTAGTGAATGGAAACCCGAAGGCAGTTAATAACGCTTTAGCTTCTTCATCTGTTTTAGCTGAAGTTACTATAGTTATATCCATTCCGTTTATATCTTTAATCTTATCTATATCTATTTCAGGAAATATGATCTGCTCTTTAACTCCAAAAGTAAAATTACCCTCTTCCATCAAAACCAGAACCTTTCACTCCTCTAAAATCTCTCGTTCTCGGCAAAGAAACTGCTATCAAACGATCAAGAAACTCATACATTCTTTCTCTTCTTAGCGTAACTTTAGTAGCTATAGGCATGCCCTTTCTCAACTTGAAATTGGAAACATCCTTCTTTGACAAACATGCAATAGCTTTCTGACCAGAAATAGATGTCATTTCCTGGATACCCATATCTACTATTTTCTTATCAGAAGTAGCCTTTCCCAATCTTTGGTTTAAACAAATCTTTTCAATCTTAGGCGCCTGCATAATACTTGCGTACTCAAACTTTTTCATTAGTTCAGGCACTATTTCAGTTTTATACGTATCTGTTAATCTAGGTGTATAACTCATGACTTAATTGCTTCGTTTGATTTTTTTGAATATCTCTCAAGCTTTCCATCCTTATCTCTTCTTCTCCCAACTCTTGTTACATTTCCCTTAGAATCTATAACCATAAGATTTGAAACATGAATTGCAGCTTCAGCCTTAACTATTCCTCCTTGAGGATTTGTAGGACTAGGCTTAATATGCTTACTTACAATATTCACCCCCTCTACGAGAGCGCGATCTTTTTTAGTAAGAACTTTTATGACTTTTCCTTCCTTGCCTTTATCGACACCAGCAGTCACTTTAACCAAGTCTCCTTTATGTATGTGAAATTTCTTATTCATAATCTTGTATATTAAAGCACTTCAGGTGCTAACGAAACAATCTTCATGTATTCTTTTTCTCTTAACTCTCTGGCAACAGGTCCAAATATTCTTGTCCCTCTTAGCTCCCCACCAGCATTAAGAAGTACAGCAGCATTGTCATCAAATCTGATGTAACTACCATCTTTTCTTCTAATTTCTTTATACATAGATCAACAACCGCCTTAGAAACTGCACCCTTCTTTATACCCCCTGAAGGCATTGCCGACTTCACCGAAACAACTATCTTGTCTCCTACAGATGCATATCTTCTTTTAGATCCACCAAGAACTTTTATACATAAAACCTCCTTGGCACCACTATTATCTGCAACTTTTAATCTTGACTCTGTCTGTATCATAGCTTCAAATTATAACTATTTATTACTTAGCTCTTTCAATTACCTCAACCAGTCTCCAGCACTTTCTTTTGCTAAGAGGCCTCGTTTCCATAATTCTTACTGTATCACCTATGTTACAAGTATTATCCTCATCATGAGCTACTAACTTCGTAGTCTTATTCAAGAACTTACCGTACATCGGATGTTTCACTTTTCTTTCTACAGCTACTGTGATTGACTTCGTCATTTTGTTACTAGTAACCACACCGACTCTTTCCTTTCTAAGGTTTCTTTTTTCCATGTTTCCTAACCTTAATTAATTGGCTTTTCTACTATTAAGTTCAGTTAAGAGTCTAGCTACGTCTTTCCTAGAGCCTTTGATCTGTATCGGGCTCTCTAAGCCTGATACTGAATGCTGAAATTTCATTTGACTAAGAGCTTCTCTCAACTCGATTAGTCTTACTTGCAAGTCCTTTATAGACAAGTCTTTGAATTCTGATCCTTTCATGTTTCTCTATTCTACGTAATCTGGTCTAACTACAAACTTTGTTTTCACTGGAAGCTTTTGAGCCGCAAGTCTTAATGCCTCCTTAGCAACCGCTACAGGCACACCCTCTGCCTCAAACATAATTCTTCCCGGCTTAACGACAGCAACCCAATGACTAGGAGCACCTTTTCCCTTTCCCATTCTTACTTCCGCTGGTTTTGAAGTCACTGGCTTATCTGGAAAAATTCTAATCCAAACTTTACCTTCTCTCTTCATGTATCTCGTTAATGCGATACGCGCAGCCTCTATCTGCCTGGAAGTAATGAACCCCTCGTCTAGAGTTTTTAGTCCAAAAGACCCTGCAGTAATATCGCTACCTCTATACGCGAGACCCTTAATTCTTCCTTTTTGGGTCTTCCTAAATTTCGTCCTTTTTGGCTGTAACATATCTATATATTTCAACCTTAATTCTTACTTTTTTCTTCAGATATATGAAGGAACTTCAGAGATTCAATATTGACCGACATGTGGTGATAAATCTCTCTTACCGTAAACCTCTCCTTTACAAATCCAAACCTTAATTCCGATTCTTCCGTAAGTGGTATGTGCCTCACTTAATGCATAATCTATGTCAGCTCTAAAAGTATGTAATGGTATTCGACCATCCTTATAAGACTCACTTCTTGCCATTTCTGCACCATTCAATCTACCCGACACCTGTACTTTAATGCCCTCTGCTCCAACTCTCATCGTCCCTGCGACAGACATCTTTGCTGCTCTTCTAAACGATATTCGTCCTTCAATCTGCCTTGCAATACTATCCGCAACCAACTTAGCGTCTAATTCAGGTCTTTTTATCTCGTGGATATTTATTTGAATTTCTTTCTTAGTTAACTTCTTTAACTCCTCTTTCAACTTGTCCACTTCAGATCCACCTCTTCCGATAATCACTCCTGGCCTTGCAGTCATAACAGTTACAGTCACCACCTTTAAAGTCCTCTCTATAATAATTTTAGAAACACTTGCTCTTTGTAATCGTACGTGCAAATATCTTCTAATTTGATCATCTTCTGCCAATTTATCAGAATAATCGTTACCTCCGTACCAGTTAGAGTCCCAGCCTCTAATGATTCCTAATCTATTTCCTATTGGATTTGTTTTCTGTCCCATGATTAATCCTTTTTAGCAGTATTGTCTACTATAACCGTTACGTGATTAGACCTCTTTCTTACTCGGTGTGCTCTACCTTGTGGAGCAGGCTGAACTCTCTTTAACATTCTAGCGCTATCAACTTTAATCTCACTAATAAACAGGTCTGCCTCATCAGCTCTTGAACCTTCGTTCTTTGCCTCCCAGTTAGCTATAGCGGATCTTAGAAGCTTCTCTAATCTCACTGATGCTTCCTGCTTACTAAACTTCAACATGTTTAAAGCTTGGAAAACATCCTTACCCCTTACTAAATCAGCCATTTTTCTCATCTTTCTTGGAGAAGTAGGACAATTGTTCAACTTTGCTATTGCAACTTTAAGCTTTTCAGCTTTATTCTGCTCTGCTGTATTTCTTTTTCTGGCACCCATTTTATATAAGTTTACCTATATTAATTATCTTTTACCTTTATCTTTCTTTCCTCCATGACCTCTAAAAGTTCTAGTTGGAGAAAACTCACCTAACTTGTGACCTACCATATTCTCTGTCACAAATACTGGTACAAACTGTCTTCCATTATGAACTCCGAATGTTAAACCAACAAAGTCAGGAGTAACTGTAGACGAACGAGACCAAGTTTTTATCACAGTCTTTTTACCTGAAGCATGAGCCTCATCTACTCTTTGTGCTAACTTGTAATGCACAAATGGTGGTTTTTTAAGCGATCTAGCCATTATCTCTTATTTTTTTCTTTTCTCAATTATAAACTGACTACTAGATTTAGTCTTACTTCTCGTTTTGAATCCTTTAGCTGGAAGACCTTTCCTCGAACGTGGATGTCCACCTGAAGACTTTCCTTCTCCACCACCCATCGGGTGATCAACTGGATTCATTGCTACACCTCTAACTCTAGGTCTTCTTCCCAACCATCTCGACTTACCAGCCTTACCTGACCTCTGTAAATTATGCTCGAAATTTGAAACAGTACCTACTGTTGCAACGCACTTCACTAGTATCATTCTCGTTTCACCAGACGGCAACTTAAGAACCGCATACTTTCCTTCCCTTGCAACTAATTGCGCTGATGAACCAGCACTCCTAGCCATAATACCACCTTTCCCTGGTGTAAGCTCAACGTTATGGATGACAGTACCTAAAGGTAAATCTGCCAATGCCATTGTATTTCCCAACTCAGGAATAGCTGTTGGACCAGACATAATCTTCTGTCCGACCTCTATACCAGCTGGAGCAATTATATATTTCTTATCTCCATCAGTGTACTCTACCAAACATATTCTAGATGTTCTATTTGGATCGTACTCTACTGTTAAAACGGTCGCATCCATGTGCTTATCCCTTTTAAAGTCGATAATTCTGTACCTTCTCTTGTGACCACCACCTCTATAGCGCATAGTCATTTTTCCAGTATTATTTCTACCTCCCGACTTTTTCAAAGGTGCCAATAAAGGCTTGTGAGGTTTGTCAGTAGTAATTTCCTCAAAAGTTGAGATAATCTTATGACGTTGTCCTGGTGTAATCGGTTTTAACTTTCTTAATCCCATAATTATATATCTTATAGATTAGCGTAAAAATCAATAGTTTCACCGGCCGCTAAGCTTATAACTGCTTTCTTAATAGAAGGTCTTCTACCAGATACTACACCAGTTTTTGTGAACTTACTTTTCAACTTACCATCTACATTAATGGTTCTAACTTCTTTAACACTTACTTTATATTCTAACTCGATAGCCTTTCTAATCTCAATTTTATTAGCATCTTTATTTACTATAAAACAGAACTGATTATGTCTATCGCTAGCGGCAGAAGTCTTTTCAGTGATGAGTGGTTTTATTAATATTGTCTTCATCTCTCTTTACTTTAGAGTTTCCTCAATTTTATTCACACTACCCTCCAACAAAACTAACTTACTACAGTTAAGAATATCATATGTACTTAAATCGTCAGCACACATCACCCTTTGTTTCTTTAAGTTTCTAGAAGACAAATATAAATTTGTGTTATAATCTGGAGTAACAAATAACAATTTATTATCTACCATTTCCATATTCGCTAGTATTGCTTTGAAAACACTTGTTTTTGGAGAATCCATCAACACAGCTTCCATGACTACTATATTATTCTCTTTAGCCTTATAACTTAAAGCAGATTTCCTTGCTAAGCCTTTAACCTTTTTATTTAAACCAACTTTGTATGTTCTTGGCTTAGGTCCGAATATAGTACCACCACCTTTGAATAATGGATTCTTAATACTTCCCGCTCTAGCAGTACCAGTACCTTTCTGCTTTTTAATCTTTCTTGTTGATCCTGCAATCTCTCCTCTCTCCTTAGACTTGTGCGTTCCTTGACGTTGATTAGCTAAATATCTTTTTACATCCAAGTATATAGCATGATCATTCGGCTCAATCCCAAATATAGACTGATCAAGCTTAGCTTTCTTCGAAGTCTTTTTTCCGTCTTTAGCATAAATTTCTACTTGCATCTTAATTCTGTATTAAAACTGTTGAACCTTTAGCGCCTGGTATAGCACCACTAATAACCACTAAATTTTCATCAGCAAATATCTTCAAGACCTTAAGATTTTGAACGGTAACTCTTACATTACCCATCTGACCTCCCATCTTCATCCCTTTGAAAACTCTCGCTGGATCCGAAGCAGCTCCTATTGAACCCGGTGCTCTAAGTCTGTTATGCTGACCGTGCGTTGCCTGCCCTACACCTGCAAATCCGTGTCTTTTAACTACACCCTGAAAACCCTTACCTTTAGATGTTCCTACTACATCAACAAACTGTCCTTCTTGAAAAACATCTGTCAGATTAAGTACATCCCCAGCCTTCAATTCCTGAGAGAATCCACTAAACTCAACTAGAGTTCGTAACAGATTTCCACCACTTTTTTGGAAGTGACCTTTGAGAGACTTTGTAGTTCTCTTTTCTTTCTTTTCACCATATCCAAGCTGGATAGCCTCATAGCCGTCCTTCTCAATGGTTTTGACTTGTGTTACTACACAAGGACCAGTAGATATCAAGGTACATGGTAAATTCTTACCCTCGGCACTGTACATACTAGTCATACCTATTTTCTTTCCTATTAATCCAGGCATATCTTAATTTTAATAGATACTAATTAAACTTTTATTTCTACCTCTACTCCACTCGGAAGTTCGAGCCTCATTAATGCATCAACAGTTTTAGCACTACTGCTATATATGTCAATTAATCTTTTGTAAGAGCTTAGCTCAAACTGCTCTCTCGCCTTTTTATTCACATGCGGAGAACGTAGTACAGTATAAATTCTTTTATGAGTTGGAAGTGGAATTGGACCACTAATAACTGCACCTGTCGTTTTTACTGTTTTCACAATCTTTTCAGCAGATTTATCTACTAAGTTGTGATCGTAAGACTTTAATTTTATTCTAATTTTCTGACTCATATTATTGGATTTATACTTTTATTATCTTTTGTAAATTTCTTGATTACTTCCTCAGCTACACCCTTTGGTGCTGGAGCAAAGTGTGAGAACTCCATAGTTGAAGTTGCTCTTCCTGATGTAATTGTTCTTAAGTCTGTTATGTAACCAAACATCTCAGAAAGAGGAACTTTAGCGTTCACTACGGTAGCACCGTTTCTCTCTGAAGAACCTTCAATTAGACCTCTTCTTTTATTTAAATCTCCAATAACATTACCCATATTCTCTTCTGGAGTAACTACTTCCAACTTCATCATAGGCTCTAATAAAACAGGATTACATTGTGGTAAAGCCGCTCTATATGCCATCTTAGCACACAACTCAAAAGATAAAGCATCGGAATCTACAGCATGAAAACCACCATCTTTCAACTCAACACTAAGTGAATCTAATGGATATCCTGCTAACACTCCGTTAGCCATTGCCATCTTAAACCCTTTCTCCACTGAAGGAACGAATTCTCTAGGAACATTCCCACCCTTCACGCTATTCTTGAATACGAGACCCGGATTCTCTGGATCATCATTAGGAGATATCTCAACCACTATGTCAGCAAATTTACCACTACCTCCCGACTGCTTCTTGTAAACTTCTCTATGTCTTATGCTGCCACTAATCGCTTCTTTGTATGAAACTTGTGGAGCCCCTTGGTTACACTCAACTTTAAATTCTCTCTTGATCTATCTAAAATAATCTCTAAGTGTAACTCACCCATTCCACTAATAATAGTCTGACCTGTATCTTCATCAGTCTTTACTTGGAACGTTGGATCCTCTTCAGCTAATTTACCTAAAGACATTCCCAATTTATCCGCGTCAGCTTGAGTTTTTGGCTCAATTGCTATACCAATTACAGGGTCTGGAAAGTCCATTGACTCAAGTACTATCGGGTTCTTTTCGTCACAAAGAGTATCACCCGTCTTTATATCTTTAAATCCAACTAATGCAGCAATATCACCAGCTTGTAATGTATCAATCTGGTTCTGCTTATTGGCGTGCATTTGGAATATTCTACTAATCCTCTCCTTCTTTCCTGTTCTTGTATTTAAAACATAAGAACCAGCATCTAGAATACCTGAATATGCTCTTGTGAAACAAAGCCTTCCTACGAAGGGATCCAAAAAAAATCTAAAAGCTAATGCTGCAAAAGGCTCATCAACACTTGGCTTACGCTCTTCTTGTTCTTCAGTATCAGGATTAACACCTTCTATCGCCATCAGTATCCATAGGTGATGGAAGAATTTCCATAACCATATCAAGCATAGTTTGCACTCCTTTATTCTTAAATGCCGAACCACACATCATTGGAACTACTTTACCTGCGATTGTTGCCTCTCTTAGCGCGTCCAAAATCTCTCTCTCCGTCAAAGATTCTGAATCTTCGAAATACTTCTCCATTAAATTATCATCAAACTCAGCTACCGCTTCTAAAAGCGCTTCTCTAAGTTCTCTTGCTTCATCTAAAATATCTGCTGGAATTTCGAATCTCTTCAAAAGTCATACCCTGATCATGCTCATTCCATACAATACCTCTGAAATTAATCAAATCAACTACTCCCTTGAAATCATCTTCTGCTCCGATATTAATCTGAAGCGGTAATGCATGAGACCCTAACATCTCTCTGACCTGGCCACAAACCATTTAAAAAGTCTGCACCTTGTCTGTCCATTTTATTTACAAAACCAATTCTTGGTACATTGTAATTATCTGCTAACCTCCAATTCGTTTCTGATTGTGGCTCTACACCATCCACAGCACTAAACAAGAAAACCAAACCATCCAACACTCTCAAAGAGCGATTTACCTCAACGGTAAAATCAACGTGACCCGGAGTGTCGATAATATTAACATGATATTCCTGACCTCTATAATCCCAATTCAATGTTGTAGCGGCCGAAGTAATCGTAATACCTCTCTCTTGCTCTTGCTCCATCCAATCCATTGTGGCTGCACCATCATGAACCTCTCCGATTTTATGACTAACACCACCATAGTAAAGAATACGCTCAGTCGTAGTAGTTTTACCAGCATCAATATGCGCAGCAATACCAATATTTCTTGTATATGTTAAATTTCTTTTTGCCATTGTCCTGGTGGAAATTTTCTTATAATCTTTTGTTAAAATCTAAAATGAGAGAATGCCTTGTTCGCTTCCGCCATTCTATGTGTATCTTCTTTTTTCTTAAAAGCCGCCCCTTCCTCTTTAGCTCCAGCAATAATCTCACCAGCTAACTTTTCACTCATTGACTTCTCATTCCTTTTTCTCGAGTAGCTAATCAACCACTTCATACCCATACTCAGCTTTCTACTATCTCTAATAGGCATTGGGATTTGAAACGTAGCCCCTCCTACCCTTTTACTTCTAACCTCGACAGCCGGAGTTATATTCTCCAATGCTTTTTTCCATTGCTCTAACCCGTCCTCACCTGTCTTTTCAGAAACCTTATCTATAGCATCATAAAAGATTTTGAAAGATGTATTCTTCTTACCATCTAACATAAGGTTATTCACAAACCTTGTTACTAGAGTCTCGTTAAACCTTGGGTCAGGTAACGTCCTGTGTTTCTTTGCCGTTCTTCTTCTCATGGTCGGATATTATTTCTTAGGTCTTTTAGCCCCGTATTTACTTCTTCTTTGAGTTCTTCCCTCTACACCAGCGGTATCTAACGCACCTCTAACGATATGGTATCTCACCCCTGGTAAATCCTTCACCCTTCCTCCTCTAACTAAAACGATAGAGTGCTCTTGTAAGTTATGTCCTTCACCTCCGATATAGGCATTCACCTCTTTACCGTTAGTCAATCTAACTCTAGCCACCTTTCTCATAGCCGAGTTAGGCTTCTTTGGAGTAGTAGTATAAACTCTAACACAAACACCTCTTCTTTGAGGACAAGAGTCTAGCGCTGCTGACTTGCTCGTGGTAGTCTTACTTACTCTACCTTTTCTTATTAATTGTTGTATTGTTGGCATTCTCGTTAATTTCTAAACATTCTGCATGCAATATTCTTCCAAACCAATTTTTTTGGGTGTGCAAATGTACTAATCTTTTTAGAGATACCAATACCCTGCTTTTAATAATTTCCAAAAAATATATATATATGATAATAATTGGTTGTTGCCATTTTTTATAATTCTCCATTAATTACTGATATACAGCTATTTAGCGGCAAATAAAAAGAACATGTTATTTATTCATATCCACCAAAAATCTTTCTTTAATTTTGAAGAATGGAATTTCTCCAAGAATTAAACAAGCCTCAACTAGAAGCTGCCACTCACATCAATGGACCAATGATGGTTATAGCTGGAGCGGGCTCAGGCAAAACCAGGGTTTTAACCTACCGCATAGCTCACCTTATTAATAATGGAGTTGATCCTTTTAACATCATTTCTTTAACTTTCACCAATAAGGCTGCAAGGGAAATGAAAACAAGAATCAGCGATATCATTGGTGAAAACGAGGGCAGAAATATATGGATGGGAACATTTCACTCCATCTTTTCTCGAATATTAAGAATTGAAGCCGAGAAACTAAACTACCCCTCTAATTTTACTATTTACGACACTCAAGACACTAAGAGCTTACTAAAATCGATAATAAAAGAATTAGGGATTGACGACAAGGTGTATAAAGTGGGCATGGTATATGGCAGGATAAGCGGTGCAAAAAACAACCTTATCTCTGCTGTAAATTACGCTACAAATCCTGAAATACAAGAGGAAGATAAGAGAACAGGAAAACCAGAAATTGGAAGAATATACAAAGCCTACGTCCAAAGATGTTTCAGGTCAGGAGCAATGGATTTTGACGATTTACTTTTCAACACCAACGTTCTATTAAGAGACTTTCCTGAAGTACTAGTCAAATATCAGCACAAGTTTAAATACATCCTTGTAGACGAGTATCAAGATACTAATTTTATTCAGAATAAATGGTTAAACCCGACAAGTTTCAAAACATATGTGTAGTTGGAGATGATGCTCAGTCCATTTATAGCTTCAGAGACAGTATAAAATTGATTATATTTTAAATTTCCAAAAAGGTATTAGACTTTAATATTTAAAGCTTGAGCAAAATTACAGGAGCTCAAAAACCATAGTGGAGGCTGCGAATAGTGTTATAGCCAACAACAAGGAGCAGATCCCAAAAGAAGTATGGACCTCCAACGAAGAAGGGGACAAAATAAAGTTGCAACGGTCTTTATCTGATAATGATGAGGGCGTTTTCGTGGCCAACGAAATATTTAATCTAAAAAACAACAAACAATTATCTAACGATAAATTCGCCATATTATATCGAACCAATGCTCAGTCAAGATCCTTTGAAGAAGCACTAAGGAGACTGAACTTAGCCTATAAAATTTATGGCGGACAGTCGTTCTATCAGAGAAAAGAAATTAAAAATTTACTCGCCTATTTCAGATTAGCAGCCAATAATAATGATGAAGAAGCTTTAAAAAGAGTAATTAACTACCCTGCTCGGGGAATAGGTAAGACGAGCTTGGATAAACTAACTATTGCTGCTAATGAAAATTCAACATCACTTTGGGAGGTTATTCAATCTCCATCAAAATTTGGCCTAAAGTTTAATTCGGCTACTCTAAATAAGTTCGAGTCCTTTTATTCTATGATAAGAAGCTTCAGTGTAAGATTAGACAGCACTGATGCTTATGACTTAGCCAAAGAGATGGCTAAGACTACTGGAATCCTCCAAGAATTAGGTGGAGACAAAACGCCTGAAGGAATAAGTAAGTTTGAGAATATTCAAGAGTTACTAAACGGAATTAAGGAATTCTCCGATTCAGATGGAGATAATGACTTGAAAAAACTAAGCGACTTTCTGATTGATGTAGCTCTGTTAACAGATGCAGATGCAGAAGATGACTCTGAACCAAAAGTTTCTCTCATGACCATACACGCAGCTAAAGGGCTGGAATTCCCTGTTGTGTTTGTAGTAGGCTTAGAAGAAAACTTATTCCCTTCACAACTATCCCTAAACTCTAGGGCCGACTTAGAAGAAGAAAGAAGACTTTTTTATGTAGCCATTACAAGAGCAGAAAAAACACTTGTTTTGAGCTACGCTCAAACTAGGTTTAGATGGGGGAATCTTATCCATTGTGAACCGAGTAGGTTCGTAGACGAAATAGATGCGCGATTCCTTGAGTTGCCTTCTAAAATAACTGAGCCAAAAAGAAAGGCATTCTCATTTGATCAAGAAAGAATGAATTTCAGCTCTTCTGGGAATTCAACTTCTCAAAACCCAAATTTAAAGCCAGTAAGGAAACTAAAAACAAGTATCCCAAGTAATTTTGAATCAGATGATGCTAACCTTATAGCAACAGGAATGGAGGTCATGCACGAAAAATTCGGGAAAGGAAAGGTTATTTCTACTGAAGGTGAATCACCGAATAAGAAAGCTACCGTTTTCTTTCCTAGGGTTGGCCACAAACAACTCTTACTTCGATTCGCTAAAGTCAAGATTCTGAACTAAAACAAAAAATTATCCTTTAATAGAGTTAAATTTGCAACGCAATAAAGTTTTGAAAAATGGAGGTATTTAAAATGGAGTATAATTCAAGCAGACCTGATTTAATCATACCTGAATATGGAAGGAATGTCCATAACATGGTGGCTTACGCCCTAGAACTAGCAGACAGAGATGAAAGAAACAAGGCGGTAAGTGCTATTATTAGTGTTATGGGACAACTTTCTCCTCACCTAAGAGATGTGGAAGACTACAAACACAAGCTTTGGGATCATTTGCACATCATAACAACCCCAACCTGCGCCATGTTGGCCATACGCAAAACCTGCGCCAGAAGAACTAGCAGAAAAACCTCAAAGAGTTCCTTACCCGCAATCTAATCTGAAATACGGCCATTACGGCAAGAACATTCAGAACATCATTAATGTTTGTAAGGACTTCGAAGAAGGTGAAGAGAAGGAGCAGCTAAAAGTTGTTATAGCCAACTTAATGAAAAGACATTACATGGTCTATAACCAAAGTTCAGTTGTAGATCACACTATAAAAAAGCAACTGAAAGAAATGAGTAATGGAAAGCTAGAACTGGCAGAAGATGTCCAGCTAGCGCATGTAGCTGACATTCCAACAGCTACCAAAGCACATCATCATAAAAAGAAAAAGGCCCCATTTAAAAAGAATTATAAGAAGCGATAGACATTTCCATTTTCAGATGTCAATAAAAAACTCAGAGATTTTTCTTTGAGTTTTTTTTTGTATCAAATTTACTGAGAATTTAAAAAATTAATATGTCGTCATTTATAGTAGAAGGAGGCCACCAATTAAAAGGTGAAGTAACACCACAAGGAGCAAAGAACGAAGCGTTGCAAATATTATGTGCAGTTCTATTAACATCCGAGGAAGTCGTCATAAAAAACATTCCTGACATTGTAGATGTAAAAAAACTAATAGACCTACTTCAAGATTTAGGTGTAGAAGTGAATAAACTATCTGAATCCGAGTATTCATTCAAAGCAGAAAACGTAAACTTAGATTATCTGGAGTCTGAGGAGTTTAAAAAGAAGGGAGCTTCACTAAGAGGGTCAATTATGATCGTAGGTCCGCTACTCGCACGTTTCGGCAAAGGCTTCATCCCGAAACCAGGCGGAGATAAGATAGGAAGGAGAAGATTAGATACTCACTTCATAGGTTTTCAAAAACTCGGAGCTAAATTTGACTACGACCCTGTAAATCAATTCTACAGAGTAACGGGAAACCCACTTAAAGGAGCCTACATGTTGCTAGACGAGGCTTCTGTTACCGGAACGGCAAACATAGTAATGGCAGCTAGCATGGCGGAGGGAGAAACTACAATTTACAACGCTGCCTGCGAACCTTACTTACAGCAGCTATGTGAGATGATTAACAGAATGGGAGGTAAAATCACTGGGGTTGGCTCTAATCTGTTAAAAATAGAAGGCGTGAAGTCCTTAAAAGGGACAGAACACAGAGTGCTGCCTGACATGATAGAAATCGGAAGTTTCATAGGGCTAGCTGCCATGACAGGTTCTGAAATTACAATAAAAGATGTTTCTTATGATAAGTTAGGTGTTATACCCACCATTTTCAGAAGAATGGGAATTAAACTGGAGAGAAGAGGAGACGATATATACGTTCCGGCTCAAAACAATTATGAAATCGAATCATTCATTGATGGTTCAATAATGACTATTTCCGATGCCCCATGGCCAGGTTTTACCCCAGACTTATTGAGCATAGTTTTAGTCACAGCTACTCAAGCCAGAGGCTCAGTCCTTATTCATCAAAAAATGTTTGAGAGTAGACTTTTCTTTGTAGATAAATTAATCGACATGGGAGCTAAAATAATCCTATGTGACCCTCACAGAGCTACAGTAATAGGTTTAGATAAAAAAGCTCCTCTAAAAGGAGTTACAATGACAAGCCCTGACATTAGAGCAGGCGTATCGCTTCTAATTGCAGCGCTTTCTGCTGAAGGAACTAGTACAATTCACAATATCAATCAAATAGACAGAGGATACCAGAATATTGACACTCGACTAAGGGCTCTCGGAGCTAAAATCACAAGAGTAGACTCTCCGAAATAGCGCAATATATTTAGTGGAACAGTGTTTGTATATAATCTAAGAAGATATAACTTTAAGAAAAAATAAAAGAATAATATGAAAGCTCGAAATATAACCATGATTTTAGTCTTAGCCCTTCTAGGGTTTGGCTTTAGTATAGGGACCGGAGTAAAAACAGGAACTACCGTAGGAGATCAGGCCCCTGAATTATCCCTAAAAGGACTAAATGGAGAAACGATCAAACTTTCCGATTTAAAAGGGAAAATTGTACTAGTCGATTTTTGGGCAAGCTGGTGTGGACCATGTAGAAGAGAAAATCCTAATGTAATTCGTGCTTACAAGAAAGTACCAGAAAGCCAAGTTCCATAGAGCTGAAGGGTTTGAAGTTTTAAGTGTCTCATTAGACAAGAACAAAGAAGCTTGGGAGGCGGCAGTAAAGAAAAGATGGCCTAATCTGGGATTACCATGTAAGCGACTTAAAAGGTTGGTCTTCTGAAGCAGCAGGACTGTACAATGTCTCCTCTATCCCCACTAGCTTTTCTAATCGATGAAAATGGTCATTATTCTAGCTAAGAACCTAAGAGGCATGGGCATAGATAAAGCGGTAGACGCACATGTGAAAAAATTCAAATAACTCTTAACTCAATATTTCTTTAAAGCAGGCTCTAAGCCTGCTTTTTTTTGACTAAAAATTAGGCGCAGATATGATTATTACTCATAATAAAAAAAGTAAACATCTATTAGGCGCAAGGCATAATAGCCAACATAATGTCAGTCTATTAGTCCACCCAAAATGGAAAAATTGACAGTTTGTCATTAATGTAAGTGCTGGCAGTATCTTTGCCCCAAAAATTGAAGAAAATTAAATCAAGAATATGTCTACAGAAAACGAAGCAAAAGAAACGGAGAAAGCGCAAGCAGGAAGAGTCAATTAATCAAGAAGCTGAAAAGGAATCTAAAGACACAGCCGAAACTACAGAACCTGCCCTTTCACCATTAGAAGTAGCTGAGAATGAATCGAAAGAATGGAAGGATAAATACCTAAGACTTTATGCTGAGTTCGATAATTTCAGAAAGAGAAACGCTAAGGAAAGAATCGACCTAATTAAGTCTGCTAGTTCAGATTTATTAAAAGATATAATACCAGCATTAGATGATTTTGATAGAGCAATATCTGCCAATGCTACAAATGATGACATAGATGCAGTTAAAGAAGGTTTCGAATTAATAAGAGGTAAAACTTTTAGAGTTCTCGAAGGAAAAGGACTAGTAGCTATGGACTCCATAGGGAAACCATTCGATGTAGAACACCACGAGGCTATTACAAACATTCCTGCTCCCTCTGAGGACATGAAGAACAATGTAGTAGATGTCATAGAAAAAGGCTACTTCTTAAATGACAAAGTGCTTAGGTTCGCTAAGGTGGTAGTTGGACAATAATTATAAAAGAGTTTTAGATGTCAAAAAGAGATTACTACGAAATATTAGATTTAAGCCAGGGAGCTTCAGAAGGAGATATAAAAAAAGCTTATCGAAAGATGGCTATTAAGTATCATCCTGATAAAAACCCAGATGACTCATCTGCTGAAGCTAAATTTAAAGAAGCAGCCGAAGCTTATGATATATTAAGTGACGGAAATAAAAAAGCACGTTACGATCAGTATGGACATTCCGGAATGGGCCAAGGCGGAGGTTTTGGTGGCGGTGGCGGTGGCGGCATGAATATGGACGACATTTTCAGCCAGTTTGGTGACATCTTCGGAGGTGGAGGCGGATTCGGAGGTGGAGGCAGAAGAGTTCGAAGAGTAAAAGGGTCTAACCTAAGAATTAAGGTTAAACTCTCTCTAGCAGACATAGCCACAGGAGTTCAGAAAAAAATAAAAGTATTCAAACTAGTAAATGTAGATGGAGTTGAATATGGTGAATGCTCTACATGCCGAGGAACAGGACAAATTACTAGGGTGTCCAACACTATTCTTGGACAAATGCAAACAAGTGCTACCTGTACTACTTGTCACGGGTCAGGTCAAAAAATCACTAGCAGACCTAAAGGAACTGATGAGAATGGACTAGACAGAAAAGAGGAAGTTGTAACTATCGATATTCCAGCTGGCGTAGAAGAGGGAATGCAGCTTAATGTGAGTGGCAAAGGAAATGCAGCTCCATTTGGAGGAGTCCCTGGAGATTTAATAGTACTTATTGAGGAGGAAGAGCACCTAGAATTGCACCGCGAAGGACAAAATTTACATTATGACCTCTATGTAAACTTCATAGACGCAGCGATAGGTAATCAAGTAGAGGTACCATTAATAGAGGGAAAAGCTAAGATTAAGATCGAAGCTGGTACTCAGAGTGGAAAAACTCTGAGGTTAAAAGGAAAAGGACTTCCCTCTGTTCAATCATACGGAAGCGGTGATTTACTAGTTCACTTTAATGTATGGACACCACAGAAGTTAAGCTCTGAAGAAAAAGATATCTTACAGAAACTTAAAGACTCTGAAAACTTCAATCCTCAACCTGGATCTAAAGACAAGGGCTTTTTTAAGAAAGTAAAAGAAATGTTCAGTTAAGAAACAAATCACTGAACGCCTTATTATAACGGACAGGAGTTAACATCTTTTTAGGAGCTTCTGTCCTTTTTTATGCTCTAAATATTTAGAAATTTTAGATTTGCATTAAACCATTTTTTTAAATGTCAAAACTCATACTAGAGGCCAAACACATCGTTAAGAACTATGCTAGCCATAGAGCGTTAAATGATGTAAGCATAGCCGTTCCTGAAAAAACTATTTTTGGTTTATTGGGCCCTAATGGTGCTGGTAAAACTTCATTAATTAGGATAATCAATCAGATCACAGGACCAGACTCCGGTGAGATTTTTTTAGATGGTGAACTATTAAACCGAGCCCACATTAAAGACATCGGTTATTTGCCAGAAGAAAGAGGTTTGTACAAAAAAATGAAAGTAGGAGAGCAAGCGTTGTATCTAGCTCAGCTCAAAGGCATGGACAAAGCTGTAGCGAAGGCCAAGCTCATGGATTGGTTTGAGCGATTCGAGATATCTGAATGGTGGAATAAAAAAGATCGACGAGCTCTCTAAAGGAATGGCTCAAAAAATTCAGTTCATTACGACTGTACTCCATGATCCAAGCTTTATTTTATTAGATGAACCATTTAGTGCATTAGACCCATTAATACTAACCTGGTAAAATCTGAAATACTAAGATTAAAAGAAAAAGGAACAAGTATCATTTTATCTACTCACAACATGGACTCTGTTGAAGAGATCTGTGACTCTATAGCTCTCATTAATAAGAGTGAAAAATTACTAGACGGGACTGTTAAAGACATTAAGGACCAGTTTAAAACTCAAACCTACGAACTGGATTTCACCGGAAGTATTATAGGGTTTACAAACGCCCTTTGGACTAACTTCGAGTTACTAGAAAAAGAAACTGAAGGAGATAATCATAAGTGCAAGGTGAAAATCCTAAACAACAAGATGGGATTAAACGAACTACTCTCAGCTACTTTACCTGAAGTGAAATTCAATAGCGTAAGCGAAGTAGTACCTAGTATGAATGACATCTTTATTCAAGTAATAGAGGCTAAAAACGCACAATCATGAATAAGACTTCATTAATCATTAAAAGAGAATATTTAACTCGGGTTACCAAAAAGTCATTCCTAATAGTCACCTTTTTAGTTCCCTTTCTCTTCGTAGCTGTATTTGCTGGAGTTATCGCTTTAGGCCTTTCAGATAGCACTAACCATAATGTCCTCGTGGTAGATTCTTCCGGTATTTTATCTAATAATATAAATGGTAAGATTATCCCTTTCAACACAGAAAGATGGAAAAACGCTAAAGACAGCAGCATCGTTTACAACTTTACTCACGAAGAAATGGAGGTTCAAGCATTTCTCGATAGCGACTATACTTTAAAGATAAGTGTAGATGATCAGACAGTGAATGATGAGAATGTACCTATGCTCTACAAAGATCTTCCTTCAAGCATTATATCTAATAAGATAGAAAACAATCTCCAAGATGATTTTCAGGAATACACGTGGGAGACATTCTTAAATGTAAAGCCTGAAGAATATAAAAAAGCAGAGGTTAACATTGATTTAGTAGAACAAGATGCCGAGAATTTAGATGTAGAAGACCCACATTTAAGAACTAGAGGTTGGATAGGTTATGGCTTATCTCTTATAATCTATATGACTATTTTTCTTTTCGGCTCTTTAGTGATGAGAGGAGTGCTGGAAGAAAAAATGAGTCGTATAGTAGAAGTACTTATCTCTTCCGTAAAACCATTCCAACTCTTAATGGGAAAAATAATAGGAGTTGGGCTAGTAGGACTTACCCAGTGATTACTTGACCATTTGCTGTTATTTCAGCAGTAGGGATTGGCATTATATCTAGTCAGACAGATGTTTCTGAATTAGCCGCTCAAGTAGAAAACGGAAGTGTAATATCTAAAGACGCATCTCTAGAACAAGCTTTAGCTAGCATGGGGCAGGCAGGAGATTATATAGAAGCTGCATTTTCCATGAATTGGACATTAGTAGCTCTCTGCTTTATATTCTATTTTTTAGGCGGCTATCTGCTTTATGGTTCGCTAATGGCAGCGGCTGGATCAGCAGTAGATGCAGAAGCAGATTCTCAACAATTCTTAGTCCCCATAACTATTCCATTGATAGCTGCTATTATGTTATCTCAGCTGGTCATCGTAAATCCCGAAAGCACCATAGCCACAGTGTTTAGCATTTTTCCTCTCACCTCTCCTATTATTATGTTAGTGAGAGTTTCAATGGGTAGCTTTGAATGGTGGGAATTAGCCCTTTCCATGATAGTCCTTATCGCTACTTTTATAGGAACGGTGGCCCTAGCAGGTAAAATATACAGAACCGGAATTCTGATGTACGGAAAGAAGGTTTCTTATAGGGAGCTATGGAAATGGTTAAAGTACTAGTATGCGCGTAGCAATAATTGACCTAGGGACAAACACCTTCAATCTGTTGATTGCGGAAATCACTGACAGTGCTTTTAAAGTCATAGTTAAAGAAAAACAAGCAGTTAAACTTGGTAAATCTGGCTTAAAAGAAGGCCAAATTATGCCCGATGCTTTTGTTAGAGGAGTTAGAGCCATGGTTCACTATAAAAACGTTATTGACCAACATCAGGTAACAGAAATTAAAGCTATCGCTACTTCTGCTATGAGAGATTCTTCTAACTCAGGCGAGTTTCAACAAGAAGTTCTCAAGTCTACTGGAATACAAATAGACATTATATCAGGTCAAGAAGAAGCTTCTCTAATACAAAAAGGAGTCGAACTAACTTTACCAGAAGGCCTAGAGGATTACCTTATTATGGATGTGGGTGGAGGTAGTACTGAATTTATTATCGTAAAAAATAAGTTAGTCGTTTGGTCCAGAAGCTATAACCTAGGAGTAAGCAGGTTATTGGATTGGTTAAAGCCGTCTGATCCTATTCTAGCATCTGAAAGAGACAGATTATCTCAAAGACTTTGTCTTGAGTTGAAAGACTTGTTTGAGAGCTATTGCTACGCATAAGACAACTAAACTAATCGGCAGTAGCGGTTCATTCGACTCTATTCACGATATGCTAGAATGGGATTTACACGAGGACTACTCGTCAAACAAAATAGACTTTAATGAAATTATTCTCTCAGATTTTTTCTCACTCCACGATAAATTGGTAGCTTCTACTCTAAAAGAAAGACAATTTGCGAATGGATTACTCCCTATGCGTGCCGACATGATGGTGATTTCGAGTCTAGAAATTTTTGAGGTGATTAGAGCGACTAAAGTCAGCAAGCTATTTCGGTCATCATATGCGCTAAAAGAAGGATTACTGTCTTCAATGACTCCAATCGAATAATTGGAATAATAATTGAACTTAAAAACAAAAAAAAGTAGATGTCAAAAATATTAGTGATAGATGATGAAGCTCCAATAAGAAATTCCTTAAAGGAAATTTTAGAGTACGAGAAATATCAAGTAGATACAGCAGAGGACGGGGTTGCAGGGCTTCATCTATTGGGCAAGGAAAAGTTTGATGTCATTTTTTGTGATATAAAGATGCCTAAAATGGATGGCTTAACTTTTAAGTAAAATTCAAGAATTAGGTTTAGATGTTCCTGTAATAATGATCTCTGGTCATGGAACTGTGGATACTGCAGTGGATGCTTTAAAAAATGGTGCCTATGATTTCATTCAAAAGCCATTAGATCTAAATAGAATTTTAGTTACTCTAAGAAATGCTACCGACCAATCTACGCTAGTCAAGGAAACTCAAATTCTCAAAAAGAAAATTCATGCCAGTAAGACTTCTGATATCGTGGGGGAATCAAGCTCTATTCAAGACATCAAAGACATGATAGACACTGTGGCTCCTACTGATGCTAGAGTTCTAATTACTGGCGGTAACGGCTCAGGAAAAGAACTAGTAGCAAGACAGCTACATGAAAAAAGCGCTAGACATAAAGCACCGTTCATAGAAGTAAACTGTGCCGCTATTCCAAGTGAGTTAATCGAAAGTGAACTTTTCGGTCATGAAAAAGGAGCCTTTACATCAGCTATTAAACAGCGCAAGGGCAAGTTCGAACAGGCTGATGGAGGTACCCTATTTTTAGATGAAATAGGAGACATGAGCTCAAGCGCTCAAGCGAAAGTGCTAAGAGCACTTCAAGAAAACCGAATTACCCGAGTAGGCGGTGAGAAAGACATCAAAGTTAACGTTAGAATTCTAGCTGCTACGAATAAAAATCTCAGAGAAGAAATAGATGCAGGAAGATTCAGAGAGGATTTGTTTCATAGACTGAGTGTAATCCTTATTCATGTTCCTAGTTTGAATGAAAGACGGGATGATATTCCACTGCTAGCTGATTTCTTCATCACTAAAATTTGTAATGAATATGGAATGGCCAAAAAGAAAATAGATGATAAAGCGATAAAAGAACTTCAGCTTGTTAACTGGACTGGTAATATTAGAGAGTTTAGAAACATTATAGAAAGACTAATAATTCTAAGTCCAGAAATAATAGAAGCTACTCATGTCAAACAATACGCCAACCCTAACCCCGAGTAAAAAGATCTTGTACTTTGTACACGAAACGAGGCAACCCAGACAACATTTTAACGTCATACTTACGAGACCCTATTGCAAAGGCTTAATAAACACTTAAAATCAGACGTCATGGAATTATTCACTAACCCACTTTCGAGCATTATAGCCCTGT